>CAUVEB010000004.1:0-121181 GCA_963550915.1 uncultured Leptotrichiaceae bacterium
TTAGTTGTTCCAACATTTGTTGAATCATTTCCTTCAACTGTATTTTTATTACCTAGAGCTGATGAGTTATCTCCTTTTACAACGTTAGTTGAACCAACACCTGTTGAATCATTTCCTTCAACTGTATTTTTATTACCTAAAGTTGATGAGTTGTTTCCTTTTACAACGTTAGTTGATCCGATACCTGTTGTATCTTTACCTTCAACTGTATTTTTGTTTCCTAAAGTTGATGAATTTTCACCTTTTGCAGTATTTTCATTACCTACAGCTGTTGTAGCCTTACCTGTAGTTGAATTCTTTTTACCTAATGCTGTTGAACCTTCTCCTTTAACAGTATTTTCATTTCCTATAGCTGTTGAGTCTTTCCCTTCAATATCATTACCTTTACCTAATGCTGTTGAACCTTCACCATTAACTTTATTCTGACTTCCTATAGCAGTAGAATCTTTTCCACCAATAATTGTATTTTTATAACCTAAAGCTGATGAGTTTGCACCATTTACAACGTTAGTTGAACCAACACCTGTAGAATTTTCACCATAAACTCCATTATGATGACCTAGTGATGATGCTTTTTCACCATAAGCTTTACTATATTTATTACCAATTATTAGTTCATTTTTATTATTTTTTGTATCACGTATATATGTTTCTCCAACATTTACATCTTTATGAAATTCTGTACCTTGCTCTCTTATAGTAGAACCTGCCCCTAATATTTCACGTCCTTGGCTATCTCTCTTACCAGTAGTTATTCTATTATTAATTGTTTTACCTTTTTCAGCAATTGAAGTTATACCGTCTTTGTCATAACGAGTTCTTGCATTTTTTTCTGATATGATACTATATCTTTTATCTTCCGCAACTACTCCTTCATATCCACGTGAACTCATTCTTGTTTCCGCTATCAATTTATCTTTATCATCACGGATCTTGTTAACAATACCTTTACCTGCCATTTTAGGATCTTTTAATTCATCATCTGTATAATTTCTTTTTTCAAATTTTACATAATTGTGTATCCAACTGTCTGTTAATTGAAATCTTGATGTATAACCTGTATCACCTGGTTTGTTTTGTATTATGTAATCTTCACCGACTACAGTTGTGGTTTTTGCAAAAGATGCTGCACTTAAAACAAATGAACTTGCAATTAAAAACATTGAAAGTTTTTTGTTATAATTTCTCTTTCCATTAAATTTATTACCCATATATTTTAATCTCCTTCTATTTTCTATAATATAATTATATCACTAATTTTTTTAAAATCAATAGAAATTTTTAAAAATTTCTATATTTTATATATTGTATTTTTATACAGTAAATTATACAGTACTTATAGAATTTCATATTTCATAAAAAAAGTTGTAATTATCTTACAACTCTTTTAGCTTATACTTTTTTCTTCAATTTCTTCATTATCAATATGTAAAAATGGTAAATATGTAAGTATCATTGATAACATAAATAGTGATATAAGTAGCACTACATATAGAATAAATGGTTCTATAAAGTTTACAGCTGGTATAATGTAGTCATATGTGAACATATAGTTTGTCCCTGTTAAGTAGTTTACTATAGACCCAACTAAACATAAAGTTAAATATCCTATAAGTGCAAAATATAGTCCTTTTTTTGTAACCCTTACATCTAAATGAATAAATGCATATATAACTGCCATTATCTCTAAGAAATGTAGCCCCATAAATACATAAATGTAAAATGGAGTACGATATGTAACTATCCCTGGTAATATTACAGCAAGTATTGCTCCTGTAAACCAGAAATAAGCTAAATTAAAAAGTGTATTTCTTCGTATAATAAGGAATATTCCTATAACAATTGCTGATATATTACATAGATTAAGTGGTATTGTAAAAATCCAATCTTCTTTTTCAATTGCTATTCTGTACCATATATCAAAAACTTTGGCAAACAGAATAAAAAAACCTAAAGCCTTAGTAAATATTCCCTTATAGTCTTTTTTCATAAAAAAAGGTATTGATATTATAATTATTGACAGTATTGTGAAAAAAATAAATGAATGTATATGTATGGGTTCAAAATATGTAAATTTATGTAACATTTAATTTTCTCCTTAATATTTATATTGCTATTTTAACATTTTAAAAATTATTATGCAATATATTAGTATAATATAGTATATTAATGCAAAAATAATACTAATATTTAGTTTAATCTCAAATATATTATAGTAATAAAAGCAGTCAATAATATATTTTAATGATATATAGTACATGTTTACTAATTCAATAATTAATTTATTAGGTATTAGATATATAATAAATATCAAATTTATAAATATTGAATATATGGGTATTAGTATAAGGTTGAAAATAAATGAAAGTAAATTTGCAGTTTTAAAAAAATATAGATTAATTGGTAATAAAAATATTTGTATCATTAAACTTTTTAACATAACATTCTTTATATTTAAAAATAATATGGCAAATAGTGATAGGTAGGTGAATATAAAGGAAATGGAAATTATTTGATATGGATTTATTAGTAAATTTAATACTAACGATATTAAATATGATTTTCTTATATCAATATCTTTAAATACTAATGTTAAGCCTAGCATTAGATATGCTCTTGTTATTGGTGGATTATGTCCTATTACAAGAGTATAAAATGTTAATATTGATAATATTATAGTATTTTTTAATTTTATTTTACTAAGTATCATAAACATAATTGAAATGTGAAGACCTGATATACTTATTAAATGACTAATTCCAAGCTGCCTATATTTACTTTTATTAAAATTACTTTTTTCATTTAATATTAGTACTTTTGATATTTCTTTAATATCGTTTGTAAAATATTTATCTATTCTCTTTGAAATAGTATGTCTATATTTATTAAATATACTTGGCTTAATGTATATTACTTCATCATTATTGTAGTATAGTGTATAATGTCCATTTTCCGCTATTTCATAGTTATTGTATTCAAACTTCTTTTTTATAAGTAGTTTATTATTAATCTTATTTACATAAACATTATTACCATCAATATAGACATATTTAGAATAAATATTTTCGCCTTTATATGTATTAAAATATAGATAGAGTATATATAGTGGTAGAAATATAATTAACTTTTTCATATTCTATCCTTTATTAGTGGTATATTTAAACCATTTGCAGTATTTACTGATATCTTACTATATGTTTTATCTTTTTTTATAATCTCAATTGTAAAACCCTTATCAAAATTACCTTGTTTATTAACTTTTCTTTTAAAATTATTACTTATATTTTTTGTAATATATGTAAATCTGTCATCAAGTTTTACTACTTTGTCTAAATAATAGATTTCTTTACTCTCAAGATTGAAAATTATTTCATAATCTCTATTGTCATATACTGCTTTTTTTTGGATATAGTCAATTATACTTATTATTTTAATTTTTTGTTTATATGCCTCATTAACATATATTTTATTTATCATATATCTTGTTGTAAAATAAATAATTGAAGCTAAGCAAATTACAACTATAACTTCAACTAATATATATCCCCCTTTTAATTTCATATTACTCCTTCTTATAATCTGAATAATCAATTGCTGCTAATTTTTCATAATAACTAAATGTTTTCATCGCTGTTTTCTTATTACTTTCTAAAAGCGACATTGCCATATCAGGATACTCATTTTTAAGTCTCACAAACCTATTTTCATTTAGTAAGAATTCTTCGTATCTATCCCAATCAGGCTTTTTAAAATCAATTTGAAGAGGATTTTTACCTTTGTCTATTAGATCGGGGTTGTATCTAATAAGAGGCCAATATCCTACTTCCGTTGCTAATTTTTCTTCACTTTGACTTTGTAGTCCATTTTTAATACCATGTTCTATACAAGGTGAATATGCTATTATTAATGACGGACCATCAAATTCTTGTGCTTCTTTAAATGCCTTTAATGTTTGGTTTTGGTTTGCACCCATAGCAACCCTAGCAACATATATATTTTGATATGTCATCATAAGTGCTGCTAAGTCTTTTTTTGAACTTCTCTTTCCTGATGCTGAGAATTTTGCAATTGCACCAAGTGGTGTTGATTTTGAAGATTGACCACCTGTATTTGAATATACTTCAGTATCAAGCACAAGTACATTTACATTTGCACCACTAGAAAGTACGTGATCAAGACCTCCATATCCAATGTCATATGCCCAACCGTCTCCACCAATTATCCATATTGATTTTTTTAGCATGTATTGTCTAAGTTCATATATCTTATCTAGTATTTCATTTCTATCTTTTATATCTTCAAGATATTTTACGATCTCATTTTTAATATCTTCATCTTCATTTTCTATAAAAAGATTAAGCTTATCTTTTAGTTCTTTTGGTATATCATCTAGATTACTTGCTTCTTTCATATGTGTTAATACTTTTTGTCTTAATGTTTCACAAGCCTCATACATACCATAACCATATTCTGCATTATCTTCAAAAAGTGATGATGCCCAAGCAGGTCCACTACCACATGAATTAGTTGTATATACTGTTGAAGGTACAGATCCACCATATATTGAAGAACAACCTGTTGCATTTGCAATCAACATTCTATCACCATATAGCTGTGTTAATAGTTTTATATATGGAGTTTCTCCACAACCTGCACAAGCACCTGAAAATTCAAAAAGTGGTTTTGCAAATTGAGAACCTTTAACTGTTGTTTTAGGCAAGTAAGTGTCCTTATAGCTTACTTTTTCATATAAATATCTTGCATTTTCATGTTCTTTTCTTTCAATTTCTTCTTCAATTGGTACCATTTCAAGAGCCTTATTTTTCGCAGGACATATATCAACACACGCTGTACATCCAGTACAATCTTCTGGAGATACTTGTATTATATATCTTAAATTTTCCATTCCACGACCAATTGGTTTAATAGTCTGTAATACATTTGGTGCATTTTTATATTCTTCATCATCAATTAAAAACGGTCTAATTGTTGCATGTGGACATACAAAAGCACATTGGTTACATTGTATACATTGCTCTGGTTTCCATCTTGGTACCATATTAGCGATACTTCTTTTTTCAAGTGCTGAGCTACCATTTTCAAATGTACCGTCTTCATATCCAATAAATGCTGATACAGGTATATCATTACCTTTTAAGCTATTAATTGGATTTGATATCTTTTGCATAAAAGTTGTAAGTTTCATTTCTTTAAAAAATAGATCAATATTTGCCCAATTTTTGTCAACTTCAACTTCTTTTATACTATCTCCAGCATCAATTGCCTTATAGTTCTTATATACTATTTCCATACCTTTTTTCTCGTATGTTTTTAGTGCATAATCTTTCATATATTTTTTGGCATCTTCATAGTCAATAATATTTAATATCTTAAAAAATGCTGACTGCATTATAGTATTTATTCTATTACCTAGTTTTAATTCATATGATAATTTTGTTGCATTAATTATATACATCTTAATGTTTTTAGTTGCAAGTGCTTTTTTTACATTATCTGGTAACTTATCAACTACAGTTTTCTCATCATAAAGGGTATTTAATAAAAATGTCCCACCCTCTCTTATATCTTCTAACATGTCATATTTTGTTATATATGAAAAATTAGTACAAACAACAAAATTAGGATTTTGTATAAGATATGGTGATTTTATCACATTTTTAGATATTCTAAGATATGATCTTGTCAGTCCACCTGCTTTTTTTGAATCATATGAAAAAAATCCTTGTATATAGTTATCTGTCATATCTCCAATTATCTTTATACTGTTCTTATTTGCACTTACTGTACCGTCTGAACCTAATCCATAAAATACACATTCTGTTGTATCTTGATTTAGCTCTATCTCTTCTGATTTTGCAAGTGATTTATAAGTTACATCATCAGTTATACCAATAGTAAAATCATTTTTTGGTTCTTTTAATTTTAAATTCTCAAATACTGATAATATCTGTGCAGGTGTTGTATCTTTAGATGATAGACCATAACGTCCACCTACTATTACAGGCTTTATATCTGAGTTATAGAAAGCATCTCTTACATCAAGGTATAATGGTTGTGAACTACCATGTTCTTTTGTTCTATCAAGCACTCCAACAGCTTTAACAGTTTTAGGTACTACATCAAATAAGTATTTTGTTGAAAAAGGTCTATATAAGTGTACTGTTATAACTCCTACTTTTTCACCATTACTATTTAGATAGTCAACTACCTGTGTTATTGTGTCAGTTACACTACCCATTGCAATTATTATTCTTGTAGCGTTTTCATATCCATAATATGTAAATGGTTTATACTCTCTACCAGTTAGTTTATTTATCTCCTTCATATAGTTATTAACTATATCAGGTATTGCATCATAAAATCTATTTTGTGATTCTCTTGCTTGAAAAAATATATCTTCTGTTTGTGATGTACCACGTGTAACAGGATGTTCTGGATTTAGTGCATTATCTCTAAATCTTTGTAGTGCTTTTTTATCAATTAATTTTTCTAAATCTTCGTATTTTAATTCTTCAATTTTTTGTATTTCGTGTGAAGTTCTAAATCCATCAAAAAAATGCAAAAACGGAACTCTACCTTTTATAGCACTTAAATGTGCAATAGGTGCTAAGTCCATTACTGCTTGTACATTATTGCTTGATAATATAGCAAATCCCGTCATTCTAGCACTGTATATATCTTGATGATCGCAAAAAATTGAAAGTGCGTGAGTTGATATACTTCTCGATGCAACATGTATTACACCAGGTAGTAACTCACCAGAAATTTTAAACATATTTGGAATTTTAAGTAGCAATCCTTGTGATGCAGTAAATGTGGTTGTAAGTGCTCCTGCTTGTAGTGAACCGTGTACTGTTCCAGCTGCACCTGCCTCTGACTGCATTTCAATTAACTTTACCTTTTGCCCAAAAATGTTCTTTTTGCCTTTTGACGACCATTCATCAATATATTCTGACATAGATGATGAGGGAGTAATTGGATATATAGCTGCTACTTCTGTAAAAGCATATGCAATATATGCGGCAGCCTGATTACCGTCCATTGTTTTCAACTGTGTCCTCCATTTTCTAGGCAATTATTTAGATTGCAATAGTTAGAAATTGTTATAATTTAAGTTAATTATACATTTTATTATAATTTTAGTCAATATATGCTATAATCATTTTGAGGTGGAATATGATTATATACTTAATGTCTGTTTTAATTATGATTTTAAAATTAATTACAGGAATCTTTATTATTTTTCAATTTAAAAGTAAACTAAAAAAAATAGAGGTTTTAGCCCTATTTTTACTAAGTTTTGATTTAGTTATAGTAACAATTTCAATGTTTACAAATAGATTACTTTTACTACAACTATTTTTCCTAATAATGTATGGAGCATACTGGATTTCGTATATATTATGCATGATTCTAATATCAGTACTACTTATTATGTATACAGGATTAAATGATAATTTTAGAAATTTACATAGAATATTATTGTCAGTATATTTTTTATCATCAATAACTGGATTTTTAATATTAATATAGATAAAAGCTGTGAATAAATCACAGCTTTATTTTACTAATTATTTCTTGCATTCTTATATAGCTTTTCATATTCTTTTGCTGACTTACTCCAAGAAAAATCTAATTTCATATTCTTTTTAATTAGTTCATACCATACATCTTTTTGTTCACTATATATATTATTTGCATATCTAATAACATGTAACATATCATCAGCATTAAAGTTTGTAAAACTAAATCCGTTACCTTCATTTGTAATATGATTATATGCAGTTACTGTATCTTTTAGTCCTCCTGTTTCTCTTACAAGTGGTATAGTTCCAAATCTCATTGCTATCATTTGTGATAGACCACATGGTTCATATCTTGATGGCATTAGAAATAAATCAGAACCTGCATATATTAGATTTGCCAATTTTTCATTATATCCTATATAAACCTTACAATTACTTGGATATTTATACGATAGATGATTAAAGAAGTCTTCATAATATCTTGAACCTGTTCCCAGCACTATAAATTTTACATTTTCAGTCTTAATTAGTTCTTCTATTCTTGAAATAACAAGATCAAGCCCTTTCCCTTCAACAAGTCTACTTACTATTGATATTACCATGTCATCGTTATCTTCTAGTGCAAAAAATCTAAGTAGTTTCTTTTTATTCTCTCTTTTATACTCTTTTATATCTGTATTAAAAGGTATGATACCATTAGTTGTTCTTGGATTATATATATCATAGTCAATACCATTTAATACTCCATGTATCTTTATACTATTTGTTATCCATTCAAGACCTTCTGAAAAATATGGATATTTAATTTCAATAGCATATGTAGGACTTACAGTGTTTACAACATCTGCATAGCTCATACCTATTTCCATAAAGTTTAATGTGTAATTATCGTATTCATAACCTAATTTTTCAAATGAGTAGTTATTAAATCTTCCTTGATACATTAAATTGTGTATAGTATAGATTACTTTTACATTATTAAATATATCTTCATGCATATATCTTGTTTTCATAAAATATGAAAATGGTCCTGTTTGCCAATCATTACAGTGAACTATGTCAACTTTGATATCCAATTTTTTCATAAAACGTAAAACAATTTCACAAAAATTCGCATATTGTACATCTTCATCAAGATCGCCGTATATATGTCCTCTTTCATATAAAACACGATTTTCTATAAAGTAATACGTGATATTATCGATATTATATTTTAAAAGATTATATATCTCACCTTGCATATCAATTGAATCGACATATTCAAGTCTATCTATGTCTTCAAATATTATCTTATCATACTTAGGTAATATTACAGTAACTTCATGCCCTAATTCACACATTGCTTTTGGAAGTGCATACATTACATCTGCTAATCCACCAGTTTTAATAAATGGTTGTGCCTCTGATGCTAGATACATTATTCTCATAAATCTCACCTACTTTATTGTAGCTCCACTTTCAATATTAGAGCCGTTGAATATTCTTTTATTTGAAAAAATTCTTACATTACGTCCGATAATACTATTGTCTTCAACTAAGCTACCTTTTCCAATAACACTCATACCTTTAAATAGTAAATCAGGTTTTTCCTTATTTGGACTATAGTCTTCTCCATGTCCTACAAGAGCAAATTTACCTATTATTACATTTTTGTCTATAATTGCAGTATCAATATGTGTATTTTCTGCAATATATGTATTTTCAAAGATTATACTATTTTTTATGGTAGTCCCAACTCTAACTGTTACATTCGGTCCTATAACCGAATTTTCAACACGTCCTTCAATTTTACAACCATCACATATTAGTGAATTTACTATACTACCTGTTACTCCAATTCTAACAGGAGCAGCATTTTTAGACTTAGTATATATCTTCCAACCTTCATCATATAGATTAATACCAACTTCTTCTGATTTTTTTATTAAATCAAGATTAGCCTCATGGTATGAATCATATGTTCCTACGTCCATCCAGTAGCCATTAAATGGACTTATGAATACTCTTTCATTAGCATTTAGCATTTCAGGTATTAAATGTTTTCCAAAGTCTAATTCTTCTTCTTTAGCGTTTTCAATATATCTTAACAGATATTCTGTATTAAATATATATATACCCATTGAAGCTATATTACTACGAGGATTTTGTGGTTTTTCTTCAAATGAAGTTATCATATTATTACTATCAACTTCAAATATACCAAATCTTGATGCTTCTTCTATAGGTACTTCTTTAGTTGCAATTGTAAGACTTGCATTATTTTTGATATGTTCTTTTAACATCCAATCATAATTCATTTTATAAATATGATCACCTGATAAAATTAAAACATATTTAGGATTTTTACTTTTTATAAATCTAATGTTTTGTCTTATTGCATCAGCTGTACCTTGATACCAAGATTGACCTTTTGTATTTTCATATGGTTGTAATAAGGTTACACTTGAATCTCTTCTATCTAAGTCCCAAGGCTTACCTGCTCCTATATGTTCATTTAAAGAAAGTGGTAAATATTGCGTAAGTAATGCAACATTATATATACCTGAATTACTACAATTACTTAAAGTAAAATCAATAATTCTAAATTTACCTCCAAATGGAACACTTGGTTTAACTCTGTTTTCTGATAAAACATCAAGCCTAGAACCTCTACCACCTGCAAGTATCATAGCTAGTACTTCCATACACATCCTCCTCTATTAGTTATTATATATTTTACCCCATAATTTAATATATACAACAATATATTTAAAAATTTTGTATTAAATTATTAATATCTTACAAAAAAAAGTTAGACAAGCTAACTTTAATTATGATAATTTTATATATATTATTTTTACCATATGTAATTTATCTGAAATAAACATAGATAATTTTGTTAATAAATTCATACCTTTTTTGCAAATATTAGTATATAAATCTGAACTACTAATTAATACTGCATTATCTCCAATTTTCTTGGTAAGTTCATTTGGTTTATCAACATAAAAATACATATATGCATTTTCTTTTTTTAGTTTTTGCATATATTTTTTTGTTGCTTTCATACCAAGTTTACTTACAGCATCAAAAACTATACTTGCATTATTAAAGCTCTTAAACTTATTTAATAAGCTTAGTACCATATCTTCTGTAAAATAGTGAAATAGACCACTTGCTATGAATAAAGTAGGTTTATCACCACATTTTTTTTTTAATTTTTCTATTACATCATCATCAAAAATTGAAGAAGAAATATATACCATATTATCTTGTTCTGGTATTATTTCTTTTCTTAAGAATATAACTTCTTCTAAATCGATTTCATACCATTTACTTTCTTTATTTCCTAATCTAAAATATGTAGTTTCAAGACCACAACCAAGTTCAATTATATTAGAATCTTTGTTATTATCTAAAAAGTCTTTAATAACTTCATCTATTTTTTTAGATCTTATAGCACTTGCCATGAATGTATACTGTGATTGTAGACTATATTTTAAACTTTCTTCTGGTATTTTATCTTGCAATTTTATAGACATATCATCATAAAATATATGTGGAAAATGTTTTGTAGCATATATTCTACCACCCATAGGTACATAAAGAGTTTTTGATACTTCATTTAAATTTTTCATAACTACTTCCTATTAAAATACTTTTTTTAATATATTTAATATTATTACTTTTATTCTTTCAATTAAACTTAGTTTTGTAGTTTTTGTTTTTGCTATTATTGGTATAGTGTCAATTATTTTTCTATTTTTTGAGATAATAACCTCACCTATTTTATCACCGACATTAACTGTACCTTCTAATTTTTCAATCTTTTCTTCTATTGAAAAGTTTGTTGTATAAAAGACAAAATCTTTTCCAAATATTGCCTCAATTTCTTTTTCTTTTGAATTTAGTACTTCAATCTTTGAATAAAATTCATCTTTTTTATATATTGTTTTAAATTGTTCACTTACATTTTTGGCAAGATTATTTTGTTCAATAAATCTTATGTTAGCACTATCATCACCTAATGTTATATTTATGATATTTGTACCATTAATATTATTTATAGCTAACATATTAAATTTTGATATAGAGTGAAAGCCTGTTTTTAGACCTATATTTCCATAAAATCCTAGATTCTTATTTCTACTTATATACTTATTACCATCTACTTCTATACTCTTTTTACTACTCCATTCTAGTATTCTTTTATCATTTAATGCATATTTTGCTATTTGATATAGATCTTTAGCATTTGATACATCAAGTGGCATTTTTGTAATACTAGTAGGAAGACCTGCTGGTGTATAAAAAACAGTATTTTTTAAGCCCATTTTTCTTGCTTTTTTATTCATAAGTTCAACAAAATTATCTATACTACCCTTACCTACATATTTTGCAACAACATATGCTGCATTATTTGCAGAATATACTAATTCTGCTTCAAGTAAGCTTCTTAAAGTATATTTTTTATTTAAACTTACTTCTATGTGACTTCCTTTTATATCTATTGTTTCTCTATCAAAAGTTATTTCATCATCAAGTGAAATATTATTTTTATCAACTTCATCAAGTGCTACAAGTACATTCATTACCTTTGCAATTGATGCAGTTGGCCATAGTTCATCTGCATTTTTTTCAAAAAATACATCTCCATATTCACTAATACTATAGCTTGCAAATGATGTAAAGCTAATAGTAGTAATAAACATTGTAATAATTAATATATACTTTTTCATTTTTTATCTCTCTTTACTAGACTACATACATCGCATTCTAATTTTCTTTGTATGCACTTTTCTCTTCCGTGTAATATAAAATAGTGAGTTATCTTTCCATAATATTCTTTTGGAACAAGTTTCATAAGTTCCCTTTCAATTATTAATGGGTTTCTTGTGTTAACTATTCCGAGTAAATTTACTATTCTAATTACGTGAGTATCAACAACTATACCTGTACTTATACCCCATAATTCATGAAGTAGTACATTTGCAGTTTTTCTACCAACGCCTGGTAATTTTAGTAAATCGTCCATATTATGTGGTAATACTGAGTTATAATTATTTATAAGGATTTTAGCATTCTCCTTTATATTCTTAGCCTTATTATGATAAAAACCAGTTGACATAATATATTTTTCAAGTGTATTAATATCCATATTTTCAATATCTACTGCCTCTTTTACAACCTTAAATAACTCTTTTGTAACAATATTTACTCTTTTATCCGTACATTGTGCAGATAAAATAACAGCTACCATAAGTTGAAATTCTGTTTCATAATTTAACTCAGTTTTTGGATTACCGTATCTTTTTTCTAAAATATTTATTACATACTTTAGTTTTTCTTTTTTTGTCATATTTATCCTTAATTAAATACGAGCCATAAGGCTCGTACTTTATTTATTTTGATTCATATATACTTACTCTTTTTTTACCTTTTCCAAATGATTCAAATTTTACATAACCATCTATAAGTGCAAATAAAGTATAATCTTTACCTAATCCCATATTAGCTCCTGGATGGAATTTAGTTCCTCTTTGTCTAACTATTATATTTCCAGCTTTAACTATTTCACCGTCATATTTTTTAACTCCTAAATATTTAGGATTTGAGTCTCTACCATTTCTAGTAGACCCTTGACCTTTTTTTGAGGCAAATAGTTGTAGGTTTAACTTTAATAACATTTTCATACCTCCATTACTTTAAAATTTATATTTTTTGGATATTGCTTACTTAATTCTTCTAAGAAAACATAATACGAATTAATTAAAACACTTAATTTATCATTAACTATATTTTCAAAATTACAATATGTATATCCCTCATCAACTGTATAATCAACTTTAAGTTTTAGTATCTCAAGTATACCATTTACAGTCATAAGTGTCGTTGATGAAACTGCAGAACATACAATATCAGTACCATATCCACTTAATTTTGAATGACCTTTTATTTCAAATGAAATAAAGCTGTCATTTTTCTTTTTAAAAAGAATTTTTATCATTCTTATTAACCTTTTATTTCTTTTATTTCAATTAAAGTATATTGTTGTCTATGACCTTTTTTTCTGTAGTATGTCTTTTTGTTATATTTAAAGTTGATAACCTTTTTTAATTTATCATGTGCCTTAACAGTTGCTACTACTTGTGCTCCTTCTACAAATGGATTTCCAATTTTTCCATCTAACATTAACACTTCGTTTATTACAACATCTGAATCTAATTCAGCGGCTAATTTTTCAACTTTTAATACTGATCCAACTTCTACTTTGTATTGTTTTCCACCAGTTTTTATTACTGCAAACATTTATGTTCACCTCCGAAATATTTATAACGCTGTTATAGGTATTAGCGACCTACACCATGCACCCTATTAGTTTAACATATTACAATATTTTTGTCAAACTTTATTTAGGTAAATTTAGCTTATATTTTATCACTATTAATCTTATAGTAAGTATTAGTGTAAAGATAATGATCGAAGTTATAAATTCATTATTTAATAGTAACACTAAGAAATAGTATAATATAGCACCAAAAAAACATAATACTGCATATACATCTTCTTTTAATACTATAGGTATTTCAGAGCATAGTACATCTCTTAATACCCCTCCACCTACTCCTGTAATAGTTGATATTATTGCAACTGAAATAAGGGACTGATTATTATCCATAGCAATTTTTGCACCGATTATAGTGAAAATTGCAAGCCCTATTGCATCAAGTATAAGTAATTTTGTATTATACTTACTAATTATTTCTTTTTTCTTTGTTACAATAAATAAGATAACGGCAACTATAGTTGCAAGGTATATATCATGTGGATGTGATAGTATAAATGGAACTTTATTTAACATTACATCACGTATAATACCACCACCTACTGATGTTATTACTGATAAAACTATTATACCTAATATGTCTAATTTATACTTAAAACCTTTAAATGATCCTGATGCTGCAAATGCTATAATCCCCATAAAATTTGCAATCATTGTAAAATTATTCATATTTACCTACCAAATTTTGTATCTACATCATTACATACAAATTCTAATATTCTTTTTTTAGTTATTTCATTTTTAGTCATTTTATAAAATACTCTTCCCATTATTATGACATCATATATACTTTGATGTAGTTCATCATCATCAAGTGGTACATTATAGTGTCTTGCACATTCATTTAATTTAGGCCATTTATATCCTAAATAATTTTCACTTGGTATCTTAACTATATCTATATTTTCTATCATAGTATCAAATTGTACCGGAAGTATAAATGGTATAAATGATCTATCAAATTTAATATTATGTGCTATAAAATGTCTTGCACCATCACAAAAATCAACAAAACTTTGTATATCTTCTTTAAATGTTCTAGCGTAATTGATGTCTGACTTTGATCTTCTAATCGCTATTTCTTCATCGTTTAGACCATTCACGCTAATTGCACCATAATTTATTTCTTCTCCTTCATTTCTATAATAAAATCTATCATATTCTCCCATTTTAAACATTTCATTTGTTGTAGGATCATATAAAATTTTCATTGCAGAAATTGAAAGTACTGATGAACCTTTTAAACCGTTTGTTTCAACATCAAAGAATATTAATTTTACCTTATCCATTATTACCTCTATTCATCATTTAATTTTAGTACAGCTAAAAAGGCATCTTGTGGTATTTCAACATTTCCTATTGCTTTCATACGCTTTTTACCTTCTTTTTGTTTTTCAAGTAGTTTCTTCTTACGTGTTATATCTCCACCATAACATTTAGCTAACACGTTTTTTCTTAATGCTTTTATTGTTTCTCTTGCTATTATCTTTGTACCAAGTGCTGCTTGAATAGGTATTTCAAATTGTTGTCTTGGTATTACGTCTTTTAATTTTTGAGCTATTGCTCTACCTCTACCATATGCAAAATCTTCATGTGCTATAAATGAGAATGCGTCAATTGCTTCTCCTGATACTAATATATCAACTTTAACTAAATTTCCTTCCTTATAGCCCACTAGTTCATATTCAAATGATGCGTATCCCTTAGTTCTTGATTTTAATTTATCATAAAAATCAATTACAATTTCTGCAAGTGGCAGGTCGTATTCTATCATTACACGAGTTTCATCAAGGTAACTCATATTTAAGAAAGTTCCTCTTTTTTCTTGACAAAGCTCCATAACATTACCTACATAGTCTTTTGGAACTATAACAGTACCCTTTACATATGGTTCTTCAATGTGTTTTCTTCCTTCTGGGAATTCAGCCGGATTATCTATCATTAAAGTTGTTCCACCTTCAGGTGTTACATAGTACTGAACAGACGGAGCTGTTGAAATAAGGTCTATTTCAAACTCTCTTCTTAGTCTTTCTACTATTATTTCCATGTGTAATAATCCTAAAAATCCACATCTAAATCCAAATCCTAAAGCAAGTGATGTTTCAGGTGTATAAGATAGTGAGGCATCATTTAATTGTAGTTTTTCAAGTGCTTCTCTTAAATCTTCATAATTATCTGTTGAAATTGGATAAATTCCTGCAAATACCATACTTTGAGCTGGTCTATATCCTTCTAGTGGTTTTTCAGTAGGATTATCAACTAATGTTATAGTATCTCCAACTTGTGTATCTTTTATTGATTTAATACCTGTTACTAAATAACCAACTGAACCTGTATTTAGAACTTCAGTTTCTTTCATTTTAGGTGCAAATACTCCAACTTCAAGAACTTCAAACTCTTTACCTGTTGACATTATCTTTATTTTATCACCTTTTTTTATTGAACCGTCTATTATTCTAATATATGTTATAACCCCTCTAAAATCATTGTAATGAGAGTCAAATATTAGTGCTTTAAGTGGTGCGTTCTCTTCTCCTGCTGGTTCTGGTAAGTATGTAACTATCTTTTCTAATAATTCATCAATACCTAATCCTGTTTTTGCAGATGTTAAAACTGCGTCATCAGTTGATAAACCAATTACATCTTCAATTTCAAGAAGTACCTTAGTTGGATCAGCTGAAGGTAAATCTACCTTATTTACAACAGGTAATATTTCTAAATCATTTTCAAGTGCTAAATAAACATTAGCAAGTGTTTGTGCTTCAATACCTTGTGCTGCATCAACTACAAGTAGTGCACCATCACATGCTGCAAGTGATCTTGATACTTCGTATATAAAATCAACGTGTCCTGGTGTATCAATTAAATTTAGCTCATATGTATTACCGTCTTTTGCCTTATAATTAAGTGTAACTGCTTGTGCTTTGATTGTTATTCCTTTTTCTCTTTCAAGATCCATACTATCAAGTAGTTGCTCTTTCATTTCTCTATCACGAACAGTACCTGTCATCTCAATTAATCTATCAGCAAGAGTTGACTTACCGTGGTCTATATGTGCTATTATTGAAAAATTTCTCTTATATTTCTTATCTATCATCATTTTCTCCTATAATTTATATCAGTAATTATATCATAAATTTAATTAATAATTCAATTTATATTGTATTTACATTTTATAAAATATTAGATATAATTTAGATATAACATATTTGAAAGGAAAATACTATGAATGCGACTATATTTGTAATATTAGCGGTAGTTATCATTTTTTTATATGCACTTTCAATAAAAAATAGATATGTTACCCTAGATAACTATAATAAGGAAGCTTGGAGTAATATAAAAGTATATCTACAAAAAAGACTAGATTTAATACCTAATCTTGTAAATACTGTAAAAGGATATGCAAAGCACGAAAAAGAAACTTTTGAAGCTGTAATTAATGCTAGAAATAAGATGATTAGCATTGATATGGGAAATATACAAAATGTTGATAAGATTTTAGAGCAAGAAAATATATTATCAAAGACTTTAAAATCAATAATGATGCTTCATGAAGCATACCCTGAATTAAAGGCTGACAGTTCTTTTTTAAGCTTACAAGAAGAATTAAAAAATATTGAATCAGAAATTTTAGCAGTAAGAAAATATTACAATGGAACTTGTAGAGAATTAAATATTTTTGTTGAAAGATTTCCAAATTCTTTATTTTTCTCAATTTTTAATTTCAGACGTGCAACACTATTTGAACCAAATGTAGATATTAATCAAGAAGTTAAAGTTGAATTTTAATAATAAAAAATCTCATTAGTGAATTACTAATGAGATTTCTTTTTTACTATAAATAACTCATAGGATTTACAATGTTTACACCTTTTCTAGTTTCAAAATAAAGAACTGTATCTTTAGATGTTGAATCTCTACCTAGTGTACCAATTGCTTGACCTTTTTTAACATTTGTTCCTTTTGAAACTTTAACTGTTGCAAGGTTTCCATAAACTGTTATTATTCCACCATGGTTTATTATTACAACTCCACCTAAATTACCAAGATTTCCAGCATGTATTACAGTTCCAGTATCAGCAGCTTTTACAGCTTGACCTAGACTTCCTCTAATTTCAATACCGTTACTCTTAAATCCTTTTATCTTTTCTTGTTTAAAGCCTACAACTATTTTACCATTTATTGGCATTGCAAGTTGTCCTGTTCCTTTTACGATATTTATTATATTTTCACTACCGCTATTTGAGTTATTATTATTTGGTTTATTTTGTGATGCTGATATAATAGCTTTAATTTGTGCTTCGAGCTTTTTACGTTCGTTTATAAGTTTATTATTTATAGATTCAATACTCTTATTTTCTTTTTGTAATTTGTTTTGTAGTTGTTTTAGCTCTTTAACAGCATCATCTTTTGCATTCTTAGCAACATTTAGCTCTTTTTTCTTATTTTCAAGCTCTGTTCTTGCTTTTTTTACCTTTTCAGCCTCAGTTATATTTTTTTGTTTTACTATTTCAACTTTAGCCTTATTTTGTTCTACATTTGACTTATATTCTTCAATTTGTTTTATCTTTTCTTTTTGAAGTTCTAGTATAATTTTACTGTCATATCTTCTTCTTGCACGAGTAACTTCATCAAGATTACTATCGCTTGGTATATTTGATATCTTTCTTATCTTATCAAATGTTAATATTCTGCTTGCAAGTTCTGATTTATTTATTTGTATCTTTTCATTACTACTATTAATTTTCTTTATGCTATCTCTAATTTCACTTTCGTTTTTACCAATAGCCTTTAAAAGATCAATATACTTTTTTTCAAGTGTGTTATATTCTTTTTGTAATTTATTAATTTTGCTATTTAATTTTGCAATTTCTTTTTGTATATCTGCTTCTGTTCTCTTTGCATTATTAATTTTGTTATTATTATTTTTTATCTTTTTGTTATTATTATTGACCTGATTGTTTATTTGTTCAATTCTTTTCTGATTTTTATCAATATCTGTATCTGAAATAGTAATTGAAGATAATACTACAAGCAAAAAAGATAATATTATTTTACTCTTCTTCATCTTCTTCAACACCCAACTCTAAGTCAAGATTTTCAATTTCTTCATCATCTTGTTCTACAACATTTATACTTTCAATCATTTCATTTATTTTTTCATTTTCAAGATTGTAGTACTCCATATTATAGTACTTATTCATAACTAAAAAGTTTATTATAAATGATATAAATATTGTAATAAATAATATTGCAACTGCTATCATTATTTCAGTTACAAAATATATTGAAACTGTATAACCAGGTATTAATAATGTAATGCTATTTATTAAAAAACTCTTAAGTCCTGTATATATTACAAGACTTATAGCTGTTGCTAGTATAGTTACAATAACAGCTTCCATAAAAAATGCATTTTTTAATATTTGAGGATTTACATTGTTAAGTAAATTAGCATGTATAGCTCTTCTTCTTGATTTTACTGAAAATCCTATTATGTTATATATCATAAGTGTACCAAATAATACAAGCACAATTGATGAATCAAATGTAAGTTTTTGTATATTTTTAGTAAATGCTATTGATGATTCTAGAGCCTTTGTTCTAAAATCAATTTCTTTTATTTCAGTCATATTTACTAAACTATCTTTCAATTTTTCAATGTTTACATCATTTTTTAAATAAACATAAAATACATCACTAAGTGGATTTTCATTTTCAGGAAGTTCAATACCTAGCTCTTTAGAGCTTGCTTTTATTGCTACTTCCTTAGATTCAAATCTTGTTGAAGAAACACCAGGTAACTCTAAGATTTTAGTATTTAATTTTTCTTTTGCTTCTGATTCAATATCATTTAAATAAAGTATTATTTGATTTGAATTTTCAAATTTTGAATTATAGCTCTTAAGACTAAGTAGTGCAAATGCAAATGTATATGTAATTATAAATACAATAACAAGTGTAATAACTGATGACGAAAATATACTAATATCTCCTAGTAATTTTTTTACACTAAAATTATGTTTTGGCATTATTCCCCCTTATTTATTGTTATTTAAAACAATATCTACTATATCCTTAGCTCTTAGATTATATTTATCAAGCATTTCATTACCTTCACCACTTTGACCGAATACATCATGCACTCCGTGTTTTATAACTTTTGTAGGTTTAACTTCTGATAAATATTCACATACTGCTGAACCTAAACCACCTATTACTGAATGTTCTTCAACTGTAACAATATATTTACATTCATTAGCAGCTCTAAGTACCATTTCATTATCAAGCGGTTTAATTGTTGACATATTTATAACTCTTGCATTTATACCATGCTCTTTTAATATATCGCTAGCAAGCATAGCCTCATAAACCATAAGCCCTGTAGCTATAATTGCAACATCATTACCTTCTTTAACTTGTGTAGCACGCCCAATTTCAAACTTATAGTTTTCATCAAATATTGTCGGTACTGCAAGTCTTCCAAGTCTTATATACACAGGTCCTTTGTAATCTGCAACTGCAAATATCATTTTTTCAGTTTCAACTGCATCTGCTGGTGATAATACTATCATATTTGGTAATACTCTCATAAGTGCTATATCTTCTATTGATTGGTGTGATCCACCGTCTTCTCCAAGTGATATTCCAGCGTGAGTTGGACATATTTTAACATTTAGATTAGGATATGCAATACTATTTCTTATTTGATCATATGCACGTCCTGCTGCAAATACTGCGAATGTTGATGCAAACGGAATTTTACCTGTTGTTGCAATTCCTGCTGCTGTAGCCATCATATTTGCCTCAGCTATACCCATATTTAAATGTCTATTTGGAAATTCTTTTTGAAAAAATGTAGTCATTGTTGATTTTGTTAAATCGGCATCTAATACAACCACATTTTCATTTTTCATACCTAATTTTACTAATGCTTCACCAAATGCTTGTCTTGTTGCTTTCTTTTCCATAAAAAGTATCCTCCTACATTAATTCTTTCATTGCTAATTCAAATTCTTCTTTACTTGGTGTTTTACCATGCCAACCTGCATTGTTTTCCATAAATGAAACACCTTTTCCTTTAATTGTTTTTGCAATTATTGCAGTTGGTTTTCCTTTTACTTCTCTTGCTTTTGCTAAAGCTCCTTTTATTTCATCAAAATTATGACCGTCTATTTCTATTACTTCCCATCCAAAAGATATAAACTTGTCTTTTAGCGGATATATGCTCATAACCTTATCAACGTCTCCGTCAATTTGTAAATTATTATTATCAATAAATGCCACTAAATTATCAAGCTTGTAATGACTTGCTGCCATTGCTGCCTCATAACATTGTCCTTCTTGTAATTCTCCGTCTCCTAATATAGTATATACTCTAAAATCAGGTTTAAATATCTTTGATGATAATGCCATTCCATTAGCAGCTGATAATCCTTGACCTAAAGATCCAGTTGACATTTCAATAGCATCTACTTTCTTTAAATCAGGATGCCCTTGAAGTGGTGAACCAAATCTTCTAAGTTCTGTTACAAGTGATTTTGGTAAAAATCCTTTTTCCATTAATGTTGCGTATAAAGCTGGTGCAGCATGCCCCTTACTTAATACAAATCTATCTCTATTTGGCATTTTAACATCGTTTACATCAATATTCATTTCTTCAAAATATAGTACTGTTAATATATCAGTTATTGATAATGAACCTCCCGGATGTCCTGATTTTGCGTGATATATCATTTCAACAATTTTTTTTCTAATTTCTTTTGAAATAACTTCTAATTCATGATTTTGCATTTTAAACCCCCATTAAATTTCATTTTTTTTCATTGTATAAAATATCATTGATAATATAAACATGAATATTGATATTATCAAACTTAAAATTACACCGTCATAACTTGCAGACTTAAGCCCATTAGCATTTGCAACACTGTTATAAACTAATGCTGAAATTGATATTATGGCTTGTACCATAAATGCTAATTTTAAGAAAAATCCTTGTATTCCGAATAATAGACCTTCAACTGAAACTCCTGATTTACTTGCAATGCTAGTTGAAATTTCACTTAACATTGCAGGCGGGAATATAAAGGCTGCTCCGCTAATACCTGTTCCTATTATAGCATAGAATGTGTAAATAATCATCAAGTTACTATTCTTAAATATTATTAAACCAACTGTTCCAAAAATTATAGAACTTAGATTTACAAGCATCATTTTCTTAAATCCAAATAATTTAGTAAGCTTATTTGTTATTGGAAAAAATATTGCTGCAAATCCAAATATTATTGCAGATATTAGTGTAACTGCTCCTGTGCTTTGCTTCATTATTATAACTACATAATAATTTATTACATTACGTAGTATATTAAACGCACTAAAGAAGAAGAAAAATCCTAAAAAGTAATAAATAATCTCTTTATTATATAACTGTTTTATAGTTTTTCTAAAACTAGCTCCTTTTGATATATCTTTTTTATTTGTAAGTTTTCTTTCTCCTAAAAATAAGGCACAAGCATATACCCCTATTAACGATAATAAAGAAAATAGTATTATCATTTTTCTAAATCCAACTAATTCACTTGTTCCTTTTGAGAATATAGCAATTAATTTGGGAGACAATATCATAGGTATAGCTGTAAATACTAATCTAAATACAGATTGTACTGTTGATAGATTAATTCTTTCATTTTTTGTATTTGCTAGATCCGGTATAAGTGAGTTATACGGTCCACCTACTAATGTATAAGCTGTAAAATATATACCACCAATCACTGAAAAATATGCAAGCATTTGTAACTGTGTATTTCCTTGTGGGAAATAAAATAGTATCATTGAAATTGCAAGTGGTATTCCTCCTATAATCATAAATATTGAACGTCTACCAAATCTAGAATTACTATGGTCTGACATATATCCAACAACAGGATCTGCGATTGCATCAATTAATCTCATGAATATAAAGCCATATATTAAGTATCTTGCAGTAAGTATTGGTTTTAATGTTGAGTTTGCCGGTGGTAGGTAAAAATAGTTAAGCCACTGTACAAATAATTGATCCAACATAAAATATGAAACACCTAATCCATAAAGGATATAGGATTTTTTACTTAGTTTATTCACACTATCTCACTTTCTAAAAATTTATTTATTGTCTGTGTATATTCTTGTTTGTACTCTAAATACATTCTAACGTGTAGTCCTTTTCTAAACGCTTTAAAATATACATCTGCAAGCTTGTTATTTTCTTTTTTCCTTATATTAAATTTATCAAACTCATCTTTTACCATATCATATGGTGTTGCATCATCTTTTTCAGATTGTAGTATGAGTGTAGGTACAATTCCAAGTAAATTTGACAGCCTCATTTCATCAAGCCTATAATCAATGTGCTTATTAAAATAGTAAAGTGTCATATATACTATTAATTTAGGAATAGGTATTTTCTTAATTTTTGAGTTTCTTATTATAAGTTTTTTAATATTTGATATAGGACTATCTAAAATTAATTTTTCTAATCTTATATCATGCAATTTAAGTTCTTTTTCATATAAATATGGTAAAGCACAAGCTCCCATTGCTCCTTGTGAGAATCCATATAAAATGAAATTATTAAATGAAAATTTATCTTTTAGCATTTTAACTGTACTATAGATATCTTTTGCAAAAAAATATCCAAATGCTGTTATAGTCGTATCTGATTTACCTGAATTTCTAAAATCAGGTATGAATATATTATATTCTTCTTTTAAATCCATATCAAAAAAAAGTCTTAAAAATCTTAAACAAAATATTCTATTATTTCGTCTTCCATGACAAAATACTATTGTTTTAGTTGCATTCTCTTTTTTTATAAGCCAACCATATAAATTAACACCATCAATTGACTTATAATGTATTTCTTCATATTTTAAACCAAAAACAATTGGTGAATATATTCCACCTATCATCCTATTTTTGCTTTTCATAACTTCACTAAGTGATTGTTCTAATGTCTTTTTGGGATATTTTTCAATTAAATTAAGCAAAAACATTATTTCCTACTTTCTATATATTAGTTTTTTAAATTTTTCATCACCTATTAAATAATCTTTAAGTATTAAAAACTCTTTTTTATCATATTCATATTTACTATAATCAACACATGCTTTTTTGATATTTTTTATGTATTTTGCTCCTTTTTCATTTATACCTAAAATTTTTATATTTTTAATTTCTTCGTCTTTTTGTATATCTTCTTTTTGTATATTAAGTAAAGTGTTTAATATAAGTCTTTTTATTCTACTTATTGAAATATTTCTTTTTGAAATATTTGTTATAAAGTCAGTATAATTATTTGATATCCTTAACTTATTCTTTATTACATTATGTATATCAACACTCATATCATAAATATTTTTATTATTTCTTGTTAAAAAAATATATTTAAAAAGACTAAACATTTTATCTTCATAGTTATATATATATTTTGGATCATGATTATATGGTACTAAATGCTTAAAATCTTTGTTATTTGCAATTAACTGCCTTATTTTACTTGCACTTGCAAACTCTTTTACTATATTTTCATCATTATAACCTGTATGTTGTCTTTTAATAATCACTGGTCTTATATTTAGACCATATTTTCTAATTGCTTTTAAATATTCCATAGCTAATATATTATTTGAAGTATATAATTTTGACATATCAGCAAGTGCTAAACTTATTGATTTGTTATAACTATATCCTTTTTCTAAATACTCTTTAATACCAATACTATCTACTAATTCAATCAGCTTATATATATCTTCTACTTTATCTGTTTCAGCACCAAATACTTGAAAATCTGCACCTAATTCTTCTAAAATTCTTGTTGAAAAACTACAATATATCTCAGCATTTTGTATACTATAAATATCAGGTATTTGTGCTACAACATCATAACCCATATCAAGTGCAATTTTAACTTTATCAGCTAAACTTAATATGCTAAGTTCTCCTCTTTGTACATAAGAGCCTGATATTAGAGCAATTTTTATACTTGGATTTAATTTATTTATCATATCTAATTGATATTTATGCCCATTATGAAATGGATTAAATTCAGCAACTACTCCATATACCATGTTTTCCCCTTATTTATTTTAACTTTATTTCATTCCATACTATATCTTGTTTTTCTTTTGCTATATTATCAAGTGTTTTAGGTAAAGTTGAATTAGAAATAACTTCATCTATAGTTAAGATTGTTTTCATATTTTCAAGGCCTGATACTACACTTGATGTTTTAAATTTTTCTACTGTTTTTTTATAATTTTCTTTTTCATATAAAAAACTTAAGAATTTGTATGCATTTTCTTTATTTTTTGAATTTTTTAATATTGACATGCTATCAATATACATTAATGCATTCTTTGTAAGATAAAAAATATAGTCCTTATATTCACTTTCATCTAGTTCATAAAATATATCTTGATATCCATGAACAATGTAAAATTCACCAGATATAAGACCTTTACCATAATTTACATTGTCAAATTTTACAAGATTTGATTTCCATTCTAAAAGTAATTCTTTTGCTTTTAAAAGCTCATTGTCATCTGAACTTGCCTCACTATATCCTAGATATCTAAGTGCAAGTGCTAATGTTTCTCTTGCATCATCTAACATTGTCATTCTTTTGGCATATTTTTTATTTGAAAATATATTCGCACTTTTTTCTATTATATCTTTTTCATTTTCATCTACATATTTTCTGTTAATACTTATACCTGTTGCAAAAATTTGATATGGTATTGAATAATTTAAATCCTTATCATAAGTATCTGTTATACTTTTATCAATAATTATGCTATCAAATGCCTTACTTAATTCTTGTTTATCAAGCTTTTCAAGTAAATCAAGCTCTTTCATAACTGATATAAAGTCAGTTGAAGGAGATACAATATCATACTCATCAGTTCCTGATAATAGTCTTGATAACATCATATCGTTGGTTTCATAATAACTAATATTTACCTTTATATTCTCTTTTTTTTCAAATTCTGTTATTATTTTCTCTGGTATAAATTCGCTCCAAGTGTATATATTTAGAACATTTTCATGTTTTTTACAAGAAAACATTACTAAAATTAGCATAAAAATGTAAACTACCTTTTTCATCTTTCACCTTCCTTCAACGTTAGTATTGTTTTTCATATTTTATTGTATTTTTATATCTCGTATTAACTCTTACTATTTTTGATGCCTTATTTTTTGTTATTCCTTTTACTTTTTGCATTTGTTCTATATTTGCATTTAGTATATTGTTTATATCTTTAAATTCATCAATAATATTATCAATTTCTTTTTTACTTAGTCTATTAATATTGCTAAGCAGTCTATATCCCTTTGCAACTAATATATCTTCTGTCATTACAACTTTTAAATCATAACCTAATAATTTTGCAATGACTTCATCATCTGTTATATCAATCTTATCAATATCACTTATCTTTTCAAATATTTTTTCAGGCTTAGCTGTCTTTTCATTTTCATAGTTTGAGTAGTCCTTTATTAGATTTATGAAATTACTTTTTTGACCTAACATTATTTCTTTATGTTGTAATTCTATTGTCTTACTTTCTGTTCCAAGCTCTAATATATATTGTTTTACTTTATTATCCATATTAAATAGTAATGAATAAAATCTAATACCACTTATTACATCATCTAGTGTAACAATATTTTCAAGTTCAGAGCAATTTAGATTATTTAGGTATTTTGCTGTTATACTTGAATATTTTTCAAGAGACATTATTGCTTGAGATGATTTAATTAAGATATCTGCAATAGAATCTAATATGTACTTAAAGTTATCTTTAAAGACCGTTATCTTATTTCTTCTTTCTGATACTGTAATTACCATATTACCTGTTTGAATTGCCATTCTATGTGCTGTTCTATGTCTTGTACCACTTTCATCTGTTTCAATATTATAGTCTGGTTGTAACTGCATATTTGCACCATATATTTTAGTTATATCTTTTGAAATTATTACTGCTCCGTCCATTTTAGCAAGTTCATATAGCTTTTGTGGTGTAAAATCTGTATATAGAACAAATCCACCTTCCATTAAATTTTTAATTTCATGAGATTCTGCTAAAACAATCAAAGCACCCAAATTAGCCTCTTTTATTCTATCAATACCTTTTCTAAGAGCTTGTCCAGGAGCCATAATGCTAAATATATTCTCCATTATTTCATTTTTTACTTTTTCTGACATTAGTTTATCCTTTCTACTAATTCATTTATATTATTAATGAAATTAAGTTTTATATTTAATTTTTCATTTTTAAATTCTTTTTCTTGTACTTTTGGTAGGTATACTCCCGTAAAACCAAGCTTTATAAGTTCATTTACTCTTTTTTTGATAAATGAAACTGCTCTTACTTCTCCTCTAAGACCTAATTCACCCAATGCTGCAATTTTTCCACTTATAGGTATACTCTTGATTGTTGATGTTAGAGATAAAATTATAGCCATATCGCTTGCTCTTTCATCAATTTCAATACCACCAGGTATATTAATATACACATCTTTAGTATTGAAATCATTATTCATATTTTTTGATAAAACTGCTAGTAATATTTCAATTCTATTCTTATCAAATCCTTGTATAATTCTTTTTGGATATCCATATATTGCTTGTGTTACAAGTGATTGTATTTCAAATAATATTACTCTACTACCTTCAATACAAGGTACAACAATACTACCAATGTTTTTTTCTTCTCTTGATGCTATGAAAAATTCTGATGGATTTTTTACTTCTTCTACTGCATTTTCTTTCATATCAAATATTGATATTTCATTTGTTGATCCATATCTATTTTTATTACTTCTAATTATTCTATAATAGTTATTTTCATCACCTTCAAATGAAATTACACAATCAACCATGTGTTCTAATAACTTTGGACCTGCAAGTTTACCGTCTTTAGTAACATGTCCTACGATATAAAAAGCAATATCATATTTTTTAGCTATTTCAATAAGTCTTAGTGAACACTCTTTTATTTGACTTATACTAGCAGGTAGTGAATTTATATTTTCTGAATATAGTGTTTGTATAGAATCTATTACCACAACTTTTGGCATATTCTCTGTTATAGTTCCGATAATATTTTCTAATTTTGTTTCATTAAGTAAAAACAGATTATCAGATTTAATTTTAAGCCTATCAGCTCTTTCTTTTATCTGTCTTAGTGATTCTTCACCTGAAATATATAAAGTGTTTAATTTTTTTGAATATTCATTAAGTAATGATATTAAAAAAGTTGACTTTCCAATACCTGGTGCTCCCGTTATAAGCACTACTTCTGCCTTAGTAAGTCCTCCACCAAGTACTCTATCAAATTCAACAAACTTTGTTTTAAGTCTAAATTCTTTATCTATGACTATATCATCTATATTTGTTATTGATACTGATTTATCGCTTATTCTATTTAAATCTTTCATTACTATTTCTTCTTCAATTGTCCCCCAAGAACCACAATTTGGACATTTACCAACCCATTTTATAGTTTTGTATGAACAATCTGAACAAATATAGCTTAGCTTATCTTTTGCCATTTAATTCTTCAACCTTTTCCTTTAGCATATTTTCAACATTACTAGTAACAAAATGTCCAAGTTCACCTTTATTTAATGCAATTTCTTTTACAACGCTCGAGCTAAGATATAGGTACTGTCTTGAAGCATTTAAAAATATTGTTTCAAACTTTCTCTTACTTAACATATCGTTAATTAAATTTATTTGTACTTCATATTCATAGTCTGAAATTGCACGCAAACCTCTTATTAGGACATCAATATTTTCTTTTTCTATTAAGTCAACTAATAAACCATCAAATGATAAAACACGTATATTATCAAGTGAAATACCTGTCTCAAGTATACTTTCTTTTATCATTTCTATTCTTTTGGTTTCACTGAACCAATAATTTGATTTATTTACATTAAATAATACTCCAATGATTAGTTCATCTGTAAGATTCTTAGCTCTAACTATTATATCTAAGTGTCCTTTAGTAATAGGGTCAAAACTTCCTGCATAAATAGCTTTTTTTATCATTTTTACTCCATTATATTAAATTTTCAAGTGCATGTTGTGCTGCAATCTTTTCTGCTTTTTTCTTACTTTTAGCCGTACCATATCCCATTACTTTACCGTTTACTACACAGCTAACCTTAAAAGTCTTGCTATGGTCTGGTCCTGTTGTTTCAATCAGCACATATTCAGGAATTATTTTATATTTTGATTGAACATACTCTTGAAGTTCTGTCTTGTAATCTAGAACGCCTTCTATTTCATTTAAATGTTCTATTTTATCTTTTAAAAATCTTAGTGCTACTTCTCTTGCCGTCTCATAGTTTGAATCCTTAAATATTGCACCAATTAATGCCTCAAAAGCATCACCTAATATTGATTTTTTCTTTTTGCCACCTGAAACTATTTCACCATTACTAAGAAGTAAATAATCACCTAGGTTTATATCTTCAGAAATAGTTGAAAATACAGCTTCACTAATTATTTGGCTTTTAATTTTAGATAGTTCCCCTTCTCTAAAAAAATCATAAAGCTCTGTAATATATTCAGTAGTTATTAAATCCATTACAGAATCACCTAAAAACTCTAATTTTTCATTATCATTTATTTTTAGATATGAATGTTCATTTGCATATGAACTATGAGTAATCGCTTCTTTTAGTAAATCAATATTCTTAAATTTATAGCCTATTGTATTCATAAGTAAATCTAAATTTTTATTCAAAGCTATCATCCTTTTTTATGATTTTCTATATATTCTATTAGATGCTTTACTCTTTTTATTTTTATTACATCTTTTGTATCAATTTCAATATCAAATTCATCTTGAACTGATGACATAAGCTCTGCTATATCAAGTGAGTCTGCTCCTAAATCTTCAACTAACATACTTTCAAGTGTTATTTCATTCTCTTCAACATCTAATTGTTCCATTATTATATGCTTTATTTTTTCTAACATTTTATTACCTCCTAATAGTAAAATTATACTATATTTTAGCCTACTTTTTCAAGTATATTAATAGCTTGGAATATTAGAGGAAATAAAAAAATGCAAGTCTCCTTGCAAATTTTATTTAAATATATATCCAACTTGTCTATACCATAAAACAAGATCAAGTCTATCCATAGTTATACCTGAATATTTTGAGTATTCTCTCATTTTATCTTCAATTTCTAAATATTTCTTATATGTAAGTGTCTTAGGTATTTCAGAAATAACATTAAGTGCTTCTAATACTCTTAGTATATGTCTATCTAGTATAGCAATATTATCTCCCATTCCAAGATTTCTTAATACATGGCTTGCCTCTTTAAGACCCATACCATTTATATTTTTAATTATCCATTCTCTAATTTTTAATACATCATCGTTATTTATTAAAACTTTTTTAGGATCTAGTTTACCGTCTATGCTCATAAGTTCTCTTAACATTATTAGTCTTTTTGCCTTAGTATTCTTAAATCTAATTGCATTTAAGTGTTCAACTATATCTTCATATTCACCTGTATACAAAAGACCATTAGAGTCTAATTTTTCAATTATTTCCCATGATTTTAGTGCTTTTGACTGAGGTGTTAATATACAAAAAGCAATCTCACAAAAAAACTTTTTATTATCATAGTTAAAAGCTTTTTTAAAGTTTTCTATTTTTTCGTCTACTTCATTTTTTATCTTTTTATTTACTTGCATTATTTCATTATGCAACTCTTTATTTATGTTCATTTATCCCCCTTATTAAAAACGTAGTAAAACATATGATTTACTACGAATTTATTAATAGTATTTTTCTATTTCTTCTTCACTCATTAAAAGTACTTCTTCATGTGTATGACCAGATACTATTGCTCTTATTTCAGAACCTGTAACTGTTTCTTTTTCAAGAAGTAACGCAGCTACTTCATCTAAATCTCTTTTGTGTTCTCTTAGAAGTGTAACTGTTTTTTCATATAGTTCTTTTAGAAGTGCTTTTACTCTTCTATCTATATCTCTCATAGTTTCATCACTATTTGATGATACAAATGCATATTCTTCTTGTCTACTTTGTTCAAAGTTAATTGGTCCAAGTTCACTGTCAAGACCATAACTTTGTACATAAAGTTTTGCATAATATGTTGCTTTTTGTATATCAGAGTATGCTCCAGTTCCTATATCAGACATACCTAGATACTCACCAACTCTTCCACCAAATGCTACCATTATGTCAGCTAGTATCATTTTACTTCTCTTATTTAAAGTTTCTTCTGGTAAAGTCATTGTATAACCACCAGCATTACCTCTAGGTATTATTGTTACTTTATGTACCTTATCTGTATCAGGCAATAAACTTGCAACTAGTGCATGTCCTCCTTCATGATAAGCTAACATTTTTTTATCTTCTGCTGTTATTATTTTACTTTTTTGTCCTAATCCTAAACCTAATTTATCAACTGCTTCATCTAAGTCAGCCATTTTAATTACGTCTCTACTATCTCTTGCTGCAAGTATTGCTGCTTCATTTAATATATTTTCAAGGTCTGCACCAACAAATCCTGGTGTTATTTTTGCTATATCTTCAAGCTTAACATCTTGTGATAGTTTCTTATTTCTAGCATGTACTTTTAATATATCTATTCTACCTTTTAAATCAGGTGCTGAAACTGCTATTCTTCTATCAAATCTTCCTGATCTAAGTAATGCACTGTCTAGAATGTCATCTCTATTTGTAGCTGCAATAACTATTATTTGAGCATCAGTTTCAAAACCATCCATTTCAACAAGTAATTGGTTTAATGTTTGTTCTCTTTCATCATTTCCACCATTTCTACCAACACTTCTTTTTCTACCAATTGCATCAATTTCATCTATGAATATTATTGATGGTTTAGCTTTTTTAGCTTCTTCAAATAGATCTCTTACTCTTGAAGCTCCAACTCCAACATATAGCTCAACAAATTCTGAACCAGATATATTAAAGAATGATGCTCCTGATTCACCTGCAACTGCTTTAGCAAGTAAAGTCTTACCAGTACCAGGTTCACCTAATAACAGAACTCCTTTTGGTATTCTTGCTCCTGCTTTAATGAACTTGCTTGAATCTTTTAAAAATTCTACTACTTCTTTTAATTCATCTTTTGCTTCATCAACACCTGCTACATCATCAAAAGTAACTTTTGGTTTTTCTTTAACTTTGCTTTTTGTTTTACCTATATCAAAAGGATTCATTCCAGAACCTGATCCACCCATCATTTTCTTTGATATATGCATAAAGAAATATAGGATGATGATCATAGGTGCTATACTTAATATTACACTAAATATTGTATTTCTAGCTGAAGTACTTATTGATTTTAATTTAATATCAGAATTACTATTTATGATATCAACTATAGTGCTGTCATCACCAATTCTATTTGTAATTTTTTTAGTTTGATATATTATAGTTTGATCTTTTGATTCACCATATAGTTTATCGTCTTTTTCAGTTAATTCTAATATATCACCTGATTTTAATTTGTTTATAAAAGCAGTATATGTTACTTCTTGAGTTTGTTTACTAAAATCTTTAGTAGTGTAGTAATAAATTCCAAATATTAATGTTAATACCATTAGGAAAAATATAGGGCTACTAATCTTTAAAAATGGTGCTTTATTCTCATTTTTGCCTCTTATTTCTTCTAATTTTCTTCTAAATAACTCATCTTCATCTATTTCTACATTATCTTTTTCTTGCTCTTGTTCTGTATTTTTATCTTCTTCATTTTGTGTTTCTTTATTATCTTCTACTTGTTGCTCTTCTTCTTTTTTTTCTTCTTCAAAATCTTCGTTTTCTAACATTTATGCTCCTTTCTGATAATAGAAACATATGTTTTATTATCATCTAACTCACAAATATTTTTTATTTCAACTATTCCCTTTAAAGACTTAATATCAGCAAGTAATAGTACATTACCAGTTTCATCAGTTATAACTGGAATTTGATTTCTAATATCTTTATCAATTTTATTTGAAATAAGAATATCTTTAATTTTCTTTGAGTTTATTCTGTCGCCATATTTTCTATTTCTAATAATAATTTTTTCTATTTTATCAATATTATATATTTTAAACTTGCTTTTTTCAAGACTATTTTTAAACATAGCACCAGAATTAATTGATATCTGATAATTAAATATATTAATAGTTTGGCCCTTTTCTAAAGTATATGAGTAATTTATTTCTTCAATTAACTCTTTTACTCCACTCTTATTATATCCAACATACCATATATATTTATCATTTAGTCTAATACTAGAACCAATCTTATTTTTTACTGATAATATTTCATCAATCTTATTTTTACTAATATTAATATCATACTTTTTTAATTCTTTTATTATTTTTTCATTTTCATCATCTGAAATATTAACAAGTTCAATTAGATTTGAAATATTATTAATAACATTTGGATTTATTTCTTTTAATATGGGTATAATTCTATTTCTAATAATATTTCTAGTATATATATCTTGGTTATTTGTGTAGTCTATAAGGTAACTTATATCATTTTCATCTAAATATTTTAAAATATCCTCTTTTGACACATCAAGTATAGGTCTTATAACAAGACCTCTTTGTCTTGGTATGCCTTTTAGACCATCAAGTCCAGTGCCTCTTGTAAGACGAAATATTAGTGTTTCAACATTATCATTTTTATTATGACCTGTTGCTATATATTCACAATCAAATTCTTTTCTTGCATTTTCAAGTTCAGCATATCTAAGCTCTCTTGCATTGTTCTCATTAAATTTATCAAGATTAATTGATTTTATAACAAAAGGAACATTATTATTCTTACCAAACTCTCTTACAAACTTAATATCGTTTTCTACATCATCTCTTACATTATGATTTACATAACATAAGTATATTTCATGTTTTCTTTTTTTTAAATAATGATATAGGTAGACAGAATCAGGACCTCCTGAAAATGCAATTAATATTTTACTCATATTACCCCTATTAATATATTTTAATTATTTCAATATTTGTATAATAATGTTTTAAAATCATATCATAAGTATATCCATAATGAAGTGCTAGATTTTTAGCACCGTGTTGAGACATCCCTACACCGTGTCCATATCCTATTCCCTCAAATGACACAGTATCATCATTAACAGTCATAACAAAATTTACACTTTTTATTTTTGTATTACCTACTTTTGAACGAAATTTATTTGCAGAAATTTTATACTTATCATTTATTATTACATTTTTTACTATAATTTCATCTGTATTTTCATTTTCAACTTTTATATCTTTAATATTGTATCCAAGTTTATTTGATAATTCAGAAATCTTTATCTTATATGACCACAATTTATAGTCGCTAAATTCTTGAACTGATATTAGATATGGTATATCGCTACCAAAAACTTGATGTGCAGATAAAGTTCTTGAACCACTACTTGCATGGTACATCGCATTAATTGGCTTACCATCATGTATCATTATCATACCCTTGGTATCATCTACTGCTTTTCTTATTTTATCATTTACAATAGTAATTTTCTTATATACTTGTGATGTTGTACTACTATATACATCAAAATTATTTTTAGAATTTTTTAAAATATTATTATATGCATATGTTCTAGCTGCTATTGCTTGTGCCATTAAAGCTTGCATAGGAAAACTACTACCTACTTCATGAGTTACTACTGAATAAAGATAAGTTTCAATATCTAATACCATTATTTGATTACTTGAACTTTCTTTTACTCTTATATATTCTATTTTTGGTATATCATATAAAAATGTTTTATTTTCTTCTTCTTTTTTTTCTTCTATTTTAGTCTGTACATGCTCTTTTTTAGATTTTGGCTTTCTATTCTCGTATATATCAATTTCATTTTTATTTATCATACTACAACTTGTTAGTAGTATAGTTAACATTAACAGTTTTTTCATTATTTTAAATGTCCACTTTCTTTTCTTTGTTTTAAATGTTCATTATGCGTTTTTGAAAAATATGTTTTATCATTATACATAAAAAAGTAATAATAATTATTTTTTTCTGGATTCATTGCTGAATATATGCTCTCAAAACTAGGGTTACATATAGGGCTTGGTGTTAATCCCTTATGTTTATATGTGTTATATTTTGAATTAGATGTTAATAAATCCTTTTTATATGCCATTCTTTCAAGTTCGTATTTTAAAGTAGCATCAGACTGTAACATCATACCAATTTCAAGTCTGTTTTTAAATATCCCAGCAATTATTGCTTTATCTTCTTTATGTCTTGTTTCTTTTTCAATTATAGATGCTAAAATTAGATTATTATAGAACTCTTTTTTATTTGGGTATTCTGAAGGTGGAAATTTTGATAAAAAAGTTCCAAATATCTTATCTAATATCTCAATTGGACTACTATCTTGATTGAAAAAATATGTTTCTGGATAAAAATATCCTTCAAAGTTTTCAGAATGAGGATAATAGAAAACATACTCTTTCATTTCTTCTAGCATTTTCTCTTTTTTTGCAAGTCCAAGTGCTTCTATTCTTTCTAACACTTGTTTTGTAGTAAATCCCTCAGGTATAGTTAAACTTATTTGTTCACTATTTGTACTAATTATTTTAGTAATAAGGTTGTATTTTGTCATCTTATTTTTCAGTGTATATTTACCATTTTTAATTTTCTTATCATTATTTGTAAGTTTAAAGTATATTTTATCAGCTATAGTATACTCTAAATTTATACTACTATAAACTTTTCTAAAATTTGATCCTTTATCTACTATCAGTTCTTTTCCACTAAAATTATGAGTATTATAGAAAATATCATAAGAAATGTATAAAGAAAACACTATAAATAAAGTAAATACTAAAAATATAAGATTAAATATTTTTCTCACTATGTCCCTCACTTTTTTCATTAATTAAATACTTAAAAAATCCATATTCTATTTCTTTTATAAATACAATTCTAATTATTACAAGAATTATTGGACCATATAAAAAGCCTATAATTCCAAATATTCTATATCCACTATAAAGTGCAACAAGCGTTAATAGTGGATGAACTCCTGCTTTTGTACTTATTAGCTTTGGTTCTATATATTGTCTTATTAATGTGATTATAACATATAGAACTATTATACTAATACCTAATATGTATTCTTTATTAAGTAATATTTGAACCATACTATATGGTATTAATACTGTACCTGTGCCAAGTATAGGTAGAGCATCAACTACTGATGTTAATAGAGCAAATATTAAAATGTATTCTAATTTAGCTGTATATAAATTTATGATACTAAAACCTATTAATAACTCAAAAAAACATATTGTTATTAACATTAATTGTGTTTTAATGTATACAAAAAGCATACTTAATACATCTTTTTTAATCATAAAAAACGTATCTATCCATGATTTTGGCATTTGTTTTTCAAAAAAATTAATTATCTCTTTTTTTTCAAATAATATAATATACGATGATAGTACTGTAATTACAATATACACACTCATACTTGGTATTTGTTTTACAATATTTATACTTGAATTTATTAAAACAAAAATGTAGTTTGTAAAATAGTTTACAAGCTTAGTTGAAGCTATATTTATATAAGTAATAGTATAACTTGGTAAAAATTTTATATATGAATTAATTTCATTTGGAATATTAGAAATAGCATCTAATATTGTTTTTGAATTTTGTCCAAGTTCACTACTAAATTTCACTACTTCAATTGTTATATTAAAGATTATTATTATAAATATAAATAGAAGTAAAATATAAAATAGGGTAAGCGTTAATAATTTTGCAATATTTTTCTTCATTTTTGTCTTTTCACTTATAAATCTAGCAACTGGATTTGTTATACTAACAATAATAGTTGCAATAAGAAACGGCAGTAAAAACACCATAAGTCTAAATGTAACAAGTAGTAATATTAATACTGATGTTACATATATAAGTGGTGTAAGTCTTTTTATATCAAAGCCTATCATTTATTTTTTCTCCTTAAAACTTTTTTTAAAAATTGTCCTGTATATGATTTTTCATTTTTGCTAACTTTTTCAGGTGTACCTGTTGCAACTATTTGTCCACCATTTTGACCACCATTAGGTCCTATATCAATAATATAGTCTGCTGATTTAATTACATCTAAATTGTGCTCTATAACAATTACACTGTTATTATTATCAACCAATCTATTTAAAACTAAAAGTAATTTTCTAATATCTTCAAAATGTAGTCCTGTCGTAGGTTCATCTAATATATATACAGTATCGCCATTACTTGTTTTTGATAATTCACTAGATAATTTTATACGTTGAGCTTCTCCACCTGATAATGTAGTTGCACTTTGTCCAAGTTTAATATAGTCCATACCAACATCAATTAGTGTACTTAATTTTCTATTTAAAGAAGGTATTTGACTAAAAAACTCATATGCTTGTATTACTGTCATGTTTAATACATCATCAATATTTTTACCTTTATACTTAACTTCTAAAGTTTCATTATTGTATCTTTTACCCTTGCATATTTCACATTTTACATATACATCCGGTAAAAAGTTCATCTCAATTTTCACTATACCTGCACCAGAACAAGATTCACATCTTCCACCTTTAATATTAAATGAAAATCTACCTTTATCAAAGCCACGTATTTTTGCATCATTTGTCTTTGAAAATAGGTCTCTAATATCATCAAATATTTTAGTATAAGTTGCCGTATTTGATCTTGGAGTTCTTCCTATTGGACTTTGGTCTATATTAATTACTTTTTTTAGACTATCAAGTCCGCTTATTTCTTTATAATCAAGCGGATATAGTTTTGAACCATTTAGTTTATTGCTTAAAATTGGATATAGTGTTTGATTAATAAGTGTACTCTTACCACTACCTGACACCCCAGTTACAACTGTTAAAACTGATAAAGGTATATCAACACTAACGTTTTTTAAATTATTTCCGCTACAAGATTTTAGTTTTAAAAACTTATCTGCTTTTCTTCTATTCTTTGGTATTTCAATACTATAAGTTCCAGATAAAAATTTACCTGTAATTGATTTTTCATTTTCCATTATTTCTTTTGGTGTACCTTTTGCAACTATTTGACCACCATTTATACCTGCACCAGGTCCTATATCAAGTAAATAATCACACTCTCTCATTGTGTCTTCATCATGTTCTACTATTATTAGTGTATTACCTAAATCTTTTAATTCTTTTAACGTTGCTAGAAGTTTTTCATTATCTCTTTGATGTAGACCTATACTTGGTTCATCAAGTACGTATATAACACCAGTAAGCTTACTTCCAATTTGTGTTGCAAGTCTTATTCTTTGGCTTTCTCCACCTGATAATGTTCTTGTATTTCTTGATAAACTAAGGTAATTAAGTCCTACATTTGCCATAAATGTAAGTCTTTCACGTATTTCTTTTAATATTTCTTTTGCAATTTGCTCTTCTTTTTTAGTTAAAGTTAAATTATCAAAAAAAGTTAATGCATCTGAAATACTTAATTTTGTTACATCAATAATTGATTTATCATTTATTTTTATACTTAAAACTATGTCTTTTAACCTATTTCCATTACACTTACTACAATTTTTTTCTATCATATACTTATTTTCAAGTTCTTCTCTTATGCTTTCACTAAAAGATTCTTTGTATCTTCTATAAGCAAGTGATATTATTCCTTCAAACGTTTTATATCCATCATAATTATATTCTTTTGTGTTTATAGTAAATCTATATTTCTTATCAGAACCAAAAAATAGTAGTTTTCTTTCTTCATCTGTAAGTTCGCTGTAACTCTTCTTTTCATCAATATTATGTGCTTTTAAAAAGTCAATATACATTTTGTATGTCCACGAAGTTTTAGAGTTTCCACCACATAAAAATACTCCTCCATCGTTTATGGGTTGGTTTTCATCTATTACTATTTTATTCTCATCTATTACAAGTGCAGAACCCAAACCATTACACTCTTCACAAGCTCCATATGGTGCATTAAATGAAAATAGTCTAGGTACTATTTCAGGAAAACTTACATCTTCATGATTTTCACAAACAAAATTTTCATTATATCTATTTCTTACATTATTTAATTCAATTTCAATACTACCTTGTGATAGTGATATACCTTGTTCTACTGCTTGAGTAATTCTTGTAAAAATTTCTTTTTCATCTTCTTTTCTAATTATTACTCTATCTATTACAACATAAATATTATGTCTTTTATTCTTATCAAGTTCTATTATATCATCTAGTTCAAAATAAGTACCGTCTACTTCTACTCTTTGAAACCCTTGTTTTTGAAGCGAAATAAATAAATTTTTAAATGTCCCCTTTTTATCTTTAACTACAGGAGATAATATTATCATTTTATCTTTTTCATTACATTTTTTATATACATCATCTATTATTTCTTGAACTGACTTTCTTGTTACAACTTCATTACATATAGGGCAATGTGCAATTCCTATATGCCCCCATAATAATCTCATATAGTCGTAAATTTCTGTCATTGTTCCAACTGTTGATCTTGGATTTTTAGAAACACTTTTTTGTTCAATAGATATAGCAGGTGATAATCCTTCAATACTATCTAGTTCTGGTTTTTTCATTTGAGATATAAACTGTCTTGCATATGCAGATAAGCTTTCTACATATCTTCTTTGACCTTCTGAGTAAATTGTATCAAAAGCTATAGACGATTTACCACTACCTGATACGCCTGTTATTACAACCATTTTTCCTTTTGGAATATCTATATCTATATTCTTTAAATTATGCTCTCTAGCTCCTTTAATTTTAATAAAATCCATATTGCACCTCTTGTTTTATTATATCATGATTAACTAAAAAATAATACTGTGATATAATAAAAATAAATGAAGTTTAAGGAGAGTAATTAATATGTTTGAGCTATGTATTCAAAATATAGATGATGTTATAATCGCTGAGAAGTATAAGAAAATTATAAATAGAATTGAGCTTAATAGTGCAATTGAAGTAGGTGGTTTAACACCTGATCTTGAAATACTTAAAATAGCTAAGCAAAAAACAACTATACCAATAATTGCAATGCTTAGAGTTCGTTCAGGTAATTTTATCTATACTGATTTAGAATTTTTAGCTATGTATGAAAGTGCTAAAAATCTTTTAAAGTATGCTGATGGTCTAGCTTTTGGTGCTTTAAATGAAGACGATACAATTGATATAGATAAAACTAAAATTATTTTAAATTTATGTAAGGAATATAAAAAGGAGTTTGTATTTCATAGAGCAATTGATGTAAGTAAAAATTATTTAGAGAATATAAAAATGCTTGATAATATGGGTGTTGATAGAATACTTACAAGTGGACATGAACACAATGTGGAGCTTGGTTTTGATAATATTAAAAATATAAAAACGAAATGTGAAATACTACTTGGTTCAGGAATAAATATTAAGAATTATAGTAAATTTATGAACTTTAATGTTCATGGAACTTTTTCTAAAAAAGTTGACTCTAAACTTTTTGGATATTATTTAAAGCTTGATGAAAATAATTTAAAAGTATTATATAGTGAAAAAGCTACTGATTAGTAGCTTTTTATATTTTTATTATATTTTTACTAGGCATTGAATTTAATATTGTTCTTCCATATGATTTTTTCAATATTCTATTATCAAGTATAACAATTTCACCATTATCTTCCTTAGATCTTATAAGTCTTCCTACACCTTGGCACAACTTTATTATCATAATTGGAAGTTGATAATCCATAAATGGTATACCACCATTTTCTTTTATATTTTCAATTATTGCCTCAACAACCGGATCATCTGGTACCTGAAATGGTAATTTTGGTATAATTATATTATTTAATTTTTCACCTTTAATATCAACACCTTCCCAGAAACTATCAGTTCCAAGCAGTATTGTTTTTTCTTGTGATTTAAAAGCTTCAATTAGATTTGTTCTTGACATATCCCCTTGTTTTAAAATATTAAAATCTTCTAATTCTAATTTATTATATACATCTTCCATAAACTTATATGATGTAAATAAAACAAAACTGTTACCATTCTTATTTTTTATATATTCATTTAAAAATTTAGCTACGTAATCAATATATTCCTTAGAATTAACGTCATAATTATTTTGTGAGATTAATATTTTCATATTTTTATCATAGTCAAAGGGTGAACTCATGACATACTCACTAAAATCTTCAATTCCAAGTCTTGATTTTATATACTTAAATTCTTTTGCTATTCTAAGAGTTGCAGACGTCATTATTATATTCTTATCATCTTTTAAAAGCTCTTGTTTTAACTTATCTGATATGATAAATGGTGTTGATATAATTTGAAGTTCTAGCGTATTTTCATTAAATTTAAACCAGTTAACATATTCATTTTGTGGATTTTTTTCAATAGTTTCTAAGTTTTTAATATTTTCTTTTAGTTTTTCATATATACTAAAAAAATCATCTGTTATTTGCTCTTCAATGTTAAGATATTCAACATTTTCCTTCATTATCTTAACTATTTTATTTATTTTTTTATAATCAGAAATAATATTGTTATAGTATTTAATATAATCATTTAGCATGTCTTCAATATATTTTCTTCTTATATGAACTAAATTTTTTTGTACTATTATTTTTGAAATCTCAGCACATAATTTTATAAAATTAGTATAAATTGATGTAAATAGCTCTATTAACTCTTCTTTATGCTCTTCAAAAAGTAAAAATGTTCTACTATCTAATACTGTAGATAGCTTATTTAACATTGTAATATATGAACCACTCTTAGTTTTAAAGTTATATAGCATTCCTAATATTATACTTAGTTCATCTGAGCTTACTTTGTACTCAAAATACTTTCTTGCAACATTTTCAATATTATGTGCTTCATCAATTAGTAAAACATCAAATTTAGGTAGTATTTTATCATATTTTAAATGTGAAAAAAGTAAAGAATGATTTACAATAAGTATTTCATTATACTGCAATTCTTTTCTTGCTTTGTAGAAAAAACAATTACATTTTTTAGGTGAACAAAAATCTTTATCAGATTTAATCATATTCCACTCTTCATTACTTACATAAAAATCTATTTCTGCTCTATCACCTGTATGTGTATTTTCAAACCATTCAGTAATTTTTGGGTTCTTATTATTTTTATAATATCTATCACTACAAATATAGTTACTTCTACCCTTAACAAGTGTATACCTTATTTCCTGTCCGATAATTTTTTCTAGAAGTGGCAAATCCTTTTCAACTAATTGCTCTTGTAAATTAATTGTATTTGTTGATATGACAACTCTTGTATCATTTTCCTTTGCATAAAGAACTAAAGGAAGTAAATATGCAAGAGTTTTACCTATACCTGTTCCAGCTTCAATAATACAAGGAGTATTCTCTTCTAAGTGTTTTTGTATTGTTTTAGCCATTTCTATTTGACCTTCTCTATTTTCAAAATTAAAGTCATTTATCATACTATCAAAATATTTTTTCATTATTTTATCCTCATTATTTAATACTAAAATTATATACATTTTAGACTGTAAAATCAATAAAATTATGATATACTAAGTTTGGAGGCAGTTATGTACAACGAGATATTTTCAAGGATAAGAGAAGAAAAAATTGATTTAAAAAAATATATAAATGGGAAATTACCATATCTTATACACATTGGTGGAACTAATGGTAAGGGCTCAACTTGTTCATATTTAGAATGTGTTTTAATGAGTAAGTACAAGGTGGGTAAATTTACATCTCCACACCTATTTAAACCAAATGAAAGAATCACAATTAACCAAAATGAAATATCTGATGAAGACTTTTTTAGATATTATACAAAATTTAAAAATCTTAAGATTGGATTTTTTGATTTTTGCTTTTTAATTGCAATGAACTATTTTATAGATAATGAAGTAGATATTGCTATAATTGAGGTTGGTATTGGCGGTAGACATGATACAACAAATATATTTAATTATGATATAGCGTTAATAACAAATGTTTCAATAGATCATACTGATATCTTAGGTAATACACTTAGTGATATAGCATATGAAAAAGCTGGTATATGTAAAAATAATACACTTACTTTTTATTCACAAGATAATATTTATTTAAAAGAAGAAATATCAAAAATGACTAATAATTCAAAATATGTTAAACCTATTAATGGCTTTGATTTACCACTTAAAGGCATAGCACAAAAGCAAAATTTTGCACTTGCATATGAAGTTTTTAAAATATTTAAAATTGATGATAATACTATTAAAAATTATCTAAAATTTTTCAAATTAAAAGGTAGACAAGAAAAATTAGCTGATAATGTTTATATCGATGTATCTCATAATGAAGCATCATTTTTAAACTTAAAAGAAAATTTTAAAAAATATGACAATATACACATATTTATGACTGCACTTTCTGATAAAGATATATTGAAAATGTATGAAATAGCAAAAACTTTTGCAAGCAAGATTAGTTTATATCCACTATCTAATGTAAAAAGAGGTAGGGATATAGAAAATATTAGAAAAATTTTAGGAGATGTTGATATTGTAGATGAAATATATATTGATAATGACTATATTAATATATATTGTGGTTCATTTTACTTCATATCAGAAATTCATGATAAACTAATTAGCATGATTAATAAAAATGGAAGATAATATCTTCCATTTTTTATAGATTTTTATCCATAGTAAATGACATTTTTGAAACTGATAATGCTCTTTGCATAAAATCATCTAGTAAGTTTCTTGTTTCATTTAAAATGTATTCAACTGTTTTTTCATTTTCTTTTGTAAGGTATGTTCTTAATTCACTACCCTTTATATTTTTAGCATTTTCTTTTATTTCAAACACTCTTCTTCTTGCATATGCACGCATATTTTCTAAGTATTTTGTATTTTCTTTTGAAAACATATTATAGTGTGTTTCAACATAATATGAAAACACTTTAAATAACCAATAAGCGTACTTCATATTTATCTTATATGGTGTATCTCTATATTCTTCTGGTATATCATCAACATCTGTAAAAAATGGTACGTATGGAGTAAATGCAGTTGTTGCCATTGCTACCCATTTTACAGGTAATTCATCTATTTCAATTACATGTGATTGTTGTGTTCTTGATAAAGATATAGCTCTAAATCTAGTTCTTTCTAATTCTGTTCCATATTTACCAATAGGATCATAATTAGTTTCGTTATAATGTGAACTTAAAATATACTGAACATCTTCAATTGATATAAGTCTATCTGCCTTATTTAAAAATGGTATATCACTTGATATAGGGCTTTCATTAAAGTTCTTATCTAAATATTTATGTGAAAACCAAGCACGTGCAGTATTATACACTCTATCAAGTTCTGTACTTGTTCCAAATATTTTTCTAAAATTAAATTCATGTGGATATGGATTTAAATTATACTTTTCAACAAACTCTCTAATACCAGTTGAATATAGGTAATCATCGCTATTAAAATCAATTTGTTCAATGCAAACACAGTTAGGTGCAATACCATAATGATCATCTGGTATTCTAACTGCTACCCAGTGGTGACCTGTTGGTATTTCCATATACCAAACTTCATCCATATCAGAGAATAAGATTCCATTCCCTTCTGCTGAACCATATTTTTCTATGTATTTACCTAATAACTCTACACCTTCTTTAGCACTATTAATATATGGTGCTACTATATCATTAATTGCGTCTTCAGCAATACCGTTTTCTACTAAAGGGTCATACGCTAATACTCTTTCATTGCCATATAAGCTTTCAGTTGAACTTACAGCAACTTTCATTTCATTAACACTTGCCTCACTAAATCTACCATTGTTATATGTATCGCTTATAACATCAGGCATTGCAGTGTAAGTATATGATTTTTCTGGCAACTTAACTTCAACACCTGTTAAAACTGATTTATGTATCCTATTTTTTATAGTATCCGCCTTAACTACTTCTAATTTTTTAGGATTTATTGCAACATGCGAATCTTCATTTCTTGCAATTATAGTTCTACCATTTAAACTTGCTTTTTTACCAACTATAACTGTTGTACACATATTATCACTCTTTTCTTTATATTATCTTTTGCTTGCAATTTTCTTTAATATTTCTTTCATTATATGACCTGAATCTGCTAATTTTTCAATTTCATCATTTGTAATATAATCTTCAATCTTAACTTTAGTATATCCAAGGCTATCAAGTGCCATTGAAACTTCATTTTTAATAATATGTATATTAAAGTCTGAAACTTCACTGTCAATATCAAATTTATCTTTTAATTCAATAATCAATTTTTGTGCCTTTTTTATTCCAAGTCCTGGTACTGTAGATAATAGTTTAGAGTTTTCAGATGAAATTATACTTGAAATCTCACTAGCACTAAATGTTGATAAAATTGATAATGCTATTTTAGGACCTATGCCACTTACCTTTATTACTGACTTAAATATTTTTCTTTCATTTGTAGTTTTAAATCCATATAAAGTTATATCATCTTCTTTTACATTCATATGTATATATAGTTTTTCAACTTGACCTACACTACCCATAGCCTCATATGTCTTAAAAGGTATATATATTAAATATGCTACTCCCATACATTCAAGTGCAACATGATCTAATTCTTTAATTGCAATATTACCATTTATGTACTCGTACATTTATATCACTTCCTATAATATTTTTTGCTAAAAGCTCAAATTCATCCTTTTCACCACTAACATAGTACTCGTCATCAGCTATTTCACTATCTTTAATATCAAAGTTTTTAACAAGTGCGACTGCTGGGTCTATAAATGTGAAATCACTATATAGTTTATTAAAATATTCAGCTAATAAGGGAAAATGTGTACATCCTAGTATTATAGCATCAGTATTTTTTACCATATTATCTATATTATCTTTTATGTACTCTAATATACCCGTTTTACACTGACTTTCAGCATATTCAACCAATTTAGGAGTTGCCTTTTTTAAGCTTAGTACTCCATCTAAATATTTATCGTATTTTTTAGAATTTATAGTTGATTTTGTAGCAATTAGACCTATTTTTTTATAATCCTTATTTAATATTTCATTTACGACCGGTAATATTATGCTATATATTGGTATACTGTATTTTTTAATAAGGGTATCATAAGCTGTGCTACTTGCTGTATTACAAGCTATAATTATACTAGTTGCTCCTTTTGATATCAAAAAATCACAGATGTTTATTGCAAAGCTTTTTATTTCTTCATCTGTTTTCTCACCGTACGGTAAATTAATATTATCGGCAAAATATATTATTTTTTCACTAGGATATTTTTTCTTAAGTTCTTTTACAACACTAAGTCCACCAAGCCCTGAATCAAATATTCCAATAGCCATTTAAATCTCCAAACTAAATAATTGTATTAATTTTTTTGCTACTCCATTATTATAATTTGCATCAATTATTTCAAAACTTTTTAATTCATTTTTTAATTTAGGACTTGCATTCTCCATTATATACCCTTTTGTAACTGAAGTTAAAAGTTCTAAATCATTAAATCCATCACCAAAGGCAATTGAATTATGAAGAGGTAAATTCTTTAATTTTGATATCTCTATTAATGCTTTAGCCTTTGTTGCTTCTTTTGGAAATATTTCAAGACAAAAAGGTAAAGTAAATGCTAAATTAACAGAATCTCCTAATCTACTTGTTATTTCTTTTTCAAGTTCAAGTAATTTCTCATGGTTTCCAATATAAAAGACTTTTGTTATCTCTTGTTTTATTATAAAATCCATATCTACAACTTTATATGCATAGTCAACTGCTGACCATTCATTTATTATATGATCTTTAGGTAATTTTTCTGTTATATACCAATCATTTTCACAAACTACATTCATAATAATGTCTGATGAATATTTTTTATAATCTATTTTAAAAAGTTCATCTGTCTTATCGCTTGATATTGAATGTTTAAATATCATATTCCCATTTTTATCATATAAAGTAGCACCATTTGATGTTATCATTGCAACATCAATACCTAAATCTTTTTTTATTCTAGCTGCATCGACATAATTTCTTCCTGTAGCAATAATAAAGTGTATGTCATCTCTTTCACACAATTTTTGTACTACTTTTTTAGTATATGGATTTAATATATGGTTATCATCAAGTAGTGTACCATCTAAATCACTTACTACTAATTTGTACATCAAAACCTCCAATAATTGATAGAAAAACATATATAGCTGTTTTTATACTAACATTATTTCTTATACTATTTTTTATTTTTATAAGCCTTATATACTTATCATGCGATATTTTATTTGTTGCAAGTATAATAAGACGCTTTAAAAATGTATCCGCTTTTTCTCTTTCCTTAGAGAAAAAACTTGAAAGTTTATTTATAAACAGTATTTTACTTATTTCTTCATTATATTTTAATTCACTAACTACATATACTATTGATAGTTCATATCTTAGTTTAATATATATATTTATATCGTCACTATTAAAATACGTTTCTATACCTTCATATGCATGTTCTAAGCTATCACATTTATAGTCATCAATTTTAATATCATTTTTAATATATTCATCTATATATTTTTCATTACCATCAAATATATTATATATCCTACTATCAATATCATATAACTTTGGTTTTATATATATTTTAATTGCTCTTGATTTTATAGTTTCTAATATATTTAATGTATTAGTTAATAGTATAAAATATGTATTAATAGGTGGTTCTTCTATTAATTTTAAAAGTGCATTACTTGCCTCTTTTTTCATGCCTTTAAGCTCTAATATATATATTTTCTTACCTGTGTATGAGCTTTCACTAGAAAGTGATATTAACTCTCTTACATCATCTATTTTAATATCATAAATGTATTTAACATCTGGATGTTCTAGTATATTAGAAAAATCTATATTATATTTTCTATATATATATTCAGATAATTCTACTGCTTTTTGAAGTAAATCAACCCTTATATCAGAATAAAGAAGATATGTTGCACTAGCTCTATCTATACTTGCCATTTTTTCTAATTCATTCATTTTAAATTTCCTTCATTTGAAGTGTCTTTAGTAATTTCTTATTCTCAAATGCAAGTCCTCCACCTAATACAACACTATCAAGCGGATTATTTGAAATGTATACTTTAACTTTTATATGATTTTCTAAAAGTTTAGTAAAATTCTTAATTAAAGAACCTCCACCTGTCATTACAACACCATTATCAAGTATATCTGATGCTAATTCTGCAGGACATTTTTCAAGAACTTCTTTAGTTGAATTTACAATATCCATAAGTGAGTGATATATTGCATCATTTATTTCATTTTCATCTATTTCTATACTTGCAGGTATCCCAAATTGTAAATTTAGTCCTTTAATTGTCATTTTTTCAGGGTTTTCAACTTTTATTGCATTTGCTAAGTTCTTTTTAATAGCTTCTGCTGCTCTTTCACCTATTAGTAAATTGTGTTTATTCTTTATATATCTTACTATATCAGTATCAAAAGTATTACCTGCAACTTTTATTGATTTTGAAGATATTATTTCATTTAATGATAATATAGCTATATCAGTTGAACCTCCACCTATATCTACTACCATATTACCATTTGGTTTAGATATGTCTATACCTGAACCTATTATTGCTGCTCTTCCTTCTTCAATTATGTATATTTTTTTAGCACCCATAACTGAGTCAAATAAAGCTTTTCTTTCAACTGATGTAACCTCAAGAGGTACACATATTATTATTTCAGGTTTAAATAAACCATAACCATATATATTTTTTATAAAATGGTCTAACATATCACGTGTAACATCTAAATCTGCTATAACACCTTCTCTTAGTGGTTTTATAGCTTCAATGCTATCTGGTGTTTTACCAAGCATTTCACGTGCTTGTCTACCTACTGCTATAACTTTTCTTGTTTTTTTATCAAGTGCAACAACTGACGGTTCATTTAAAACAACTTTTTTTCTTTGTTTGTCATAAATTAATATGTTTGCTGTACCTAAATCTATTGAAATACTTTTATTTACTCTAAAAATATTGAAAAATTTTCTTATATTCATTTTTACTCCTGTATTATTTCGTATCATGAAGATTAATATCTAATTTTTTTAATTCATCACGTATCTTATCTGCTAATTTATAGTTTTTATTTTCTCTTGCATCATTTCTAATTTCAATTAAAATATCAATAAGTTTTGACATTTTATCTTGGTTGTCATTTTTAACTTGTGATATAAGCTTGATACCTAATATATCTTCTAATAAGTACCTTATTTTATTATATGCACTAATTAAATTATACTTATTATCATCAGAGATTATAGAATTAATCTTTTTTATATATTTAGCAATTGACGCAAATGCTTTTGGTGTATTAATATCATCTTCTATTGCATCACAAAATTCTTTTTCAAAATCTATTACAATATTTTCAATCTGATTATTTATAGGATAAGTTTTAGTATCCATATATTTATATAAGGTATTTGAAATCTTTGTAAGCGTTTTCTTAGCTACTTCTAAGTCTGTTGCATTAAAATTAAGGCTTTTTCTATAATGTGATGAAAGTATAAAAAACCTTATTACATTTCCAGAAAAATCATTTAATACATCTCTTAAAAGCATGAAATTACCTGTTGATTTACTCATCTTTTCATTATTTAATGTTACATAACCATTATGTAACCAATAATTTACAAAATTAATATTATCTTCACTTTCACATATACTTTGTGCTATTTCATTTTCATGGTGTGGAAAGATTAGATCTTGACCACCTGCATGTATATCAATGTTACTAGCTAGGTATTTTTTGATAAGGGCACTACATTCTATATGCCAACCAGGTCTTCCTTCTCCAAAAGGTGAATTATAACTTGGTTCATTATCCTTTTTCTTTTTCCATAAAACAAAGTCAAATGGATTTTTTTTATCAGTATTTACCTCAACTCTATTACCTGCATTTAAGTTTTCAAGTTTTTGCTTTGATAATTTACCATAATTCATATATTTATCAACTGAAAATATTACATCTCCATTTTTTTCATATGCATACCCTTTATTCAAAAGATTTGATATCATAAGTATAATCTCATCTACGTTATCAGTAACTTTAGGTCTTATTATATCATCTAATAAATTTAGATTTTTTGTATCTTGCATAAATGCAGATATATATTTTGTTGTTACTTCTTCACAGCTAATATTCTCATCATTTGCCCTTTTTATTATCTTATCATCAATATCAGTAAAATTTTGTACATATTTTACATCATAACCTGTATGTTTTAAATATCTAGCCAAAACATCAAAAACAACTAAAGGTCTTGTATTACCAATATGAATATAATTATATACTGTAGGTCCACATACATACATTAAAACTTTATTCTCGTTTATTGGTTTAAATGTTTCAATACTATTTGTCAAAGTATTATATAATTTCATAATTGGTCTCCTTTATTTTAAATTTACAACTGTACAACCTAGTCCACCCTCATTTTGATTTGCATCATTAAAATCTAGTACATAAGGTGATGTTCTTAGGTATTCCCTTATTTTTTGTCTTAATATCATAGTTCCCTTACCGTGGATTATATACACCATATTATACCCACTAAGTGTTGCTTTATCTAAATAAATTTCAATTTCATTTATAGCATCATAACTATTCTTACCTCTTACATCAATTTCCATTTTTGTATTTGCATTTTTAAATGATACAAACCTTTTAGTACTGTTATTTTGTTTTTTCTTTATTTTCACTATATCAGTAAGTGGAACAACTAATTTTAAAATTCCTGCTTGTACTTGAACTGATGATTTACTAGAAATAATTTTAAGTATTTTTGCATTTTTATTAAGCGATTTTACTAAAACTTCTTCCCCTAATTCAACATCAATTTTTACACTTTCAGTTTTTATTTCATTTTTTACTTTTTTCTTGTCTTCTTTTATTGAGTTAGCAAGCATATTTATACTTCTTTGTGTATTTTTTATTTCATCAATACTTGCATTTTCACTATTTATTTTATCTACTAATGCACGAGCTTTTGCTTGCATATTTTTTAGATATTCATCTGCTTTTATTTGACTACTTAGTATAATTTCATTTTTTTCAGCTTCAAACTTAGCAATTTTGTTATTAAACTCAATATTCTTTTGTTCTAATTCAAGTTGTAAGTTTTTTGTTATTTCATTAAGATTATCTAATTCTTCATTTTTTTGCTTTATAGCTAAAAGCATTTTCTCAACTTTTTTATTATCTTCACTTATATATGTCTTAGCGTTTTCTATTATTTCATCTGATATACCATATTTTTTAGCGATTATTAGGGCATTACTTTCTCCAGGTATACCCTCAATTAGCTTATATGTTGGTGATAATGTATTTATATCAAACTCCATAGAAGCACTTTTTATTCCTTCATTATTAAATGCATATGCCTTTACTTCACTATAATGCGTTGTTATTATTGAAGTTCTTTTTTTATTATTTAAATAATCAATAACAGACATTGCAAAAGCTGAACCTTCCATAGGATCAGTTCCAGAACCTAATTCATCAAGCAGTACTAAAGCTTTTTTATCACATAAATTTAATATTTGTGATATAGATTTTACATGTGCAGAAAATGAAGATAGATTTTGTTCGATACTTTGTTCATCCCCTATATCTGCTACAACTATGTCAAATAAGCCTATAGTAGTCTTTTCACTTGCTGGTATTGGTATACCTGACAAAGCCATTATTGTTAAAAGTCCTGCAACTTTAAGAGTAACAGTCTTACCACCGGTATTTGGACCTGTAATTAGCATTATTTTTTCATCACTAAGATCAAAGCTAATTGGTACTACTTTCTCTTTTGAAATTAGCGGGTGTCTTGCATCTACCAAGCTTATTATCTCTTTATTTACAATATTAGGTATTTCACATTCATATTCAAGAGAAAATATAGTTTTACTGTTTATAAAGTCAAGATGTACAAGTACTGAGTATATATTTGATATATCATCAAGCCTTACCCTTATATACTCACTTACTCTAATTAAAATCCTTCTTATTTCTTCTCTTTCTCTTGCTTCATACTCTCTTAGCTTATTATTTAATGAAACTATTGTTAAAGGCTCAATATATACAGAATTTCCTGTTGATGACTTATCATGTTCTATACCTTTAATTAGACCTTTAAAATCATTTTTTATAGGAATTACATATCTATCATTTCTATGTGTAATTATTTTTTGATCTATAGCTTTTGAAAATTTAGGATCACTAAATATTGATTCTAATTTATCTTTTATATTTTCATTTATAATATATTTTTGTTTTCTAATATCACGTAAATTAATAGATGCACTATCTTTTACATCAGCTTTATCATCTATTATCTCATCAATTATATTCTCTAATTCTTTTGTATCAACATCATTTGAAAATATGTTCCATATTGTTTTGTATTTATCTCTTACATTTTTAGCACGACTTTTTGATTTTCTATATAGGCTTAAATTCTTTTTTAAATGTAACAAATCTAATACTTCAATATATGAACCCAACATTTTAAGCGAGTTCAATATATTTGATATATTATATACTTCTCTGTAATCAAAACCATCATCGAACTTATAGAAATCTATCATATCTCTCATTAGTGATAGTTCTTTTTCTAAAGCTTCTTTACTAGTATATAGTTTTAAATCTAAAAATTTTTCTTTTGTTTCATTTAAAAATGAATTATCTATTAATTTATTAATAATCTTATAAAATTCAAGAGTATCATTATAGTTTTTCATAAACCACCTCAAACTTTATTATATCATATATACAAAAAAAACTCATTAAAATAATATTTATAAAACTTAAAATTTTTGATAAAATATAGCAAAGTAACTGAAAGGATTATTGACATGAAATACGTAGTTTTTTTAAATGGTGAATATCCAATAATAGATAAAAATTATATTAAAATTATTAAAGATAGAATATTAATATGTGCTGATGGTGGTGCAAATATTGCCTATAAATATGGTTTAACACCTAATTATATAATAGGCGACTTAGATTCTATAGATAACAAAATATTAGAGTATTATAAAAAAGAAAATGTAAATATGTATAAATATGATAGTGATAAAGATTATACAGATTTTGAACTAGTTCTTATGCATATATGTGGTATTAAAAATATTAATTTATATAACAGATTTAAAAATGAAGATATAGATTTTTATCAAGATAAAGATGTATTAGTTTTTGGTGCTACAGGTAAAAGACTTGATATGACTATTTGTAATCTAAAAATGTTAGAAAAAAACAAAAATATGAAATATATATCACACGATAATGATTTAATATATTTCATAGATTCAGATCACGAGATAAATAATATGAAGAATCATAATTTTTCATTTTTACCAAGTACTGATATGAAAGAGCTTACACTTAAAGGATTTAAATATGGACTTAAAAAAAATGATATTGAAAAATCAATTGGTCTTGTAAGTAATATCATTACTTCAAAAATAGCAACCATTGAATTTAAAGAAGGTTCTGGTCTTATTTTCATAAACTTAAAAACTGTATCTAAATAAAATCTAGATACAGTTTTCTTATTTTACATATTCAATTTTTTGATTATAAACAAATCCCATTCCTTCAGATTTAGCTTGTATTTCACGTATATTTTCTAAGTCTGTTTTCATAACTTCAAGTCTTGATGTTTCTTTTTCTAATATTTTTAATTCTGTTCTTAAATTTTCATTACCTCTTGCAATATTAGATAAGCTATTGTTAGCTATAAGGTTTATTGTACCAAACACTACTATTACTGCAAGCATTAAGCTTATCATAGCAACTTCTTTTGTTAATTGTACTGAAGAAACTGATTCTACCTTTTCTTTAAATATTGATATATTTTTATTAATTACATTTACTCTTGTATTCATCTTTCTATCCTTTCAAATATTCTAAGTTTTGCTGAATGTGCTCTATTATTTTCATCTAATTCATCTGAATTAGCTACTATAGCTTTTTTATTTAATATTCTTCCATATGATTTTTTATTACACACACATATAGGTATGTCTTTTGGACAACTACATGGATTTTCATAGTATCTAAACTTTTCTTTAACAATCCTATCTTCAAGTGAATGGAATGTTATTATAAGTAGTCTTCCGTTATTATTAAGTAGATTTATCGCTTTATCTATCGCTTTTTCAAGTACTTCAAGCTCATTATTTACATATATTCTTATTGCTTGAAATGTTCTTTTTGCTGGATGTTTTTTCATCTTTTTACCAATTGCTTTTATAACAATATTGGCAAGTTCAGTTGTTGTTTCAATATTTTTTGTTTCTCTTGTTCTTACAATATAGCTTGCAATTTTTCTTGCTTTTGGTTCTTCACCATATTTATATATTATATCTGCAAGCTCTTTTTCACTAAATTCATTTATAACTTCATATGCCGATAATTTTTTACTAGTATCCATTCTCATATCAAGTTTTGCCTCATATTTATATGAGAATCCTCTTGACATGTCATCAAGTTGTTTTGATGAAACACCTATATCCATAAGTATTCTATCTACTTTTTCATAGCCTGCTAGATAAATTACAGTATCCATATTTTGAAAATTATTTCTAAATATTTTTATCTTATCTTCATATCCGTTTATATTACTATTTACATAATCAATTGCATTTTGATCTTGATCTATTGCTATAAGCTTAGAGTTTTTTGTACTATTTTCTAAAATACCCATACTATGACCACCGCCACCTAAAGTGCAGTCTAAGTAAATAGCATCTTTATCTACGATAATATTTTCTATAACCTCATCATATAATACTGCCTTATGGTACATTTATTCCCCTTACTTTAAAAATCAATCTCATTTACTAATTCATTAATATTTTCTAAATTATCACTAAGATATTTATCCCAAACATCTTTAGACCAAATTTCTATTCTGTCATTATTTCCTGTTACAACTATATCTTTTACCATTTTTGAATGTTCGATAAGTGCTTGTGGTATATTTATTCTTCCTTGTGCATCAAATTGTAACTCTGTTGCTGCAGATAATAAGAATCTTGAATATTTTCTGTGAACATCTTTTGTGAAATTTATTTTCTCTAATTTTGCTAGTTGTTCTTTCCATTTTTCAAGTGTAAATAAATCAACGCAATTGTCTAAACCTCTTGTGATTACGAAACCATCTGTTAATTGTTCTCTAAATTTTGATGGAAAAGTTATTCTACCTTTTGTATCCATTTTACAATTAAATTCTCCAATAAACATATAATTTCACCCCACAATCTTCCACAATTTTACACAATTAACCACTTCTTACTATAAGATACAACATTTTTTAATAAAATGCAATAGTTTTTAGTAAAATAATTGTAAAAAGTGAATTTTTTATTTTTATTTGGTTAAATAAGTATCTAATTATGAATAATAATTATGAAAATATATAGATAAATTTTAAAAAAATGCATTTAAATAGTTATAAAATAATTTTTTGTATACTCTGTTATCATTGACATATTATTTGAAATATTAGTATAATTAATTAAGATTTAATTATGAAAGGAAAAAAAATATGTTAAAAAAGTGTATAATTTTAGTTACATTACTGTTATCAACAACTGTATTTGCAAGTAGAAACCACGCAAACTTTAAGGTTTTAGTTAATACTGGTGTAACAGTTCATGAAGAATTAACAAAGCCAAAAGCTATCCTTAATCTTGGTACTACTTTTTATAAAACAGTAAATCCATATGATCAATTAAATGTAAATTTAGGACTTGGTGCAGAAATTGGTTCACATTTTACAAAAAGTGAAGCTGTTGGTGTGTTCTCTCCATTTGTTTCACTTGAATTAAAACGTAACATTACTGCATATACAGATGTATATGGCGGTATAAATTTAGGAACTTCAACTTCTTTTGCACATAATAAAGCGGCAAAAACAAGTTTTAATGTTAAAACTTTTGTAGGATTAACATTCTATGACAAAGTAAGTATTGAACTTGGTGTTGGAAGTCCTAGTACATTTAGTTTTGGAATCGGTGCAAGAATTGGGTTATAATAAAAAAAGTCAGTACAATTTGTACTGACATTTTTTTATCTATAAGTCATTAGGTCCAAAACTATAAGGTATAATTTCATCAACACTAAATTCTCTTATCTCTTCATTATTACTATTACCTAGTATAATTCTTGTATTCTCATCTGAAAATTCAGAAATAACCTGTCTACATGCTCCACAAGGACTAATAGGTCTTTTAACATTTGCTGTTATATATATTCTTTTTATTTTCTTTAAGCCATTAGTTACCCCTGTTGTTATTGCATTTCTTTCAGCACATAATCCTAAATTATATGATGAATTTTCAACATTAATACCTATATATTCGTTGTCATCTTGGTCTATAACTATAGATGCAACTGGAAAATGTGAATATGGAACATATGCCCTTTTTAATAATTTATTTGCTTTTTCTATATATTCCTTATCTTTCATAAAAATCACCTAAAATTTTAAAGCTGTTTCAAGTGCTGTAATTATCATATCGTTGAATGTTAATTGTCTTTCTTCTGCAGTTGTGCTTTCTCCTGTTACTAATGAGTCACTTATTGTAAGTAATGTTAGTGCTTTAACATTATACTTAGCAGCTAATGTGTATAATTGTGCTGTTTCCATTTCAACACATAACACACCAAATTTAGCCCATTTCTTCCAAGCATCCTTATCATCACCATAGAAAGTATCACTTGTTAAAATATTTCCTGCTTTAACTGAAAGACCTTTTTGTTTAGCAATATTATATGCTTCAATAAATAGTTCGTAGTTTGCAGTTGGTGCATAATCAGCACCATTAAATCTTAATTTATTTATATTTGAATCTGTTGAACTTGACATTGCTAGTACAACATCTCTTATTTTAACACTTTCATGCATTGAACCTGCTGTACCTATTCTCATAAGTGTTTTACAACCAAAATGGTTAATTAATTCATCAGCATAAATTCCAATTGATGGTACTCCCATACCCGTTCCTTGAATAGATATTCTTTTTCCTTTATATGTTCCTGTAAACCCTAACATACCTCTTACATTGTTGTATTGCACAACATCTTCTAAGAAAGTTTCTGCTATATACTTAGCTCTTAGTGGATCTCCTGGTAATAATACTACTTCTGCTATATCTCCTTTATTTGCCCCAATATGTGGTGTTGCCATTAATATCCCTCTCCCTCTTCATTATTAATAATTGCAATTCCCGATGATGTTCCAAGTCTACTTGCTCCTAATTCTATATATTTCTTAGCAACTTCGTATGATTTAACTCCACCAGATGCTTTAACTAAAGCATTATCTCCTACTACTTTTTTCATAAGTGCTACATCTTCATATGTTGCTCCACCAGTTCCAAATCCTGTTGAAGTCTTAACAAAATCTGCTTTTGCATTTAGTGATAATTCACATGCTTTTACTTTTTCTTCTTCTGTTAAATAACAAGTTTCTATTATAACTTTAAGTACATTTGAACCTATAGCCTTTTTTATAGCTCTTATTTCATTTTCAACATACTCAAATTCTCCTGCTTTTAACATTCCTACATTGATTACCATGTCAATTTCACTAGCACCATCTGCTATAGCTTTTGATGCTTCGTAAACTTTTACACTTGTATCCATAGCACCAAGTGGGAATCCAACTACAGCCGCAACTTTAACACTAGTGTTTTCAAGTAATTCTTTACATTTTGCAACATAACAACCATTTACACAAACTGAATAAAAATCATATGTTTTAGCTTCGTTACATAGTTTTTCAATATCAGCAGGTGTTGTCATTGCTTTTAGTACTGTATGGTCTATATATTTACTAATTTTCATTTTATTACTCCTTTTCTTTATTCTATTATCTCCAATATTGCTTTTGGTTTTTCAACTTTTGTATCTCCAATTATATATGCATCTAGTATAAAATCAATTGACTGTTTTAAATTAGTATCATCATTATATGATATAATAGCTAATACTTCATCTTTTTCAACTTTATCTGATACTTTTTTTAGCACTTTTAATCCTACACTATGATCTATAACAGAATCTTTAGTGGCACGACCTGCTCCTACAACCATGGCAGCCTTACCAATTTCTTCTGTTTTAATCTTATGCACATAACCTGATTTATTACTTTTTACTTCATAAGTGTATTTTGCACTAGGAAGTAATGAATAATCATTTACAAGCTCAGGATTTCCTCCGCTTTCTTTTATAAACTCAGCTAATTTTTCTAATGCTTTACCATTTTCTATGACTTGGTCTATAATTTTTTCAGCATCTTTTATATCCTTAACTTCAGCTTTTGATTTTAATGCAAGTCCTACAATAGTGTATACAACTTCTTTTAAATCTTGTGGGAAATTACCCTTTAAAGCTTCTATACCCTCAATTACTTCATTTGCATTCCCTATATTATACCCTAAAGGTTCATCCATATTTGATAGTACAACTTTTACTTTTCTATTTGCACCACGACCTATTGCAACCATTCTATTAGCAAGCTCTTTTGCCTGTTTTATATCTTTCATAAAAGCACCGTCTCCAACTTTTACATCAAGTATAATAACATTTGAGTCAATTGCTAACTTTTTACTCATTATACTACTTGCAATAAGTGGTATTGAAGGTACTGTAGCACTTACATCTCTTAGCGAGTATAATTTCTTATCTAGTGGAACTATATTATCACTATAACCCATAAGACCTATACCTGTCTTATTTGCAATAGAAATTAATTCTTCTTTTGTATTTGAAAAATTAAAACCACTTATTGATTCAAATTTATCAATTGTACCTCCAGTATGACCAAGTCCCTTACCTGATAATTTAGCTGTTCCCATACCAAGTGATGCAATTATTGGAGCTAAAACTATAGTAACTTTATCTCCTACTCCACCTGTACTGTGTTTATCAACTAAAAATCTATCTAAATTTTCAAATTTAATTACATCTCCAGAATCTCTCATTTTTTTTGTGAATTCAATAAGTTCTTCATCAGTCATACCATTAAAGTATGTTGCCATTAAAAATGCAGATAATTGATAATCTGGAACTATGCCTTTTTGACATTCATCTAACAAATAATCTATTTCTTCTTTTGTTAATTCAATTCCATCTCTTTTCTTTTGTATAATATCTACTATTCTCATTGTTACTCCATTTCTAAAAAACAAAAACAGGCAACACCTGTTTTCATTTTTTAGTTACTTTTTCTTATTTAGGAACTTCTTCACTTACAACAATCTTACCTTCAACAATATCTTTTGTTATTTCTTTAATCTTGTCGATGTTTTCTTGTCCAATTATATCTTTAGTGAATTCAAATTCAGTTGTTCCAACACCGTCTTCTTTAATTCCATATAAATGTATTCCAAATGCAAAGTTACCTTCTAAAACTTCTTTAACTGTTGAGAATACAGCTTTGTCAACATTTTTAATCATTGATGTTAAAACTGTTCCTTTTTCAACACCGTCTTGGTTAGAGTCTACACCAATTGCATATACATTGTTTTCTTTTGCAGCTTGGAATACTCCTGAACCAGAAGCACCTGATGCGTGATATATAATGTCAGCACCTTTTTTGATTAATGTTTCAGTTAGTGCTTTTGCAGCAACTGGGTCGTTGAATGGGTTTGAACCATTAACGAAAACTGATAAAATGTTGATATTTGGATTTATGTATTTAGCACCTTGAATATAACCAGCTTGGAATCTAGTTATAACTGGAGCTTCTACTCCACCTACAAATCCAATTGTACCTGTTTTAGTCATTAATGCAGATAATGCACCACATAAGAATGAACCTTCTTGTTCTTTGAACACTAATGAAGAAACATTTGGTAAGTCAGTTACCACTTCATCAATTAAAGCAAATTTTTGTTCTGGGAACTCTTTTGCTACTGCAACTAGTGAATCCTTCATTGAGAACCCAACTGCAATTATTAATTCATATTCACCTTTTTCAGCATAGTTTGATAATTGATTTTGTGCTTCTGCTGATGGATCTTTTGGTTCATAGTAATCATATTGAATACCTAATTTTTCTACTGCTTCCATTAATCCTCTATTTGCTGAGTCATTAAATGATTTATCTCCTAAACCTCCAGTAGAATATACTATTGCTATTTTCTTAGCTTTTCCTTCAGGTTTCATAGCATCTGTTTTTGAACCACATGAAACTAATAACATCATTGTAATAATTGCACCAATTAATGATACGATTCTTTTCATTAAACTTTCCTCCTAAATAATTTATATATACTCGTCTTTAGTATACTACATTATACCTCATTTTTTTAAAAATGTGTATTAATTTGAATTTTTTTATTTTTCGTAAGGTTTTCCGCCTGCTTTTGGAGCTCTTGCCTTACCTACAAACCCTACTAACACTATTAATGTTAATATATATGGAATAGTTGCTAAAAATTGTTGTGGTATAGGTAATGCTGATGCTTTTGCATAATCTGAGAACGCTTGTCCAAATGCAAATAGTAATGAAGCTAATATTGCTCCTAGTGGATTCCATTTACCAAATATCATTGCAGCAAGTGCCATATATCCTCTACCTGCTGACATGTTGCTTATAAATTGTTGTAATACTACTGTTGACATATATGCACCACCAAGACCTGCAAACATACCAGATAATATTACTCCATAATATCTATATTTATATACATTAATACCTACAGTATCTGCTGCAAGTGGATGTTCTCCAACTGCTCTAATTCTAAGTCCAAATACTGTTTTATATACTATAAAATATGTTAATATTGCAATTGCATAAATTGCTATTAATACATACATTTTGTTAGCTGTTGAACTTGCTGAAGGTGTTGAACCTGCAGATTTAAATAAAGTTTTAATTAAAAATCCTGTTGTTGAAACTGCGAATAAATTTATTGCAACTCCACTTACAATTTGATTTCCTTTTAAGTGTATACTTGTAACTGCGTGAATAACAGATACTAGTCCACCTACTATTATACCAACTACAATACCTAAGTATGGATTACCAGTATATATATTTGTAACTGCTGCTGCAAAAGCACCTGATAACATCATACCCTCAAGCCCTATATTTACAACACCTGATAGTTCACATAGACAAGCACCTACTGCTGTTATTAGAACTGGTGGAGCTAGAATTATTGTTTGTTTTAATAAAGTCATAATAATTTGTAACATATTAATTCTTCTCCTTTCTCTTCTTAAGTACATACTTAAATAAGTTTTCAGCTGCAACTAATATAATTATTAGTGCTTGTATTATATATACTATTTCTTTGTCTAATTTATAGTCAATTTGTAGTGTTTGACCACCAATTTCAAGTGCTGCATAGAATATTGATGCAACTATTATACCAAATGGATTATTCTTACCAAGTAGTGATACTGCAATTCCAGTAAATCCGAAATCTCCCATTATTGGTTCAGTATAAACATATTGAGTTGAACCTCCTAATATTCTTTCAGCTCCTCCTATACCTGCTATAGCCCCTGCAATACCCATTGCAATGAATGCTATAATTTTAGGATTTATCCCAGCATTTTCTGCTGCTGTTGGATTATATCCAACTGCCTTTATCTTATAACCTAAAGTTGTATTCTTAAAGAAGTAGTAAGCAGCTATACAAGTTGCTATTGCTATTATAAATCCAATATTAAGTGATTGTTTTGTAATTTCTTGAAATAAAGTTGGAAGTCTTACACCTTCATATACAGGTACAGTTTGTGTATTTGATGATGCAGGATCTCTAAGTGGTCCTGATAACAAATAATTTTGTATAGGTGATATTGTATAGTTTAACATTATAGTACTTATAACTTCATTTATTCCAAATACTGATTTTAAAAGTCCAGCTATACCTGCCCATAAAAATCCAAATAATGCTGCTACAAATATTGCAACAAATATATTTCCAAAGAAATTATGAAAATATATACCAACTAATGTAGCCCCTATTCCTCCAGCCATCATTTGACCTTGAACCCCAATATTAAACATTCCTGCTCTAAATGATATCATTACAGCAAGTGATGAAAATAAAAGAGGTGTTGAGTAAACTAGAGTTTTTGCTAGTCCATTAAAAGGATATCTATTTGATGTCTGATAAAAAGCTGATTTAACCATACTTGCATATGCCATAAGTGGATTAACTCCTTTTATAGCAATTACTACTGCACCAATTAAAAGTGCTATGAAAACTGCAAGTAATGATGGAAGAATTGAATACAATCCTTGTTTTATTTTCTTATTCATCTAATTTTCCTCCAGCCATTAATATTCCTAATTTTTCAGTTGTTGCTTCATCTTTATCTAAAATTCCTACAAATTTACCTGAATACATAACTGCAATTCTATCACTTAGTGCCATTACTTCTGATAATTCAGCTGATACAACTAAGATAGCTTTTCCTTTTGTTCTTTCATGTAATATTGTATTATGTATCATTTCAATAGCACCTATATCTACACCACGTGTAGGTTGTGCTGCTATTATAAATTTGTTTTCTTTTTCTAGCTCTCTTGCTACAACTACTTTTTGTTGGTTACCTCCAGATAATCCACCGTATATAACATTAGCGTCTACCGGTCTAATATCATATTTTTGAATCATGTTATCTACACTAGTATTTATTTTTTTATGATTTAAAAATCCATTTTTTGCATATGGTTCTATAACACCTAAATATAGATTTTCTTTTATTGTAAATTCATCAACTGTTGCTCTTTTATGTCTATCTTCAGGTATGTGTGATAATCCTTCATCTCTAATATTTTTAGGACTTGTATTAATAAGTTCAGTACCATTTATACTATAGCTTCCTGAATTTGCTTTTCTAAGTCCAGCTAATACTTCTATTAATTCTGTTTGCCCGTTTCCTTCAACTCCAGCTATACCTAAAATTTCACCACTTCTTATTTCAAAGCTTATATCCTTAACTTTAGGTATACCTAAATCGTTGTCAGCAACTATATTTTTTACTTCAACTACAGTTTCACCAATTTCAACTGGTTCTTTATTTATATTGAATAGTACTTGTCTACCAACCATCATATTTGCAATTATTTCTTTAGTTGCTTCTGATGTCTTAAGTTCTCCAACATCTTTTCCTCTTCTAATAACTGTGATATTATCAGATAAGTCTAATACTTCTTGTAGTTTATGTGAGATGAATATAATTGTTTTTCCTTCTTTAATTAAATTTCTCATTATACCATAAAGTTCTACTACTTCTTGTGGTGTAAGTACTGCACTTGGTTCATCAAATATTAAAAGTTCTGCACCTTTAAATAAGATTTTTAGTATTTCTATTCTTTGTTGTATACCAACTGATAAGTCACCTACTATTGCATCTGGATCAATATTTAAACCATATTTTTCAGAAACTTCTTTTACACTTGCCCTTGCTGTTTCTAAATCAAATAAAACTCCATTTTTAGTTGGTTCGTATCCTAATACCATATTTTCTGCAACTGTTAATGTATCAACCAACATAAAATGTTGATAAACCATTCCTATACCTAAATGGGCTGCAACTGATGGAGATGCTATGTCGACTTTTTCACCTTTATAAAAAATTTCACCTGATGTTAGATCATATAGTCCGTTTAAAATTTTCATTAGTGTTGATTTACCAGCACCATTTTCTCCGACTATCGCATGAATTTCACCTGGTCTAATTTTAAGGTTAATGTCATCATTAGCAACTATTTTACCATTAAAAAATTCTTTTCTTATATTTCTCATTTCCAAAATATAGTTACTCATCAAAACTTCCCTCCAAATTTATATCATATATGTTAATTATAACTAATTTTTTGATATTTATATATGTTTTTTCATTACTTCTAATTATACCTCAATTTTAAGATTATACAAATAATTTTTTAAAGTTTTTCAATTAATTCTTTAGCAACTTTAGTTGGCAATATGCTTTCAAGCTCTTCTATACTTGCTTTTTTTATATTTGAAATACTTCCAAATTTTAATAATAATTTTTTCTTTCTAACTGAACCTATGCCATTTATTTCATCAAGTGCACTTTTTATATTTCTTTTTGATCTTAATTTTATATGATGAGTTATTGCAAATCTATGTACCTCATCTTGAAATGATGTTATAAGTTTAAAAAGCGAGTCATGTTGCTGTAAATCAATAATATTTTTTTCATCACAAAGTCCAAAAGTTCTATGATTATCATCTTTATACATACCGTATACAGCAATATTTATTTTTTCTTTTTTTAATAATTTTTTTATCTTATTTACATGACCTTTACCACCGTCAAGTAATATTAAATCCGGCAAATTCTCGTATTTTAGTCTTCTTTGTATCATTTCTTTCATTGAGTTATAGTCATCTTGTCCTACAACTGTTTTTATATTGTATTTTTTATATGATTTTGTATCTTTTACACCATTTACAAAAACAACTTGTGTACCTACATTATCATTACCAGATATATTTGATATATCATAGCACTCTATTTTATATGGTACAGTTTCTAAATTTAGTATTTCTTTTAAAGTTATTAAATTTTTAATAAGATTCTCTTTTTTGTTATAATAATTTTCTTGTTCACTAACTAAATTTAAATTAGCTAATTCTAGTAGTCTATAAGCTCTACCTGATTTTTTAGGAAATAATAACTTTATATTAATTTTTTTATCTTCTAAAAACCATTTTTTTAGTATTGACTCTTTTTCTTTATATTTATAGTCAAGTATTATAGTTTTAGGTGCTGTGATATTATCATAGTATGATAAAATCAGTCTTTCTATTATATTTTCTTCTTCAATTACATTAGGTATTATATTAAAAGATTTATTTATCATCTTACCGTCTCTAATACTCATTACACATAAAAATATATTTTGATTAGAATTTGATATAGTAAAAATATCTTCATCATATTGTCTAATATCTTCAATAATTTGATTTTCAATTAATTTTTTTAATGTTGCTATCCTTTCTCTTTCAATAATAGCATTTTCAAAATTAAAATTATCACTATACTCATTCATTTTGTGCTCTATATCTTTTAATATACTTGTGTCTTTATTTTCTAAAAAACTAATTAACTTTTTACAATTTTCTATATATTCATTTTGTGTTTTTTCATCTTTAAAAGCACAAGGAGCATTACATAAATTCATATGGTATTTTAGACATGGTCTAGTACTTTTTTTGTATACATCTATATTGCAATCCCTTATTTTAAATACTTTCATAAGCATATTAATTACTTTTTTTATACTCATATTTGGATATGGTCCAAAATAGTATGCATTATTTTCACTAAATTTATTTGAACTTCTTACAAATGATATCTTAGGAAGTAATTCTTTTGTTATCTTTATATATGGATACGTTTTTTGGTCTTTTAATAGTATATTGTATTTTGGCTTATATTTTTTTATTAGGTTATTTTCTAAAATAAGTGCTTCTATCTCTGTATTACATAAAAAAAAATCAATATTCACAATATTTTTAACTAGCTGTGTTGTTTTCTTGTTATGTACTCTATTAAAATATGAACTGACTCTTTTTTTTAAATTTTTAGCTTTGCCTATGTATATTATTTTATCATCTTTATTTTTCATTATATATACACCAGCATTTTCTGGTATATTTTTTAATTCAATAGACATTTTTTATTTCCAACTTCTCTATGATTTTTACTTATCTTATTCTTAAATTTTAAATTTAAATCTTTTTTTAATCTATTTACAAAACTTACTGATCTATGTTGTCCCCCACTACAACCAACTGCTATTTTAAGATATGCCTTACCTTCATCTTCATATTTTGGTATTAAATATGAAATCATGTTATATAACATATCATAATATTCCTTGCTATCATCAAAAGACATTACATAATCATACACACTTGTATCATTACCAGTTTTATCTTTTAATTCAGCTATGTAATATGGGTTAGGTAAAAATCTAACATCAAATACTAAATGTGCATCAAGTGGTATTCCATTTTTAAATCCAAATGATATAAGTGAAATATCAAGCTTATTAACACTTAATTCAAGCTCTATTTCTAGCTCATTTACAAGTAATTTACTAGTATCTATAACTTTATCTGCATATACTTTAAATGGTGATATTAACTTTCTTTCTGCCTCAATATTTTGAAGTAATCCATCATATTTATTAAGAGGATGTTTTCTTCTAGAAAGTTCATATCTACTGTGTAGAACTTCAGTTCTCGCATCTAAATATATAAGCTTGTAATTTATCTCATTACTTTTTAATGTTTCTAATTGTTTTGCAAATTCAGTAACTACATTACTATCTCTAATATCAACAACTACTGCTATTTTATCTTTTTCACTGTTTCCTTTGTATATATCACCTATATATCTAAAAAGTGATATTGGATAATTATCTATACAAAAATATCCACGATCTTCAAAAATGTTTAGTGCCTGACTTTTCCCTGCACCGCTCATACCTGTTATTATTATTAGTTCTTTCATTTATACCACCATTTTTAGTATACCATAAACTTGATAAAAATGATATAATAATAAAGGTGATTGAAATGATTAAAAAAATTATTATTTCCTTATTTATAGTATTTTCAAGTATTAGTTTTGCTTCTAGTATACAAATACCTACTAAACTAATTGAAAGTGGTATATCTCTTATTATGCCAATTGAAAAAGAATATGCAGTAAAAGGAAAAATGACTATTAAAAATCCTAGTATTGAAATAAAAGATAATTTAATATATTTAACTGTTGAATACGATAATTTAATATTTGGTAAAAGTGCAAGCGGACAAATGACCTTTAGTTCTGACCTATATTATGACGTTGATAGCACTAATGTATACTTAAAATCATTAAATTTTGTATCATTTACAGCAAATAATACAAGTTTTAACCCTAATGGTAATTTCATTACTAGATCTATTATAAAAAATATTTGTAACAAAATAGAGAAAAAGCCTATTTATACGGCTAGTGAGAATATATTAACTAAATTTTTAAGTATAAAAGATGTAAATATATCAAATGATAAAATAACAGTTATATTCTAAAAAAAAGTACTTCCAGTTAAGGAAGTACATTTTTTTATTAATCATTTATATATGAATTATTCTTATCATATTCCATTTTCTTCTTCATGAATAATGCTAATCCTGCTAATGCTACTAGAACTGCAATTGCAAATCCTACAATAGCTATAGTTTGTTGCGGTGTATCTTTAAAGAATCTAACAAATCCTTCTGGAGCTATTACTATGTAGTTAATTGAAACTAAAGTCATAAATATAGCTGGAAGTAATGTAATTAGATAATTTCTCTTACGTTTTAGTAGCCATGCTGATGCTGACCATAATCCTATCATTGCAAGAGTTTGATTTGACCATGCGAAATATCTCCATATAATATTGAAGTCAATTTGAGATAAAACTCCACCAACCATAAATAATGGTATAGCTATCATAAGTCTATTTTTTATAGGTTTTTGGTCTATCTTAAATATGTCAGCAATAGTCATTCTAGCACCTCTAAATGCTGTATCTCCTGATGTTATAGGAGCTGCTACAACACCTAAAACAGCTAATACTGCTCCAACTTTTCCTAAAGTTAATCTAGCAACTGCATTTACTACTACTGGTGCTTTTCCAGCTTCTCTTAATCCTGCAAGTTGGCTTTCAATTCCTAAAACTCCATTTTGTGGGAATAATGTCATAGCTGCTGCTGCCCATATAACTGCAACTATTCCTTCACCTATCATTGCAGCATAGAAAACTTTACGTCCGTCTGCTTCTGATTTTATACATCTACCAATTATTGGTGATTGTGTTGCGTGGAATCCACTTATTGCACCACAAGCAATTGATATAAATAAGAATGGGAATAATGCAAGTTTTGGATGATAATTAAATTTAGTAAATAATTCAGTTATTTCTGGTGTGCTATAAACTCCTGTTATATTTCCATATATTATAGATGCTGATATTCCAACAGCCATAAAGAATAATGCAACACCGAATATTGGATAAACTTTACCGATTAATTTATCTACTGGTAATAATGTTGCAAAAATATAGTATGAAATTATTATAACTAATAATAATTTATAATCAAAACCTGTTAAATTATTTAATATTTGTGCTGGTGATGTTAAGAATACAACCCCAACTAGTATTAGTAATATTATTGAGAATACACGCATACCTTGTTTTGCGAATTCTCCTAAGTTTTCTCCAACTAATTCCCCAACTGTTGCTCCATCGCTTCTTACTGATAACATTCCACTAAAGAAGTCATGAACTGCTCCTGCAAATATACAACCAAATACTATCCATACAAATGCCATAGGACCAAAAAGTGCTCCTGCAATTGCCCCGAAAATAGGACCTGTTCCAACAACATTTAAGAATTGGATAAATAGTGATTTGAATGTTCCAAGTGGTACGTAATCAACTCCATCTGGTCTTGTTATTGCAGGTGTTGGTCTACTTGGATCAGAACCAAATACCTTTTCTACATATTTACCATAAGTAAAATATCCTGCAATTAATATAATTAAAGCAAGTATAAAAGTATACATATAGCCCTCCTAAATTAAACTTTTTATCTATACTAGTATAACTTCATTTTTCAAATATGCAAGTGTAATTTAATTAAATTTATAAACTATATTAACAAAAAAAGGCAAACAGCCCCATTCTATGAGCTATTTACCTTGGTTTTTTTATTTAATTTCATCAAAAATCTTTCTTGAATCAATACCAATTACTATATGTATGTCTTCGTCTAATATTAATACATCTTTTGCAACTTGTAGTAAAATTTCTTTATTTATTTTTGATTTATCATATAATCTAACTCTTAATTTTGTCATACAAGTTGAAATTTCTTTAATATTATCTTTTCCACCTAGGCCCTGTAATATTAAATCTGAATCTTTTCTTTTTGATAATTCTTTTAATGAATTAGAAATTTGTTTTGCTTCTATACCAACAGGTATATGAATATTTTTTTCAAATATTAGAGTATCTTTCACTCCTGAACTTAAAATTATATCACGCTTAACTTTTTCATTATCTTTTACAACTATTCTAAGCTTTGTCATACAATTATCTATTAATTCAATATTTTCTATTCCACCTAGTCCTAGTATTATGTTTTCTAATTTTAGCATTATAACCTCATTATAGTTTTTTTAATTCATCGGCAACAAATTGTACTTGTGGCCCTATTATAACTTGAACTGAGTTTTCAGAAGTAACAACTACATTAACTGCTCCAGAAGATTTAATTTCTTCTTTGTTAATGATTTCAACATTATTAACTTCTAATCTAAGTCTTGTTATACAATTGTCTATTGAAATGATATTTTCTTTTCCACCTAGACCATTTAATATTATTTTTGCCATTTTTTCATATTTTGATTTTTTATCTGATTTACCCATTATTTCATCTAATTGTGCATTATCCATATCTTCACCACGTCCTGGTGTTTTGATATCAAATATTTTGATTACAAAATAGAATACTGCGAAATATATAAGTCCAACTACTAAACCAACTGGTAATAATAGTAATGGTTTAATTGCATTTGGATTTCTAAGTGATAGTATATAGTCAAATAATCCAGCACTAAATCCAAATCCTGCTGTATATTTAAGCATTGCAACTACTCCAACTGAAATACCTGATAATAATGCGTGAACAAAATATAGAACTGGTGCAACAAACATGAATGAAAATTCTAATGGTTCTGTAACACCTGTTAAGAATGATGTAAATCCTGCTGCAAGCATTAGTGATCCTATAACTTTCTTTTGTTCTTTCTTAGCTGTTAGATACATTGCAAGTCCTGCTGCTGGTAATCCGAACATCATCATTGGGAAGAATCCTGCTTGATACATACCAACTGTATATTTACCTGCTAAAACTTCAGGTATATTTAAGTAAGCTGCATCGCTTGGTCCCCAGAATCTACCTATATCATTTATTCCAGCAATGTTAAACCAGAAAATTGAGTTTAAAGTATGGTGTAATCCTAAAGGAATTAATAATCTATTAAAGAATCCATATATTCCTGCTCCTACTGCTCCTAGTCCCATTATACTCATACCAAAGTTAATTAGTACTGTGTATATGCTAGGCCATACATAAAATAATATTCCTGATACTACAAGCATTACTGCTGATGTAATAATAGGTACTGCTCTTTTTCCTGAGAAGAAAGCAAGAAATTCTGGTAATTGTATTTCATGGAAATAGTTATAAACTGTTGCTGCAACTAATCCTGATAATATACCGATAAATTGGTTATTAATTTTACCAAATGCTGGGTTTACCATTGAAGCGTCAACTCTTGTAAGTTGTGCTACTGAACCTGTTGATAAAACTGTTGTTACAACTAAAAATGCAACTAATCCTGAAAGTGCTGCTGAACCATCTTTTTCTTTAGCCATTCCTAATGATACTCCAACTGCAAATAATATTGCCATACTATCAAGTATAGACGCACCAGACTTGATTAAAAATGCAGCTAATGGACTATTTGCTCCCCAACCTGTTGGGTCAATTGAATATCCGATACCTAATAATAAGGCTGCTGCTGGTAAAACTGCTACTGGTAGCATAAGTGATCTACCAATTCTTTGTAAATACTTCATCATAAGTTTTCACCTCTTATATATTTTTTTCCTTTATAGTATACCCTATTTTATGTCAATGTAAATAACTAAATATTATTTTTTACAACTTTAATGGCATAGTAAGATATATACTGTTACTACTTCTATCTTCTTCTTTTAATATAACGGCTGATACAGCATCATATAAATTAATTTCTAATATCTTAGAATTTTTTACTGTATTTAAGTATTCAAGTAAAAATCTTACATTTAAATATATCTTTATATCTTCACATTCTTTGTTAATTAACACATTTTCAGACACAACAGCAGTATCATTATTTCCATTTATTGTTAATTTATCTGCTGAAAATAGAAATTCTGCAACATCTTTTCTTTCTTTTTTATCTCTTACAAATAATTGTACTAAATCTAATTTCTTTTGAAAATCTGCTTTAGCTATTTCAATTTTTTTATCAGCTTTAACTGTTTCTAATATTGTCTTATAATCAGGGAATTGTAATTCAACAACTTTTGTTAATATTTCAACATCATTTAATTTAAATAAAACCTTTGTCCCGTCTGATTTTAATACTAATTCATCACTTGAGCTTTCTCTTAATACTTTTACTAAACTTTGTATAGTCTTAAGTGGTAAATTAACACTTATATTTTCATTTGTCTTATTTTCTGTCATTTCAACTTCTCTATACATTAAACGGTATGAATCTGTTGCAACTAATTTTAATGTTGTCTTACTAACATCAAACTTTATACAATTTATAGTTGTTTTTGTAATATCAGTTGATGCTGCAAATTGAGTATTTTCAATATTTTCAAGAAGTAATTTTTTATCAAAAATATACTCAACACCATTGCTAATATATGCATCAATAGGTTTTTTATATTCAATTAATGTATATCTTGCGTTACTTTCACCATTTCTTATTTCAATTTGTGAATTTTTTTCAACAATTTCAATAGTTTCTTGGTCTATTTTCTTAAGATATTCTTCAATTAATTTATATTTGATTATTATATTACCTTCTTCAATAATATTTGCATCACATTCACATTTTATGAAAATATTTTGACCTATTCCTTTGAATATTAGTTTATTTTCGTCTGTTTCAATGTAAATACCAGTATTTCTACTATCTGTCTTATCGTCTTCAATTGCATTTTCAACTATTCTTATAGCTCTTAAGATGTCTTTTGTCTTAACTTTAATATTTAGCATAATACCCCCCTTTTTAATATTGACTTCTATTTTCTTCAAAATGTCTTTTTAGCTTAGTTATAGCTTTCTTTTCAATCTGCCTTACTCTTTCTCTTGTAATATTTAATATTACACCTATATCTTTTAGAGTATGTATTTTTGAATTATATAAACCATATCTAAGTTCTAATATTTCACGTTCTCTTGTTGTAAGAACATTTTCAAGTAATTCTTTCATTTCAATTAATTGTTCTTCTTTTATTATTAACTCTTCAACATTATCTTCTTTACCAATTATATCTTCTAAGAAAATATTATCACCTATAGTTTCATTAAACGATAATATATCTTGAAATTCATTAAGAAGTAATATAACCTTATTTGCCTTTATATTAAGTCTTTCAGCAATATATTCAACACTTGGTTGCTCTCCATTTTCATGTGAGTATTCATTAATAATTTTATTTAATTTTGATAACTGTTCATGCTTGTACGAAGGTATTCTAATATCTCTTCCAATATTTATTATAGCTTTTTTTATTGCCTGTTTTATCCACCATACAGCATATGTACTAAATCTATGTCCTTTTGTATAATCAAATTTTTCAATTGCTTTTATTAGTCCTAAATTACCTTCACTTATTAAGTCTATTAATGGCAGACCATTTCCTAAAGATTTTTTAGCAACAGATATTACAAGCCTTAAATTTGCAAGTATTAGTCTATTTTTTGCTTCTTCATCATTTGATTCTCTAACCTGTTTTAGTAACTCATATTCCAAATCTTTATCAAGTAATTCATTATTTCTTAAATCTGATAAATATAAGGAAATGAGGTTCATTTTCTTTTCATCTTCCATTTAAAACTCCTAAAATTCTGCTCTTAAATTTCTATTCATAAGTGATTTTGTTATAGTATCTGTTGACTTACCGTCATATAAAATTGAGTATAACTCAATAAATATTGGTGCTCTCAAGTTATTTTTTATTATTATATCATATAAAGCCTTTATAGTTGTAGCACCTTCTGATACCATTTTTTGCGTTTTAATAATATCTTCTAATTTTTTACCACGTCCTAGTTCTTCACCAAGAAATCTATTTCTACTGTGCTTACTAGTACATGTAACTACAAGATCTCCAAAACCTGTAAGTCCCATAAAAGTCTTTTTATCTGCTCCAAAAAACTCAGAAATAATTGCCATTTCATTTATTCCCCTTGTCATAAGAGCTGCTTTTGTGTTATCTCCATATCCAAGTCCATCTGATATACCTGCAACTATGGCAAGACAGTTTTTAAGTGCTCCAGCAAGTTCTGAACCTACAACATCCGTACCTGTGTATACACGTAAACTATCTGTATTAAATGTATTTTGAACTTCTTTTGCAATCTCTTCATTCTTACAAACTGAAACTATAGCTGAAGGCATATTTTTAGCAATTTCCTCTGCGTGAGTAGGACCTGCTAATAGCACATAATGATACTTCTTTTCTTTTAATTCTTCATCAATTATTTGAGATATTCTTTTTAAAGTTCCTATTTCTAAACCTTTAGCAACATTCACTATTATTTTATTTTCATTTAGCTTTATCATATTTCTAATAATAGTTCTAATAAATTGTGTTGGTGTTGCAAGTAAAATCATATCTGCTTCAAGTGCTTTTTCATTATAGTCATCAATTATTTCTATATTGTTGTTAAATTTTACACCTTCTAAAAAGTTCTTGTTTTCTCTATCTTCTCTTAAACTTTTTCTATATTCTTCATTATGTTCCCATAAAAAACAGTAATGTCCTTTTTCAGATAATAGTACAGATAGTGCAGTACCAAAGCTTCCTCCACCAATTACTAATATTTTTTTCATAGATACCTCGCTATTATTCATCTTTATTTGTTTTATCAGTAAATTTTGCTTCTTTACCGTTTAGTAAATTAACTATATTTGATTTATGTCTGTATACAACTAATATTGCTATAAAAATAGCAAATAATGTGTAAGCTATATCCTTATTATTAAATATATAAACAGTTATAGGCAATATACTAGCAACACTCATTGATGCAACTGAAACATAACCTGTTATTAGTACTATCATGAAAAATAAGCCAAGTAGAAATAGTACAGATTTAGGTGATATTATTATTACTACCCCTAAACTTGTTGCAACTGCTTTACCACCTTGAAAATTGATAAATACTGAGTAACTATGTCCTATTATGCATGACATTGCTACTAAAACATGAAGTATATTGTTATCTGGATAATAAAGTGTGACAAGATATACAGGAATAAGTCCTTTTAATACATCAAGCATTAAAGTTAAAATACCATATCTATATCCTAGTACTCTTGCAGCATTAGTTGAACCTAAATTGCCACTACCGTACTCTCTAATATCCATATTTTTAAATACTTTTCCTATACATAATGCATTTGGTATACTTCCCAAAAGATATGAAAATAGTAAAATTAAAATATATATTGTCATATAATTCCTTTCTATCTTGTAATTAATGAAATTGTTTCAAGTCCGTTCGTTTGCGGGAACATATCTACCGTTTTCAGAAACCCGCATGAAATGGCACTTGTTCGAGAATTGAAGCACCAATCGTCTCAACCCCGTCTGGTTTTGCGAGTGCATGGAATTTCAGCACCTCAACCCTTATACAACACTTCCCAGTAACCGCTTTGGCTTGTTCCATGACGCATTATTACAAAATTCTTTTTTAGCTTATTCATGTAATATTTCACAGTATTAACATCCCAATCTAACTCCTCCGCAATTTTGGTTTGTGTATAATCCGGATGTTTCATTAACAGATTCATCAACGTCTTATCTCTATCACATAGTAAATAATGGCTCTAAGCAACACATAAGCTATCAGTTTCTTCAGTTTTTAACTTTGGTAAAAGCTTCAAAACCTTTGATTTTACTGAACTATTTGCCTCTGTCATTATTATGACACGAGTCCCGCAAGCCGGATCTGTTGCCGTGTCTAATTTGATATAACATAACGGCAGCCTATTTCTACCCCTTAACGATGAACACCCCCGTGTGCATTTTTGCACACCCCTCATAACGATGCCGTATGCACCGTTACGGAGTAAGGTATTCAGTTTTATCGCTGCCTGTTCGTACATTGCGCTCTCCTCATGAAACTGGATTTAACCTTGAAATAAAGTCTGAATTGTCGAGTCGTAATCCGAATCAATGAGTGTGACTTGCTCACCGCTTCGTTCATATCCCTCAATGTAAATGCGATTATCTTTTTTCAAACTGTCAATTTTACAGTCAGTGTCATCCAACCTCGATTCTATTGCAGACCCATATTTCTTTATCTCGTGGAAATGGGCATCAATATATGCGTCCGTCATCGCAAGGCAGATGAACTTAATAGAGGGCAAATATATCTCATCAAAATCCTTTCTCCAATCAAACGGAATATAGCAGCCCTCCACAATCAGGTTTTGTTTATTCTCAATTGCGGTCTTTATCATTTCTCGGACAATCGGCCAAAGATAAGTTGTAAGATCATCATCGTCCTCCGGCGTGAGATTGGTATTCCCGCTGCGGATCAGTCCCATTTTCAGATGATCAATTGACAGATACGGGTAATAGTATTTTTCGAGCATCTTCTGTGCCAGAAGCGTTTTTCCGGTGTGTGATGCACCTGTTATCAGTATGATCATAGTTTTGCCTCCAATTCTTCTCTAACCTTTTCCAAATCACTGCACGTTAAGATTGGAATAAGACTATTAATTTCTCTGATACTCTTATCCCATCATTTGAAGCGAAGCATCAGATCGATCAATTCTTCATCAAATCGTTTTCTTATGACCTTTGCTGGATTTCCCGCCACTATAGTATAGGGAGCAACTTTGGTGCCTACAACACTGTTAGATCCAATGATTGCACCGTCCTCGATGTTTACTCCGGGAAGAATCACTGCATTCTGCCCAATCCACACATCGTTGCCAATTACAGTATTACCCTTGGCAAATTTATCCCAAAATTTTTTATTGCTTTTATCATCCACTGTCAACACTCATTTTAATATATATTATCTTGTCGATCATTTATATTGACCTTATTTTCTCATTTATACTTTCTAAAAAAGCTATAACTACTGCTCCAACAATCGGTATTCCGTATGAGCTTAATAAAAAACTTAATACCAAAGCTTCTATACCAAGTGATACATCTTTTTGTATAAATGAGCCTATCGCAGCAACTATACACATTAACATCAAAAGGTAAAGAATAGTTGTTCCTATGCCGAGTAAGAATGTCAGAAAGGCAGTGAAGATTCTCAGTAGCAAGCTGATAGGAAACAAGATTATTTTTATTATCCACCTCATAAAATATCTTCTCTTTCTATTCAACCATTTTGAAATACCTCAAGGCATCCATGATAGCTTCCTCTTTTTCCGGTGTGCATTGTGGAATAACTTGTTTCTTTTTTTTCGATTTATTATAATTCTCCCTCAGTACAATTCCAAACTTCTTTTTAATCTGTGCAATATAGAGTGTCGAAACCTTTAAATCAAATTTTTCTAATATATATTCCTTAATTTGTGCATAAGACGCTTTACTTTCAGCACTTGTCAAATCAAGCTCATCAAGCTTAATTTCAACATCTATATATCGACATCAAGTTTGGACAATAATGCTACCGTCTCTATATGATGTGTATTAGGAAACATATCTACAGCTGATATTTTTTCAAGCTTATATCCATGTTCTATAAGGTAATTTAGATCTCTTGCAAAAGTTGAAGGTTCACAAGATATATATACTATCTTTTCTATTTTATTTTTAACGACACTTTCTAACGCCTTTATATCAACACCTTTTCTTGGCGGATCAAATACTATGTGACTTACCTTGTTTTGTTTTATAACTTTCTCTATCTTGTTTTCTACTCTTCCAGTTACAAACTCAATATTATTTATCTTATTCTCGCTAGCTGTTCTTTTACCAGCTAAACTTGCATTTTCTATAGTTTCAATGCATATAACTTTTTTTGCATGTTTTGAAAGTAACATACCTATAGTACCTGTGCCAGAAAAAGCATCAATTACAACTTTTGTATCAGTTCCTAAATATTCTATAGCTTTATTATATAATTTTTGTACTTGTTTTACATTTACTTGAAAAAAACTATCTAAATGTATTTTAAAGTTTAAGGAGGTAATATTTTCTTCAATATATTCACTACCGCATATTAAAATATTTTCATCCCCCAGTATTATATTATCAACTTTATTTTTCACTGATATATATACTGATTTTACTTCATCATAACTATTATAAACTTCTTCTAATATCTTCTTTAATTTTGAAATTTGACTTTTTTTTGTAACTACTATACATATCATTACATCATTTTTTAAATTATTTCTAATTATTAAATGTTTTAAAAATCCTGTTTTTGTTACATCGTTATATACAGTAAAATCTTCTTTATTTAATAATTCACAAATAATTTTAGTATATTTAATTGCTATATCAGATTTTAGTATATCATCACTTGCACTAAATACATCATGTGATTTTCTTGAATAAAATCCTGTTTTTATTATACCATTTTGTTTAAAAAATGGTTCTGCAATCTTATTTCTATAATTACTTACATCATCTGCACTTATTATGCCTTCATATATATTACTAATATCAATTTTTGAAATATTTAAAAACATATTCTCAAGCATTACATTTTTGTATTCTAATTGTTTATCATATTTTAACATTCCAAAATCGCAACCATTAAAATCTTCAAATGATATTTTATTACTATTTATTCTATCTTCTGAAGCTTTTAATATTTTTACTATTAATGCTCTTGCATATGTTTTTTTAGTTGAAATAATCTCAACTAATAGCTCATCACCTATAGCACTCATAGGAACAAAAATTACAAAATTATTATGATAAGCTAGTCCTTCTCCACCAAAAACTATTTTTTCAATTTTAACTACTATTTGTTCACCTATTTTATACATAAAAACTCCAATGCATTTTTAAGTTGAACTAATATACCTGTTTTTATAGATAATTCATGTGCTAAAAATTTACTACTATGTAGCTCTTCGTATATATCACTATTTGGATCAGTTGTTCCAAGTCTAAAAAATGAACCCTTTATTTCTTCTAGGAAAAATCCCATATCTTCAACATCCATTCTTGTTTCTTCAATATTTAATACTTTCTCATTTCCTAAAATATCACAAGAATTTGTTTCAAGAAACTTAGTCATATCATTATCATTAATAACAGGAGCATAGCTATCTCTTATACTAACATTAAGTTTAGCACCATGACTTTTAACAAAGTCTTTTAGCTCGTAGTTTATAATATCAACTATATATTTTTTTGTTTCTTTTGTAAGAGTACGTATAGTTCCTGTAAGCGTTGTTTTTTCTGCCACAACATTTTCAGCAACTCCACCATTAAATGTTCCTACAGTTATTACCGCACAATCTCTTGCATCTATTTTTCTTGATACTATAGTTTGTAAATAATCAACAACCTTTGTTGCAATAACAATACTATCAATACCCTTATATGCAAGTGCTGCATGAGCAGATTTACCGATAATTTCTAAATTAAATACCGCTGATGTTGCATGTAACTTACCATATTTTATGCCAATATTTCCTGCTTTTATTTCTGGAGCACAGTGTAATCCAAATATTGCATCTGCCTTATCATCGTTTACACCTTCAAGTAACATTCTTTTTGCTCCACCTACTGTTTCTTCTGCAGGTTGGAAGAAAAATCTAACTTCTCCACTCCACAAATTCATATTTTCAACAAGGCATTTAACTACTCCAAGTTGAACTGCCATATGTATATCATGTCCACAAGCGTGCATAATATTTTCATGTTTTGATTTAAAATCTACATCAGTTTGCTCATTAATAGGAAGTGCATCCATATCTGCTCTAAAAGCTAATTTTTTACCATTACCATTTTTTATGTACGCAAAAATTCCTGTATCAGCTACTTTTTTGTATTTAACTCCCCATTTATTTAAAAGATTTTCAATATATTTTGAAGTTTCATACTCTTGTTCGCTTAATTCAGGATAACTATGTAAATGTTTTCTAATTGATAGAATCTCATTATAATTAGATTCTACAATATCAACAATGATTTTATTATTCATTAATAAACTCCAATCATTATTATAAATAATTACTTAATTATACAATAATAAAGTAAGAAAAATCAAGTGTTAACAACGTCTAACAATTAATTTATAATATATTATAAAGACTATATATCTTCTCACTACTTGCAAGTCCTATTGAATAAGCTGTTGCACTTCCACAAGCTACTGCAAACTCAAGATTTTCTTTTGCAATAAAACCCGCTACCATTGAGTCTCCTGAACCTATGGAATTGATATATTCACCACTTGGACTTTTTATGTATTTAAAGCCTTCTTTTGTAATATGAACTGCTCCTTTGCTACCAAGTGAAACTATAATGTTCTTGACGTTTTTATCTAAAAAATATTGGCATATATCATATATTTGGTCATTATCTTTTATTTTCACATTAAATGCTCTTTCAAGCTCATGTATATTTGGCTTAATTAAGTAGTTGTTGTATATATTCTTAAGCAAAATATCACCATTTACATCTAGTATTAGCTTTACATCTTCATCTACTTCTTTTGATAATTCTAAATATATATCATCATTTAGTCCATCTGGTATGCTACCAGACATTACTAATATATCACCTTTTTTTAATTTTCTAAGTTTATCTTTTAATTTTTCAATGTCATCATAACTAACATTAATTGGAGTTCCAGATACACAAGTTTCATGTAGTTTGTCATTAATATTAGTGTTTATTCTATTCATACCACTATTTAAATTTAAAAAATCAGTCTTTATATTCATATTTTCTAAATCATTTTTAATATATTCACCTGTAAACCCAGCAATATATCCTAGTGCAATTGATTTTATACCTAGATTATTTAACACAATTGATACATTAATACCTTTACCACCTGCTCTAATATTTGCGGTGTTAATTTTATTAATCTCACCAATTTCTAATTTATCTAAAAATACATCATAATCAATAGCCGGATTAAGTGTTAATGTGTATATCATAATTCCTCCATATATGAAGAAAAGTACACCTTAGTGTACTTATCCCCTATATTATTTCTTCAAAAACATATTTTTTATCTTGTAAATCAAAAGTAAGCACATAATTCTTACCTTTTTCAACTTTAACTTTTAAATTTGGTGATTCATAAACTCTGCTAACACGTTTATAAAATATACCTGGTCTTGTAGTTACTGCCTCAACGCTAAGTTCATGTTCTCCTGGCATAAGATAAATAACTTCACTTAATTTTTCATGTGAACGACAGATGCTATCGCTTTGATAACCTGTGTCTCCATCAACACTGTATAATCTAATACTACAGTAAGTAACGTATCTAAAACTAGATTTAATTACTATTTTACTTACATTTTCATGTTCAGATAGCCATTTTTTATCTTTATTTGATCTGTATGCAAAGTAAGCACCTATACCAAATACATATATTACAGCAATAACAGCTATAATAACTACTAGATTTAATACACCCATTTTTTTACCTCCAAATTAGTTATACTCTAATACTTTATATCAAGATTCTTTAGTATTTCTTTTTTGATATCTTGTATTTCTTGAGAGTATATATCTTTTTTATTGTTATCCAATTTTATAACTTTTACTATTTTACCAGGCTTACCATTTATGATATAGATTACGTCCGATAAGTATATCGCTTCATCTATATCATGTGTTATTATTAGAGTTGTCAAATTTAAATTATTTTTTAAATTTAAAAACCAATGGTGCATATTCTTCTTAGTAATAGAATCTAATGCAGAAAATGGTTCATCAAGTAGCATAACCTCTTTTGAAAACATATAAGTTCTAAGAAGTGCTGCCCTTTGTTTTTGACCCCCTGATAAACTTTTTGGGTACTTGTCTAGTAAATTTTCAAGTCCAAAATCATTAACATATTTTAGCACTTTTTCTTTTTTCTGTCCACTTATTATTTGTGCTAATGCAACATTATCATATATAGTTTTAAAAGGTAAAAGTAGATCTTTTTGTAACATATAGCTAACTTTTGCACATTTATTTGTAATATCTTGTTTATCTTTATCATCGTATAAATAAACATTACCACTACTTGGATTTAGTAAACCTGCTACTATGTTAAATAAAGTAGTTTTACCACAACCAGATGGTCCTAGTATACTTACAATTTCATTTTTATTTACTGATATATTTATGTCTTCAATCACTTCTACATCACTAAAATTATGTGACACATTTTTTATTTCTAATTTAATCATTTTTCTCCTATTTAGTCTTATTTTATAACTCTAAATAAAAGTGCTTTTACAAATTCATTTGCAGGATTATCCCTTATTTCACTAGGAGTTCCATATTGTTGTATCTTGCCGTTATTCATCACTAATACTTTTGTACCTAATTTTAAGGCTTCATTAATATCGTGAGTAACAAACATTATTGTAACACCTGTTTCTTTATGTATTCTAATTATTTCATCTTGCAATGTTGCTCTTGTTATTTCATCAACCGCTCCAAAAGGTTCATCCATTAAGACTATTTCAGGCTCGCCTGCTAGAGCTCTTGCAATTCCTACTCTTTGTTGCTGACCTCCTGATAGTTGATCTGGATAATTTTTTCTTAGACTTTCATCAAGTCCTACTATTTTCATCCATTTTTTCACTGCTCTTTCAGTCATATTTTTATCTTTGCTTATAAGGTTGGGAACATAGGCAATATTTTTTTCAACTGTTAAATGAGGAAAAAGTACACTTCCTTGTATAGCATAACCTATACTTCTTCTAAGCTCAATTATATCTCTTGAATTAGTGCATTCTCCACACACAATTATATTACCACTAGTTGGAACTATTAGTTTATTTACCATTTTTAATATAGTAGTTTTACCACAACCAGAAGAACCTATTATTGTAACAAATTCTCCTTTTTCTATTTCTAAATTAAAGTTTTCTATAATCTTTTTACCATTATAGCTCATACATATATTTTTATACTCTATTGCTTTCATTTTAATAAACCACTTTCTATTAAAAATTCCTTTGCAACTTTTTCAGCTAACATAGATTTTGATTCAACCTTGTGATTTAAACTTGCCATTTTTTCATCAGTTAAAATATTTTCAAGTTTTTTAAATACATGAGCTAATTCTTTATGATTTTCTAATACTTCATTACGTATAACAAAGCCACACATATATGATGGATAAAGATTTTTATCATCTTCTAATACCACTACATTAGCTTCTGATAATTGACCATCAGTAGTAAATATATTAACAACATCAATCATATTTTGTCTTATTGCATCATATTTTAATCCTATATCTAAATCAACTGTCTTTTTAAATTTAATATTATATACATCATTTAATGCCTTATAGCCATCTTCTCTTTCAAAAAAATCATATTCTGCACCAAATGTTAATTTATCTGCAACTTTTGATAAATCACTATAAGTTTTAAGACTATATTTATCGGCAATTTCTTTTCTAACAGCTATACCATATGTATCATTAAATCCAAGCATTCCAATCCAAGATAGATCTTTTTTGCTGTATCCTTGCTTTAGCTTATCAAACATGCTTTCATCATATACACTTTTTTCTCCAAGCACTATATTCCAACCTGTACCTGTATATTCAGGATAAAAATCAAACTCTTTTTTGTCAATTGCCGGTTGTATGTTAGAAGTTCCTCCACCAACACCTTCAGTTAATTTCACTTTTAAATCTGTATCTTGTTCTACTAATAATTTTATCATATGACCTAAAATATATTGTTCTGTCATTGGTTTTGTTGCGACTTTTACTACTTTATCATCATTACCACAACTTGTTATAGAAAATATCGCTAGTAATGTAATTAGTATATTAAATATTTTTTTCATAATACCTCTTTCTACACTCTATGTTTTTTAATTTTATTTTCAAAAAGACCGATTAATAGGTCAATAATTATTGCAAGAGTTGCAATTAATAAACTCCCTATTATAGTCATAGCCTTATTATTTGTAGTAATGCCTCTATATATTGCAACACCTAAACCACCTGCACCAATAAAAGAAGCAATTCCTGCAAGTGCAATGGTCATTACTGCCATATTTCTTACACCTGCGATAATAATTGGCATAGCAAGAGGTAATTTTATTTTAAGTAAAACTTGCATTTTTGTACTTCCCATACCAATGGCTGCCTCTACTAATAAAGGGTTAATATTTGTAAGCCCTGCATGAGTATTTCTAACCATAGGTAGTAGAGCATATATAGTAAGTGCAATTATAGCCGTTTTATTACCTATACCTGTTATAGGTATTAAAAATCCTAGTAGAGATATAGACGGTATTGTATACACTGAATTTACTATACCTAGTACTACTTTAGTACTTTTCTTAAATTCACTTATCACAAAACCTATTACAAGTCCAATTACCATAGCTAGTGCTATTGAAATAATTGAAATTTGTATATGCTCTAAAAGAAGTTCTAGAAAAAATTCTTTTCTTGCTATAAATACTTTAAAAATTGATGCCAACATTATTTTTACTCCTAATTTATTATCACTTTATATTTTTAAGTTATTCTATCATATATTATTTTTTTAGACAATAAGCAGTTATAATTAGGTTAATTTTCTAAATATTTATTTGTAAATCCTTTATTTTCTTCTATTTTTGTATCTATAATCTTATTTTCATAAAGCCAGTTATAAAAAGCGTTCCATCTATCTGCGTTAATTATACCCCATTTATTATTTTCATCCATATATTGTGTAGACATAAATTTTTGGCTTTCTCTTACTAAGTTCGCATTGCTTTCTGGTGCATTTGTAATTAATATATCTGCTGCTTGCTCTGGATTTTTGCTTGCAAATTCATATCCTTTTCTAATAGCTTTTAAAACTTTTTTAGCTGTTTCTTCATCATTTGCTAAAAAGTCATTATTTGCAATAAGAACTGGTGAATAGTAATCAAATTCAGGTACATAATCTTTTAAACGAAAGAAATTAACTTGTTCATTCTTTATAATAGCATTAGTATAGTCCCAACCTTCATATACAAGTATAAAGTCAAATAATTTTGCTTTTAATCCTGTTATGGCATCTGTTGTTTCACCTGGTGCTAAACTAACCTTGCTATAATCTCCACCATCAATTTCTATAACTTTTTTTACTGTTGCATCATCTATTTTATCTTCCCAAGTTGAATAAGTTTTACCACTTAAATCTTTAGGGCTGTTTATATTACCATCTTTTAAAGTCATAATACCTGCTGTATTATGTTGTAATATAGCTGCAACTGCTGTTATTGGTGTGTTTTTTAGTATTCTTTTTACCATGTTTGGTTGAAAATACACTCCTATTTGTGCCTTACCTGAGGCTACTATTTGTGATGAACTATCTTCTGCTGGTTGAACTATTTCAACTTCTATACCTTCATCTTTAAAATATCCTTTATCTTTTGCAACATATAGTCCTGTGTGATTTGTATTTGGAACCCAATCAAGTGCTATCGTTATTTTTTTAAGCTTCTTTTTCTCATTTTTTTGACAAGAAATTAGAAAACTAAAACCTACAACTAACACTAAAAGTACTTTTAAAAACTTCTTCATAACTTTACTCCTTTTTTAATATTTTATTATCTTTTTTTGAATACTATCAACTAGCGACATGAGTAGTATACTTAAAAATGAAATGAAAAATATTACTGCAAACATTTTATCAAGTTCATATGCTTTTCTAACTCTTGTCATATATACCCCTAAACCATAAAATCCACCAAGCCACTCTGCCACAACTGCACTTATTAGTGAGTAGGAAAGAGCAACTCTAAGACCTGCAAAAAAGTATCCAATTGATGCTGGTATTTTTGCATGAATGTATATTTGATACTTATTTGCTCCCATTACCTTTAGTAGCTTTATAATATCTGCATCAACACTTTTATAACCATCAAGTAGTGATATTACTATAGGAAAAAAAGATGTGAGTGCAACTAAAAATATTTTAGGTTTCATATAATACCCAAGCCATATAACTAATAACGGTGCAATAGCAACTGTAGGTATAGTCTGCGTTATAATAAGGACTGGGTAAATAACATCGTATAAATGTTTATTCATATCCATTAATAAAGATAAAATAATACTTATAGCAATGCCAATTAGAACACCTATAAATGCAATTAGTAATGTAGATCTTGTATGGTGCATAATAAGCCAGAAATCTGATATAAAAGATGATATTACTTGATATGGCGATGGTAATAAATAATGTGGTATAAACTCAAAAAAAGTTAAACTTTGCCATATTAAAAGTAAAATAAAAAGTAAACTATAGTTTTTTAAATTTTTCATAAAAAAAATCCCTTCTATGACGAAGAGAGTACTACAAAAGAAAAACTCCCTACATCAGTATTATCTGTATCAGGTTAGAGGGTATAATCTCAGCCATTTCTAGCACCCCTGTTCTCTAATATATTTTAGCATATTTTTAATTATTGTCTAGATTTTTTTATATTTTTTATGTATAATTAATTTATATCAAATATTTGGAGGTTACAATGGGAAGACATGGTACAATTGCTGGTCGTAAAGATGCCCAAGACAAAAAAAGAGCAGCTGCATTTACAAAGTATGTAAGACTTATAACAGTGGCAGCAAGAGAAGGTGCAGACCCTGATTATAACGTTGCACTAAAGCATGCTATTGAAAAAGCAAAAAGTATAAATATGCCAAACGATAATATAGTAAGAGCTATTAAAAAAGGTTCAGGTGGCACTGATGGTGCAGCATATGAAACATTAAACTATGAAGGATATGGTCCAGGGGGAGTTGCTGTTATAGTTGAAATATTAACTGATAACAGAAATAGAACTGCATCTACTGTTAAAACTTCATTTGATAGATGTTCTGGAAATCTTGGAGTTTCTGGTTGTGTATCATATATGTTTGATAGAAAAGGTGTTATTGAAATTGAAAAAACTGCTGATATGTCAGAAGATGATATACTTACTGTAGCACTTGATGCCGGTATGGAAGATATGGTTACATATGATGATAGCTTTTATATCACAACACCAACTGAAAACTTTACAGCAGTTAGTGATGCATTAAGAGAGGCTGGATATACATTTGTAGAATCTGATATCGAATATGTTCCTTCAATTGAAGTTGATAGTATTTCTGATGAAGATTTAGAAAAATTACAAAAATTAATTGATATGCTTGAAGATAATGATGATGTTCAAAAAGTACATCATAATTACAAGTATTTATAGGATAATAAAAGAAGACTGTATGAAAATCCATACAGTCTTTATTTTATATCTTTGTTACATTGCAAAATTTTCTAAATGAGTTGGTAACATAGAAAACTCAATTATTGTATTATTCATTTCTAGATATGCTTTTTTACCTTTTAAAGTAAGAGTTACACCCTCTTTATAATATGTAGCTCCTGATGCACTTACAATTCTTTCAAGTCCTGAAATTGTTTTACCGTCTACTCTTACAAGTGCCATATCCATTTCTGTAATAACTAATAATTTAGTTGTATTATCTTCTGAGATATAGTTTGCTACAAATTTTTCTGTTTTTTTACTCATAGTATTAGTAGTTGTCATTGTTTCACTACTTTTCATTTCTGTACCTTTTACTGTTGTTGTATTACAGCTTATAGCTAATACTGCTAATGGTAATAATAATAATTTTTTCATTTTTTCTCCTTATTCTGTAAAATCATCTAATTTTAGTATCACTTAAGAAAAATTCCATTTTTTTCGAACCTAAAAATACATATGCTTTATTACCTATTAATTTTATTCTTGCATATTCATTTTCATATACATTTTCTGATGTTTTTCTTAATCCAAAGATCTCTTCTCCGTCTATTCTAATAAATGCTGTATTATTTGATGTTATAATTATTAGTCTTGAACTACCATATTTTGAAGTATAGTTTTTAATTATTCTCTTTGACTTGTTATTGTGATAATGATAATAATCGTCAAAGTAGTAATAGTTATCGAAATTATGATAATCATAGTAGTTATTGTTATTGTAATCATAACTTTGCTTATCAACATATACTCTAGTATGTCCATAACGTGTTATATAAGCTTCTGTAATACCATAGTAAGATCTAATCTCTAAAGTTACAAAACCATCAGAGCTTACAAATATATCTCCTGTTGAGCTATAAATGTTTCTTCTTAAATTTTCAACTACATGACCGTCTATTTCTAAATATGCTCTATCTCCACGTATTTTTATGTATACTCTTGATTGATCTGTATAATGACTACCGCTAAATAAATAGTATTCTTTTATTGCATCATAGTTCATATGTGAATCATAATCAAAGTAATCATAATCAAAATTATAATCAATAAAACCACAACTTATAACCGCTGAAAGTATTATTGATGTTAATAAAAACTTTTTCATATTTACCTCCCACAAGTTATATAACTATACTCTAATAATAAGGCACTACATTAAATGACTTTGTGATATTCTTTGGCTTAATTCTATCACATTAAAAGATTTTTTTTATACTTTTATATCAATTATATTAAAAGCTTTTTTAATTTTTTTAATATAATATTTTATAGATATTTCTACCCATTTTTCATTATCCATAATAAATGGCACTGCCAGATCTTCACCTGTGTAATGTGCATATTTATCTAGTAAATATTTATATACTTTATCTTTTGTAGAAAATTTTATAGCTTGATAAGGTTCTTCAAAACTTAATTTTTCTATAAATAGATATCCTTTATCATAAGGTATCATAACTCCAACATGACCTACAAATAAATAATCTCCGTCAACATTATCATGTAATACCACTGATATCATTCTTACTTTTTCATTAAATTTAATTTGACTAAAGTATTCTTGCATTTTTTTAGCATGTGTTTCAACATCTGTAGTTGCTGTTGTTTTTACTCCAGAGTATAGTATTTGAAATTTTTCAATATCTTTATCATCAAATAAATTTCCTTTATCTATAGCATGTTTATCTAAAAATAGAAAAGTATCATCTATTTTTAAATTAGGTATTGTAATATCATTTTTTAACAAAATATAGCTATTAATTCTACAATTAGTACCTATAAAATCACCTTTTTTACTGGTCCATAAAGAATTAATTTTATCTATATCATAACTTGGAGTTTTAAATTCTACAAAATCAGATACTAAGCCAGCAGAAGCTACAATCTCATTATACTCTCTTAAATGTTTAACAAACTTATCTACGCTTTCTTCATTTAATTCTTTTTTTAATATCATGCTTATTTCATTTATACTATTTTCACTAGCTAAATTAGAGTAAGTTGTTACTTTATTATTACATGATACAGTAACAAAGAACAGTAATATAGCTAAAAACTTCTTTATCATTTTATTTCACCTCGATGTATTGTTATACTATATTATACCACTTTTATAGAAGATTTAGAAATTTTGTTCAAACATTTCTCTAAAATATAGTTTAATATCATCTGGATTTGCCATATTATACTTTTCTTTAATACTTTTAAAATATATTCCTATGTCTTTCTTTTTAATTATTTTTTTAGATGGTTCTAATTCTGTTAATTCTCCTCTTGCAGATATCCATGGATGCTCTGAGTGTGTAAATTTCTCTAATGTCTTACCACCATAGCAACAAATATTCTTTACAACACTATCTAAAATTGATATTTCTGATGATGTAAAAGCTGAATAATCAATTTCAAAATTATATTCAATAGTACCAAACTTATAATCTTTATATTTACTATATATTTCTGGATAAACAGGTCCATGTGCCCAAGCCTGACAATTTTCTACAAATAAAAACTTATTGTAGAATGCATAATAAAATCCCTGAACATAGTACAGTGATTTTTGTAACATTAATGGTGTAACATCTCCACTTTGATTCAATAAATACTCAATTGCCATATTAATTTTTGATTTTTTATTTGAATTTTTCACTATAAGTTTTTCAACAGCCTTTTTGCTTTTATTATATGTTGTTTCTGATTTTAAATTATTTTTATTTTCTTCTAAAATTTTGCTATAAAAAATGGGATCTTCATATATATTCTTAAGTATATCAGAATATAGTTTAGTAGGTATATATCCTTCGCAATAACGAGAAAATGTTTGTTCTCCCCAACCCAATAGCAATGATATAGGACGTCTGCCAATGCCATACTTATTACATATTTCTAATATTTTATCTAAAGAAATGATATCGTTCTTTTTTCTATACTCATCATATAAAGCATCTAAATTAAAATCATTAACATAATCTACATAAATTTCAGATTTGCAATCACTACAATAAGCGATTTTCCCTTTATAATCATATGTAACTCCTTTAATTTTATCTTTAATCAGCTTATCTTCAACTACAAAATAAACATCTGTTCTACAATCTTCACAAAACACTTTTCTAGTTTTCATAACATTTCACCCTACCTAAATAAATATCCTACTCTTTTATTACATTTATGAAAAGAAATTACCACAACTCTATTTTCACTTGAAGTATCAATTATATTTATTTTAATATAAATATCTACAGTTTTTTCTACACCATTGATATCATTCAAAGTAACTTGCGGAACAAAGACATACAACACTTCATATTCATATCCCACTTTCGTATTTTGTAGTGTATAACAAAAATCTGTTACATTAAGTTCTAGTAAAATAGATTTTTGCCTATTAATACGAATATTATATTCATTAATAAAGTCAATGTTTTCTTGTCTATTTTCATTCTTAGAAATTGTATATTTATCATTTTTTATACATTCTTTTATCATTTTTAAAGTATTATTTATATCTTGTTTAGTATAGTTTTGATTATAGTGCTGAATCATTGTGTCACCTCTTTGTAAAATAATATTACACTATTTTACTGTATTCGTCAATGAAAATTGTATCAATTGGTGCATTTTTAAATTAAAAGATTGACTCCTGTTCACCAAAAAAGTCAATCCTTATTTATACATTTAAATACCTTGAAATATTTCAACTATTTTATTTATTTTAACTAATATCAAATTCTTTTTCTTTTCTCTTGCACCATGTCTACGTGAAGTAGGTGGAATTATACTATCTAATTCATCTCCAGCATGTTCTACCATACCTTTACTAATAGATTTTTCAATGAAACGAGTTGAAGCTTCCTTTAAATTTTCCTCTTCAATTAAATACTTTATGCTCTTTTGCTTTTCTTTTCTTGCAAAACTATAAAATGATTCAAGAATATCATCATTATTTTTTAATTTTGATAAATCAGTGTTGTTGATGTAATCAATTATTAGTCCTTCTTTTGATCTTGTTCCTAGACTTGATCTAATTATTCTAATAACTTCTTCTTTTATACTCTCTACATTTTTATTTTCTTTTGATTTTTCAAGTATTAAAGCTAAAATATAGTCTAGATTTATTTCATCTGTTTTAAGTAAATCAATTTGAAATTCAATATCTGAAAAATCAATGCCTTCTGTACCAGAATCTTCATTTCTTTTATCGTTTACAATACTTTCTCTAATATCAAGGTAAACACTCTTCATATCTTGCATTTGTCTATCTGATATTATTTTTTCAAAGTTTTCAAACTCATCAAAATTTTTCAGTATATTCTCAGCTTTAATTATCTCACCAAAAAGCTCTGCAAATTCTTTTTTATCTGCTTCTAATGCAATTTCGGTTGGTTCTGGAAATTTAGTTACAATTTCACTACAAAGTTCTTCATATCCCCTAATAACCTTTCCTGTTTCTTCATCTTTAAAACCGTGAATATAATCTTCATAGCTTTTTTCCAGAATAATGTTGACACTATTTTCATCACCAAAAGTCCTAATTGCATCCTGTGTAGCTTTTTCTAAATCTCTAAAGCAAACAATATTACCAAAGGTCTTTACTTTATTAAGAATACGGTTTGTTCTCGAAAACGCTTGAATAAGACCATGATATCTAAGATTTTTATCAACAAATAATGTGTTTAGTGTTTGTGCATCAAAGCCTGTTAAAAACATTCCTACTACAATAAGTAAATCAATTTGTTTTTGTTTAACTTTAAGTGACAAATCCTTGTAATAATTTTGAAATTCATTGTTATTTATAGAAAAATTTGTTTTAAATTGATTGTTATAATCAGATATTACTTTCGCTAAAAATTCTTTATCTGTCAAATTCATGGCTGATGCATCAAAATCTTCTTCTACTATTTCTCCTATTGTTCTTTGTTCTTCATTTGCTGCAAAACTGTAAATTGTAGCTATTTTTAATCTTTTTCCCTCTGGTAAAACGCTTTGTTGTCTTTCAAACTCTTCATAATATAATTTGGCTGCTTCTACACTTTGAACAGCAAACATAGCATTAAAACCGTTAAGACTTCTACTCTTATAATCATAAGTCACATTACGATGTGTTTTAGTATTAAAAACCTTAAGAATATGCTTTGTAATCTCAGCAATTCTTTCAGGATGTAGAAGCATTTTTTTCTCTAATTTTGCTAATTCTTCTTGGTTTTCCTCTTTTTCAGCTTCTTTAAATTTTGGTGTAATATTATTGTAATCCACCTTGAATTTTAAAACTTTGCCGTCACGAATAGCATCTGTAATCACATAACTGTGAAGCTGTTTCCCAAATATACCTGATGTTGTGTCTCCACCAAGAGAATTTTCTGGAAAAATTGGAGTTCCTGTAAATCCAAACTGATAATATTTTTTAAATGATTTCCTTATATTTTTCTGTGCATCTCCAAATTGTGAACGATGACATTCATCAAATATAAGGACACAATGCTTATCATAGATTTCATGATTAGGATTTTTCTTGACGAATTCATTTAATTTTTGAATTGTAGTAACTACAATAAGATTATCGTCTTTTTCAATAGAGATTTTAAGTTCTTTCGTATCTTTACTTCCATTTACACTATCTGGCTGAAATCTTTGATACTCTTTCATTGTTTGGTAGTCTAAATCTTTTCTATCTACCACAAAAAACACTTTATCAATAAAATCTAATGTTGTAGCAAGTCTTGCTGCTTTAAAAGAAGTAAGTGTTTTACCAGAACCTGTAGTATGCCAAATGAATCCTCCTGCTTCTGGTTTACCAGCTTTTTTCATCTCATAACTTGATTTTATCTTCCATAAAATTCTTTCAGTTGCTGCAATTTGATATGGTCTCATAATAAGCAGTGTGTTATTTACATCAAATACACAGTATTTCGTAAGTACCTCAAGAAGAACTCGTTTTTCAAAAAATGTCTTAGTAAAATCCTCTAAATCACAAATGACCTTGTTTTTAGCATCTGCCCATTCACATGTAAATTCATAATTATTTTTATTCTGTGCTGTTGTATTGGCAAAATATCTACTATAAGTTCCATTAGAAATAACAAATATTTGTACATATTTGTATAATGAATTTTCACTATTAAAGCTTTCTTTACTATATCTATGAATTTGATCAAAGGCTTCGTGTAAATTAACACCTCTTTTTTTAAGTTCTATATGAACAAGTGGTAGTCCATTAACTAATATAGTTACATCATATCGATTAAGGTTTGTACCTTTCATCCAAACTTGACTAGTAACTTGCATAAAATTATTGTATATATTTTTCTTATCAATAATCTTTATATTTTTTAAAATTCCATTATCAAATATAAAATCATGAATATGATTTTCTTGTATCTTTCTAGTTTTTTCGATCATTCCTTCATTTGGAGAATCTAGATATTCAGTTAGAAATCTATTCCATTCATTATCAGAAAAATGTATGTTATTTAATCTTTCAATTTGAATTTTTAAATTTGAATACAAGTCTTCATTTGTCTTTACTATTAATCTTTCATAACCTTGAGAAACTAGATTTTCAATAAGCTGTTTTTCAAGTTCTGCTTCACTTTGATATGAGTTTTCTTTAACTTTTAAATTTTTTTCAAAATTTGTCAAAATAATCCCATCTGTCATTTCAGCAATTGTATATTGTTTATAATTTTTATTTTCTTCTAACATATATTTTCCTCGCTCCATTTGTATTCTGAAATAAATTTGTTATAAATTCTTTTAAAGAATTCCTTTTCATGATGTTCTAGTTCTTTAGCTTCTAATACCGAATGATCACTGTGGCTGTATAAATTTATTCTTTTTATATATGCATCTTTTTCTTCTTCATTTATTAGTTGTTTCCAATTTTTATATCCTAAAAAATGAGCTGTTTTTTCTAATAAATTACGCATTAAATTAAAGTGATATCTTTTTATAGTATCATTTTTTATAGCCATCTCTATCTCACATTTAAGTAATAAATGATATCCAAAAGGTGTATAATTATTATTTAGTTCTAAAAGTGAATATTTATCTTCTTTTTTTGTAAGCCAATATCTATTTGCTCTGTCAATTTCTGTATGCAAAATATCATAAAATAAAGAATGGTGCGTTGAAATAATGAATTTTAAATTTTTATTATTTGATGAACGAATTATTCTTTTTAATTCTATAGCTACATCAATCGCATGATTATCATCTAAAGATGAAATAGGGTCATCTATGTAAATATATTGAATATCATCAAATTCATTTGTACTTCTATCTCCAACTACATCTATGTTTAACTCATTTATAATACTTTCCATTAAAACAAAAAACATAGTCCAAATAAAAATACTTTCTTCACCCTTTGAAATTTTAATGTTTTTTATAATTTCGCTATCACCAGTAGGTAGGCTAAATGTAATTTCGCCAGTACTTGTATTGATATTAGGTTCAATTTTTGAAGAAGTAAATTCTTTAAATTTATTTGATATTTCGTTTTCTTTACCTTGTCTTTCAACAAGATCAATAAAACTTGAATTTTTATTAATCATAAGTTTTCTATAATTATCATTTTCCAAATCATTATCCCAATAAAATAGATCTTCTGTAAAAGCATTATAATAAAATACATGCTTAATAATTTCATCATCTTTAACTTCATTGACAAGATTTTTAAATTCCATTGACAATCTTGTCTTTCCAGTTGTATTAAAAGCGTACAATAAAGTAACCTTCTTATCAGAATTTTTAATTTTATTAGCTATTTCAGCTAGAGATCTATACTCAATCACGTTATCACCTTAAATATAAATTATTTTTTAAAATTCAATAATTTTTCTCTATAATATTCGTATTGTTTTTGTCTTAATTCTATTTCTTTAGGTATTCCTGTTGAAATATCATTTATTAATGTTTCAAACTTGTCAAGAACAGAAACTACATATTCTTGAACTTGAATAGGGGGAACAGGTATTTCTATTTGTGAGTATTGTGAAATCCATAACCTCTTATGTTCAGTAGTATCAACATTTATAGTTTGCATATAATAATAACAATACCTAAAATTAATATTACCCTTTGGTTTTAATATTTTCATAGCTGAAGATTTTATTTTAAAATCAAAATCAACCCAATGATTTCCTGATGTAAAATCATCAAATATAATAACTGGATTATATTTACCAGCTATATATATATTATCTTTTTCATCTGTATATCCTAATATGAAAGTCTTCCCTGCTGTTAAAACAGGAATTTCATAACTATCTTTATATTCAGTTGATTCAACTATATATTTTGTTGGTTGTTCATATTCAAGTAAATTATCTAATTTAACGAATTCAACATTAAATAGATTTACACCCACAACATCAGCAGCTTCTTTTAATAAATTAAAATAAGCTCTAGATATTAAGACTTGCTTGCTTGCTTGCTTGCTTGCTACCACATTTTAAATCAAATGTCAATAGTTTTTCACGATAATATTCGTATTGTTTTTGTCTTTGTTCTATTTCTTTTGGCAACAATCCTTTTGTATCTGAAAGTAATAATTGGAATTTATCTAAAATTTCAACTACTTTATTTTGGACTATTATGTCTGGAACAGGGATTTTGTAATCATCTGTTATTCTTGTCGAAATTTTAGGTAATTTACCAGTAATAGCATTATCTTTAAAATACTTTAAATCATTTTTTACTAAATAGAATAAAAATTTAATATTAAGTTTTTTATCATTCAGAGAAGAGTAAGACCACATCTCATTTTTATGACTAAATTGTTTATCATAATATTCAAAATCAATATTACCTCTTGATTTTACTATTACGCTTGGCTTATTAATAACATTATTTATTCCAACAAATTCAACTTCGACATTTGCGGAAGTATTTCCTCCTGCAAAAATTTTAACAGGTGCCCCTTGATTGTCAAACTCTTTCATTTTTTTTGCTGTTATATCAATCCCTTTTTGTCTTGAACATAATTCACTTATTTTTGCAAAAAAGATTTCGTTATGTTTTTCTAATTCAAATATCTGTTCAGACAATTTATTCAAATACTCTTCACTCAAAAGAAAATCCCTATAATACTCATACTGTTTAGTTCTAGCCTGTAATTCAGCCTGTAATTCAGCCTGTAATTCAGTAACATAATTTGTGAATTTGTCAAGTGTTTTTACAATTTTTTCTTGAGTTTCTATTGATGGAATTGGGATTATAAGTTTTTTTAATTCTGAAGCATTTAATGCTGGTATTCCATTAAAAGTACATAATTGACGTATTTCCTTCTGCATTTGAATTAATAAATGATATAAGAAACGTTGTTTAATCTCATTTTGTTTCTTTATGGTAACAGAATAATTTAGGTTTCCCCTATAATACTTACCTTCTTGATAAGTTATAGAACCAACTCCTGCACCTCTTGTTGTTATGCCAATCGGATCATTTTCTGTATTCCATATATTTACATATCCTAAAGGATCTTTACCGCTATTAATAACTGGATATTGCCCTTTATTTTTTGATATAAAATTTTTGCTGATAATATCCCCTGTTTTTATTTCACAAACATCCCCTAGTTTCTTCCACTCGACTTCTTCATTCATTAGTAATTCATCTATTTTATTCATTGTTATCCTCCAAAGATGAATTTTTTATTATTTCTTTGTCAAAATCGGAAACTATTTTTTGAAATTTATTAAATTCATCATATTCCATTTTTGCTTTTTTATCAGCAGTTTTTTTACTTATTCTTCCTTTATCATTTAATATTTTATATTTTCTAAACATTAAAAACTCATTTACACTTTTTGCAAATTCTTCCATTGTAAATGTGTTTTGATCTTCTATAAGATCTTCTACATAGTCAAAAAATCCGCTGACTGCTCTTTCTAATTTTTTAATTTCTTTTTCGCTTAAATAATTTTTAGCTATTGTAACATCTTCCTTTAGAATTCTACCATTAGGATAGTTCTTCCACGTTGCAAGCCCCATATTTTCTTTTGTATGGTCTGCAAAACTTTCTATTATTTCAGCTGCCGTCTTTCCTGTTATAGCATAATGAAATTTATTTTGTACCATAGAATAAAAATCTTTAGTAATTTGAGCATTTTTATTATAGTCAGTACTACATTCTGCAAATATATCAGTTATTTGTTGCCATATTCTTCTTTCACTTGTTCTTATTGAACGAACTCTTTCTAACAGCTCTTTAAAATAGTCTTCTCTAAAGAGATTTTTTCCTTGTTTTAATCTTTCATCATCAAGTACAAAACCCTTTTTCATATATTCTTTTAAAACAGAAGTTGCCCATATTCTAAATTTAGTAGCCTTAAATGAATTTACTCTATATCCAACAGAAATTATTGCATCTAAATTATAATATTTTGAATTTGAAACTTGAGTTTTACCCTTTATTGCACCATGTTCAGTGGTATGTGCAAAATTTGCACATACCACTTTTTCATCAAGCTCGCCATCAGAAAAAATATTCTTTAAATGTTTCCCGATTCCCGTTCTATCGATTCCAAAAAGTTCAGACAACCCTTTTTGACTTATCCATATAGTTTCGTCTTTTACTATTATATCGACACTCAATTTTTCATCAGGTAAATTATAAATTAAAAAATTTGTTGTTTGTCTACTCATTCTTCAAGCTCCTTTACAATTTCATTTATTGAAGCTCTTAATTCATCGATTCTTTTTACAGTTTCTTCAATTTCTTTATTGAGTACATTTATATCAACAACTTCTCTTGTATCTTCTTTTTCGACATATGTAGATACAGAGAGATTATAGCTATTTTCTTCTATTTCTTCTCTAGTAACATATCTTGAAAAATATTGTTTATCTGTTCTATTTTTAAATTCATCAACTATTGCTGTTATATTTTTTTCTTCTAAAATATTATTGTTTGTTTCTTTTTTAAATTCTTTACTTGCATCAATAAATAGTATTTTATTCTCTGTCTTGTTCTTTGCCATAACTAAAATACAAGTTGCTATTGATGTACCAAAAAATAGATTTTCAGGCAATTGAATAATACAATCAATAAAATTATTATCTACAAGATATTGTCTAATATTTTTTTCTGCTCCTTGTCTATAAAATATACCTGGAAAACATACTATAGCTGCTCTACCTTTACTAGATAAATATGAAAGTGAATGCACTATAAATGCATAGTCAGCATATGATTTAGGTGCTAATTTACCTGCAGGTGCAAATCTTTCATCATTTATTAATGTTGGATCATCATCGCCAATCCACTTTATAGAATAAGGCGGATTTGATACAATAGCATCAAATGGCTTTTCATCTTTATGAAGCGGATTAATTAAAGTATCTCCTCTTTCTATTGAAAATTTATTATAATTCACATTATGAAGAAACATATTCATACGTGCCAGGTTAAAATTCGTCATATTTATTTCTTGACCAAAAAATCCTTCTTCAATTATGTGTTCATCAAATTGTTTTTTCATTTGTAATAATAAGCTTCCGCTACCACATGTGGGATCGTATACTTTATTAATTTTTTCTTTACCTTCCATAACAATACGAGATAAAAGTTTTGAAACTGTTTGAGGTGTAAAAAATTCACCACCAGATTTACCAGCATTACTTGCATAATTTGAAATTAAATACTCATATGCATCACCAAATGCATCTATATCATTATTTTTAAAATCACCAAAATTAATTTCTGATATACCATTTAATATGTCTCTTAATCTTTTATTTTTTTCAGCAACTGTACCACCTAAACGATTGCTTGTAGTATCTACGTCTTCAAATAAGCCTTTTATATCATCTTCTGATTTAGAACCTATTGCACTTCCTTCAATTGATTTAAAGATATTTGCTAAATCAATATTTAGATTTTCATTATCATTTGCAGTTCTAACTACATTTTCAAATAACTGACTTGGTAATATGAAAAAACCTTTATCTTCAACTGTACCTTTTTTAAAATCTGCTTCTGCTTCTTCATCTGTGATTTTAGCATAATCAAAATCAGTTTCACCTGCTTCATGTTCTGCAGAATTAAAAAATTCTGTTATATTTTCAGAAATAAATCTGTAGAATAATATCCCTAAAATATATTGTTTAAAATCCCAACCATCAACTGCTCCTCTAACATTATCTGCAATTGACCAAATTTTTCTATGTAATTCAGCTCTTTGTGCTGTCTCTTTATTTTCTAACATCTTTATTCCCCTTTATACTAACTTTTTTATCCCTAATGTTAATATGATACCACATTTATATCATTTATCAAATATATGACCAAACAAAATGCTGACATTTATTGACGTAAAATACTTAAAACTTGATAAAATCGTTAATATGATTATTGTTTAGCAAGCTTGTAAATGATATAATTATGCTATAGATAACATGTAATAAAGGAGGATAAATGTACATAATAAAAGCATTAATAATTTCATTTATAGCTCACTTGGGTCAAAAAGATAAAGCAAATAAGCCATATATACTACATCCATTAACTGTTGCATATCACTCAAAAGGATATAAAGCCAAAGTTGTTGCATTATTACATGATGTAGTTGAGGATAGTGACTGGAGTTTAAAAGATTTAGAAAAATATTTTGATAATGATATAGTTATAGCAGTTGACTGTATAACAAAAAATAAGAAATATAGTTATGATGAATATTTAGAAAGAGTTAAAGGTAATAACTTAGCTAAAATTGTAAAATTATCTGACTTAATGCATAATAGTAATCTATCAAGATTAAAGAATATAAAAAAAAAGATATAAAAAGAACTGAAAAATATTTAAAAGCTATTGATTATTTAAGTTTTTAAAAATGGTAATTCATAAAATAATATTTAAAGATATTACTATGACAAAATAAACTATCAATTTTTTTATTCTTTTATTTTTTAAGTTGTATGACAAAAAAGCGTTCTTTAAAGCCTACGCTATAAAAGGCAATTTATAAATAAAAAAGGCACTGTAAAGTGCCTTTAATTAATTATCATTGTATATATTATTATAAACTAACTGAAGTTCCCTACTTTCTTTTGTTGGTTCTTGGTGTTTAAATAATTCAAAAATATAATCATCTAATTCAAACTGGAAATTATAAAATTCTTCACTAGTCATATATTCTTTATTTAAATATTTATTATAAAATTCTTCAGGAGTATATTTTTTTATAATAGGTATGTCTTCTTCTCTAATAAATATTTTACGCTTTTTTCCCATTTAATTCTCCTTTATATTTGATTTTACTTATATTAATACGTTTTCTTTTTAAATTCTGTTAATTATATAAATATTTTTATTACTTTTTAGTATCCCAAAAATCATTTAGTTCCTTACCAAGTAACTTTGGGTTGTCTATATTTACTTCATGTCCTGCATTTTTAATAATGTTAAATGTTGATTTACTAATTAAATCCTTTAATTGCATAGAGGCTTTAATATTAGCCTTATCTTTTTCTCCACAAATAATAAGAGTTGGACACTTTATTTTTTCTAAGTCTTTTTCAAAATTTAAATTTATCATTGATTTAGTAAGATAAATAACTTCTTCTTTTGATATTCCTATTTTTCCAAAAGTTTTTCTAGGCATAAATCTAAATATAAGATTTTGTAATATCATTAAAAGTTTAGAAATACGATATTGTGTTCCTACTAGAACTAGTGAATTAATTTTTTTAGGATTATTGATTGCGTAATTTAATGCAAGTATTCCACCTAATGATAATCCACATATATTTAAAAGTTCAGAATATGTATCGCAATATTATGAAAAAGCCTTGTATAAATTACTATAATTCATTTCATCATTACATAAATCAAATATATTAGGACAATTTATTTCATCATTTAAGTGTAGTTCTTTTTTTACTTCTTCCCAACTTTATGAATTTTGACCTAATCCGTGTACAAGTATATATTTCATAATACATTAGCTCCTAAATTTAAAATTCAAAGAATAGTTTTTTTATTATTTTTTATTTTTTTAGATTTATAACATACTATACAAACATATCGTATTCATTCATATAAAATTAACCACATTAATATTTAAAAATATTATAACTTGTTTTTATTATTTTGTAAATTTTTCTTTTTATATATTAATTTTTATTACCTAATACATATTTTTATTATAAAATTAATATATATATTGTAAATAAAAAGCTTTCATTGTATAAAAGTTTAATTTGTATTAAAATGTATTAGCATTACTTAGAATAGGACTATTGAAATAGAACACTGAATATTAATCAATTTATAAAATCAAACATTCTTTCAACTTTTATATATATTACTTAATTTAGCTTATTGTAAAAAAACATGAATATTATATGTAATATTAATGAAGTCTCAGATGTAACTTTTAATAATCTATATTTTTATAATTTTTAATTAATTGATACAAAAAATTAAATATGATTAAAATTGAAAGATTTAAATCTATCTTATTCAAAGAAATCAAAATTTAAAAATTGAAAGGGAAAATGTAAAATGAATGAAAAAAAGAATAAAATGAAATTATATTTATTTGTATATTGTAATTTTTTGATAATATTATTTATAATTTTTGGATTTTTAAAGCCATTTAATTTCAGATTAAACACATACAATAATTATATATTTCTAATATCTCTAGCAATTTCATCTATAATTATACGAATAAATATATTTTTAAAAAAATATATTTATGATATGATCAAAGTTGAAAAATCGAGTGAATTTGATATTTTATATTTAATTTTTGGAAAATTATTTTCAAATATTATTATTTATTTTTTAATTAATTTAATCGTTAATATTTTTTTAAATAATTTTTCTAATAATGAAATTATAATACATGTAATTACTTATATATTATTGCAAATATCAATTCTTATTATTCTTATATGTTTAATTAAAAATATAATTAAGTATTTAATTAAAGAAGATATCGTAGTTATAATAATTTTATTAGTTGTATCATTTATACTAGGTTGGCTTGATATTAACAAATGGGAAGTAATTCCTTTAATGATAGTAGTAATTAATCAGCTTACTGAATATGAAAAAATAATAAAAATTATAAATAAAAAATATCCTGGAAATCGTTTCAGTAATTTAAGTTGTGATGAATTAGATTATCATATTTACAAGTTTAAATTGATAATGAATATTGGCTTGGTTTTTTTATTTATATTTATATCGATTGTAGATAAGTATAATATTTACATATTCAATATACTTTATATGATTTTACCTCAAATATATGAAACTGTACAGGAAATACCTATATTGATCCAATTCATCATCAGAGGACTTGATAGAGTTATCACGATTATTACAATTTCAATTATTTTAATTTTAACTTACAAAAAATTATTATTTAAATATATTCGTGCTTTCATGAATAAATTAATGTATTCACATAAAAATTAGGCTAGATTCGTTCCTAGCTTAATTTTTATATTAAAACTATATATTTATTATAATTTATAAACTTATATTAAATATTTAAAAATTTATTTTTATTGAAATTTTAACTCGATTTTAATCCCAATGTTAATACTTATATAATATAACCTATGAATTTTATGTAATTGATTTTTTTACTTGTCTTTTATTTTTTTCTATCTGTTTACTTACCATTTTTCTATTCATCATCCTCATCTACAACACAAATGTACTCTATGACTATATCACATAATTCTCCTATTTCATCATAACCAAAATATACAGGATAATATCCATCTCCAAATCCTGATTGAATCATAGGTATAGAATACTTAGTATTTGGAATTTCAAAATTAATCCAGTCTCCACCTTCTCTTTGAAATTCAGGATTTTTAATATAATTTTTTCTAAACTCTTCTGCAAAAAAATCATCATAAATATTTCCATTAGGATTTTCTTTATACCAATCAGCTTCAAATTTACAATATGCATCTCTTGTATCTGTATCAACGATAGTTGCAAGTCCTGCATCTACACCAAATCCAAATATACTATTACTATCTACATCTTCTAAATTCTCATCACCTTCTAATGCTTGGTGATATACGAAAGAGTCCTTATCTTTTAATTTTACTCTACTAGCAACGTATCTATAATCATCATCATCTAATTCAACTACTAATGTCTCAAGATCATATTCTCCAGTTGGTACCTTTGTAAAATATGGTTTTTCTTCTTTTCTAAGCCAAACAAGAGGATCTCTTACCAAAATCTCATTTGTAGTGAATTTTACCTTGCCCATATTTAGTAAAAAAAGTTTATTACCATTTACTTCTTTACTCTTAAAAAGTTCAGAAAAATTTATTGGTGATATTAACAAATCTTTGACTTGTTCATATTGTTCTAACCATTCTTTTGATACTTTCATAATTTTCTCCTTTGATAGTATATAATACCTCTTAAATGTAATCTCATTTTACCATATTTGTGTTATTTATAAAATATAGAATGGAATTTTATTTACCAATTACAAATAAATATATAAAATCATTATTTTCTATGATAAAATATAAAAAACAAATTAAAGAAATGAAGGTTTTTATATGGATATAAAATTTTTATTCTATGGCATTTTATGTATAATAGCTCTTATTTTTCTTGTACGCTTTGGAAACAAAGAATCTGTGTTAATAAAAGAAGAAAATTATTATCATAAATTAATAAGTTTAAAACTTAGTACAAGAATTTTAATAATTATTTTAGCTTGGATATTCTCAGCTAAATGGATAATTACTGCTTATAAGTATAATTATAAAGGAATAAGTATTTTAGGAATGCTTCCCTTTTTGGTTATATGCATTGGAGTAGTTAATATACCTATTGAGGAATATTTTAGAAAGAAGATATTAAAATCATCTTATTCTAATTCTATAAAAGATTGGTTAGATTTTTTTAATCTATTATTTACAGCATATTTAATATTCGTTGAATTTTTTATAATTGGATATAGTATAATTTTAGCAAGATATTTTCATTTGATTTAAAAATACAAAAAATCACCCTCAAAACAATTCTTTGGGTGATTATTTTTTTGCAGTCTAAACTACTTTTTCTTACTTTGTCATATTATAATCTATATTCCTCTAGCTATAATTACTTTTAACACATTTGAGCTTGAAGTTTCTTGTTTTATCTGTATTAATTTATTTTTTCCTAATCTTTTATCTGCAGCTTTTAAAATATCTGTTAGTCCCCATTTATCATTTTCAAAAGTCTTACCAAACAGTTCATTAACTGGTGTATAAATATACTCTCTAATCACACAAGAAATATCTTGAACTTCTGTATAATATGGATACAAATCTTTTACAGTTAAATCACTATTCAATAACCAAGTAGAAGTTCCTATTGGACGTAGTTCTCTACTACCTTCCCTTGGTATTAAATTACTTAAAAAGTCTTTTGGGTAGTCAAATATTATTTCTTTATTCAAAACAATCCAGTATCTAGGAAGTGAAGTAGTTCCACGCTGACTTTTCATTCGATATGCATTACAATGTATCTGAAAATCAATACTAGGATCTATTAATAAGTATAATTGTTTTTGAAGTTTACTCCATGGTTTCATTTTTTATCCCTCTACAAATTCTTATTAAAATTTGTTTTACTCATACTCTTCATATGAAGCCTGCTACACGTTACAAAATATGCATTTGCAATATTCCCATTTGTGCCCATTCTATAATTCAGCTGATTTTATAGGTGTTTTTAGCCCAAAATACTTCAAAATTACTTCATATACCATTGTAATTTAGTCAATCCACCCCTCTAGATAAAAAGGTTGTAATCTTCCACTCTTTTCAATATATTCATATACATTTTTATCAACTCTTTTATTAACAAACCTAAAATTTTTTAATTTTTCTTTATCATTATCATTTATATTTAAGTTATCAATTTCACTAATTAAAAACCAATGCTTTTCCTTTTTTCCAAAAAATTCTTTAGGAGAATATCTATCAGAATCTTCTGGAGTATATTTTTTATCATTACTCTTCTCAATGTAGCTCTAAATTTTACAGATACATAAAATTTTTTTTATTATACAAGAGCAAATAATTTTGTTCTTTTGCTATATACTTATCAATTCGAACACTTGTTGAAAAATAAACAAATCTATCTTTATCAATTTTTTTCTGATGTATGCTAATTATATCTTGTGCTAAATAACTTTCTCTTTCACTACTTAACAAAATGGCAAGAATTTTAATATTTATATCAACTTTTATTTTGTTGCAAATTTTCTCCATATCATCATTAGAAGGATAAAGAGCGTCTTTAGGTATTTTGTTAAATGACTCTCCCAAAAAACTCGAGTCATTAGGAATTTTAAATTTAGCTATTAATCTATTATTTAAATCAAGTTCTTCTTTTTTCTCATATTTATATGTTATATCTCAGTACTTATTAGAAATCCCTCCTGAAAATATGGTCTAAGTGCTTTTGGTGGGCTAATACTTAAAAGTCTTATATTTACTAAATCTTGCTCAGAATTATGAGAAATTCTATTTATATAATATGGCAATCCAAATACATAAACAAATGCCTCTCTGCTTTTTTCATCCAATTGAGCAAATGAACACGCAACTTTTAGTGATTGTGTAATATCTATTAGTGGAGTATCTGTAACTTCATAGTGTTGTAAAATACTCCATTGTATATATTTCTTACGTTTTAATTCGTTAATACCATAGATCTCATTTTTTTTAAATAACTTTACTAATTTTTCGCTGGCAATGTTTAATTTATCAAAACTATACTTTAATTCTTCTTCTGGTAAATATCCTCTATATATTGTAGGATAAAAAGTAGATTTTCTACTGTTTACTTTCTTATAATCGTGCGTTTGTCCCCTAAAAAACAAAAGATAATCTTTATTTATATATGATAAATTTGCGACTTGCTCCACTAAATCTCTATATGTTGATATATAATAACCTTCTGTTTCAGAAATTTCTTTGGTTCCTATATTTTCCCATTTATATTTTCACCTATATGTTTTTCAACATGCTCTCTTAATTCCCTGGTTAGTTTTATTCCTTTTATTTCTCGCATATAAATTATCTCCTAATTATATAATCTACAATTATTCAATTTGTAACTATTGCTAAAATTACTCTAGGATTTCAATTATATTCAGAATCATATGTTTATATTCTTCTTTGACTCTTTCAGACATAGGTTCTGAACTTTATCCGCAAATCCAAATACCCAACTATAGAAAACGGAAATTGCTGAAACAGTAGTCTTTAACCTGAACGATTCCATATAATATGTAAGTGTGGTTGCATCTTAACTAAAGCTATACAATATCTAAATAAGTTAATTTGTTGATAGAGAATGTTACACGCCTGTTCGTTCCTGTAATATCTTTAAGATATACAAAACTCTTGGTTTTGTTTTCATTTTACCATCTTCCCATACTATTCATATCTTGCAATTATTTCAGAAGAACGTTCATAGCTCCTAATATTGATATAAATTCGTCGTTATAATCAGGACTCAACAATTTGTTTGTAGTATGTTCTGTATAATCAACAATATTTATTTTGGGGAAACTATCATATTTTCCTTTTTCTTCTTTTTTAATGGTGGTCGTAAGAATACACTGTTTATCCAACTCAAGGAATAAATGCAATGCACGATTTTCCTTTTCTGTTGATAAATCTTCTGCTCTAAATGAGTCCATTACTATCGGACATTCATGTTTAATAGCATTGACTATGGCTAATAATTTAGATATATAAAAAACTGTTTCTTCGCTTCCAGATATAACAAAACCTCTTTTAGTAAAAATATCATTGTAATTTTTATAAGTTGTTCCTTCAATAACATTAATTATTGCGTTCATATCTTCCATAAATTTTTGGAAAAATTCCTGTCTTTTTTTATTTGCTTCTTCTGAAACTTTAGCTCCAGTGTCTAATTCTCCTTGAAGTTCAGTAATTTTATTATCTATTTCTGTTATTGCTGAATCTATTTCTTCAGCGCTTTTAAACCCTGACTTGAAAGCAACAATATTTTCTATCGTAACATCATCTTCTTCCATAACACGATTCAATTCTATTTGATATTTTTCAATCTCAGCATCATAACGAGATATATCTTCACTAAAATTAGCAATTTTTTCCTTTATAGAATTTATGATGTGTTTTCTCATTTCCGCCGTGGATACATCAAATGAATAGGAATCTTTACCTTGTCCTTTATATGCAATGTTTGTAGAATCACAATCCATACATCTTAATTCACCGACCTCAATATTACGATTTAATGAATTAAGTTCTTTTAATGTCGAATTCCAAAGGGCTCTTTTTGAAGCAGATTTACTTCGAACTTTTTTTATTTCTAATATTTTCTCCGTTATGCTTTCCATATCAGCAACTTTTTGGTTAAAAGCATCCATATCCTTAATATGACTGATATACTCTGTTGCAGCTGAATGGCTTTTATAAAAATCAGATAAGTCAATTTTATCTTTTCTTGCAGCTCGTAATGTCTCTAACTCTCTTTTAATTCGACGTTCATCATCAGAAGAAATGTTTTCAACTGACACGCCAGAATAGGATAATAACATATTTTTGAAATCATCTTTATGGTAATATCCAGAATTAAAAATGGTTGATGTGTTTTTGGCATCTTGACCAACGAAAAACAATTGAACAAACAGCTCCATATCTGATAAATGTTGTTTCCCTTGAAATTGAAATTCTGGTAGGTCAAATATTTTTTTTGTCCAATAACGTTTCAGTTCCGAGATACCATCAAGCATATGTAATGCATCATCAGTTTGAATAATAAACGAATCACCTTTTCTGATAATCTCATAATCCTTATCATTATGTTCAAATTTCAAGTAATAATAATAGTTTTTGTAATCAAATGAGTCAGGGAATATTGGATTATTACCAATAGCATAAAACATTGATTGTATTAAAATGGTTTTCCCCTTATTATTATCATCACTTAAAATGATATTTACTCCATCGGAAATTCTTTTTTCTATATATGATTCTTCATTATTTCCCAAAGCAACAGTTTTAATTATCATTTTTGAATTCCCTCCTTAGTTTTTGCAATGAAATATTTAATAGATAGTGCATCACAGTCAGGACATTGCTCAATTATTTCATCATCAATTTCATTATATATGTAATCAATAGTTGCCTTTGGCTTTTCGATAATGAGAGAATATATTTTGTCAAATAATGACCAAAAACCCTGTGCAGCTGATTTATTAAATAACGCTCTACATAAAGAAGCTTTACACTTATCTAGCATATCTTTTGCACCTTCACCTGGAAATTTAGAATATATTTCTAAAAAAGGAATAGGTACACCATCTGATAACGGATCAGTGTTTAATATCCTTTGAATAACCAAAAGCCTTATTTCATTTGTCGTTAGGTGCCTGCCATATGATAATACTTCATCTGCTTTATCAATAATAACACCCTCTACTAATGTATTTTTCTTTTCAGATTGCTTATTTCTAATTTCATTAAATATAGATAGCAGAGCCGTGTCAGGTGGAATAATTGCTGGATGCTTTTCTATTATTTTTCTAATATAATCCTCTGGCTTTTCATCATCAATTACGAACCACACCACTTTTAGAAAGTTCTCTATTTTACCATCATCAATTTCAGAAGCAGATATATATTCCTTTTTATCGCATTCATCAACCAATCCGGATTTTATACTCTTTAATGCAGAATCATTTACATTGTTTATTGTAAATACTGACTGTGTAGGGTCTTTTCTAAAAGTATTAGGTACGCCACCCAAAAAAAATAATATATTCAATAAATTGCAAATCACTTACATAATTTTTGTAGAGCGTAACTAACTCTCTCCCAATAGTTTTTGCACTACCTGTTTTCGATGCTTTTGACTGAACATCCCACAGTTTTCTTGCAGCACTATCCATCCCAGTAATGTCATTGAAAAAATCAACAACAAAAAAGTGCATTTTTGTACTATCCTCACGATAATTCATCAAATACAGCAATGCTTTTGTTTCATTATCTGCAGCAGATTTTCTAAGCTTTTCTGACGATCTTACTTCATATGACATTACATCACCACCTTTCAAATTTACTCTACACCTAATGCCTTAAACACTGCATCTTCGGCACTACTGTAAAAAATAATATTAAAACTTCCGATTAAATCTAATGGAATATCAGCGATATCTGAAGCAAAAGTCATTGGTAACAATACTTTTTTCACTCCACTATCAAAACACTCTTACAATGAATTTGCTAATTCATCAACCTTTATCATTACTCCTTCATTTAAACCTGCTTCATAACATTTTCATTCAATTAGATATCTATTTTACAAAATAATACCTAATAAAGTCACTCATTTATAATCTCATTTATAAGATTATCTACTCTCTCGACTGCTGATACCTGATCTTTCAGCATTTCCTTAATTTCACATCCCCAAACCACTATCACTTTAATGCCCATACTTTCAAGTTTAGCATAGTTTTTCTTATTTCTTTCAACATTTCCTTCAAGCTCATTTTTCCAAAACTCATGATTGTTCTTTGGAATAGATGAGTATTTTCAGTTTTCGTGCATATGCCAGAAACATCTGTTTACAAAAATAGCTGTCTTATGTTTAGGCAAATAGATATCGGGGCTTCCCAGTAAATTCTTATAATTCACCCTATATCTGAATCCCTTATGCCACAAAAGTTTTATCAAAAAAATTTCAGGCTTTGTGTTTTTGCTTTTAACTCTTGCCATGTTTTCACTTCTGGTCATAGTCTTATTTTTCTTCATTATCTGAATCTCACCTGTAAATTAAGTTTTATAAAATCTTCTCCGTTTTCACTGTATACTTCCCCGAAATCATGCCTTGATGTGGATGCTGTCTCATATTTTGTATTCTTCAGCAAATATTCTTCAAAGTAATTTCTGTTATATATATGATATGCAAGAACATTGCCTTCCTTTGTAACTACAATGTATCCTCCTGTAGCCTCGTCTAAACCGTCCCAAACTGTAGCAGGCTTCATTCCCAATGCTACAGCTGTCAAGAATTTCTTGAACTTATACTTATAAGCATTTACATTGCCGTAGTTCATAGGATTTTCCTGTTCAAGTTTTTCAACCATCTCATAACAATTACTGATTCCGTCTTTATAAAAATATAAAAGAGTTTCACCAATAATTTTATCCATATTGCTGTCAATCAACACCAAATTGTCCTCAAAAATTTGATTGTTCATTTTCCAATATTTAAGGATTCCATTCTCCTCGATTATTTTATTGATACGTCCTCTGACATCTGTGTGATTTTTACCCGCCGATACGATATATATTTCATTTGCTTCTCGAACCAAGTCGAGATAACTGTGGATGATTTTATAAGTAAAGTTTGTAGTTTTTCGGGCATTTAACAGAGTAGGGGAAGAACCCAATTCCGATTTTATGAAAAATCCTACCGTAGGGCTGTATCCGGTATTTATATCGATTATTTTTATTGTAATATCGCTTTTGTCCGTTGCAGGTGCCGACAACTTATAGCACAAAATTTTATCCATAAAATTCTGCGTTTTTTCTACAGAAAATGCTCCTTTTGAAGTTTTAGAGTTGATTTTATTTAACAGAAGTTCGGACTGAGTTTCAAACTCGGTCGCAGGTAATTCTTTCACTTTTGAACCGTTAATGTATATGGATATGATCTCTCCTGTAGCATATTCCTTGATTTCACCTTTGTTCTCTTCTCTTATTATCTTAATGATAGGAAATTACATATTCTCCAATTTGTTCAATTCACTGTCGGCTGCATATATCTTCCCGTCAGCCAAAAGTCTTAATAAAACATATATTTCCGACCATTCTCCTTTATTCCCTGTAAGCATTAACACTACCTCCATGCAATAGCAATCTGTTTATATGATTCCTCTCTTGGTTTAATTTCCAGCTTTTCCTTTTCAAGGTACGATTTGATCTGTTCGGCAATTGCACGTATGACGGGAACCGTTACCGAGTTTCCAAACTGTTTATATAAATGTGTATCCGCAACTGGCAATTTAAATTCATCGGGAAAACCTTGAAGTCTTGCCCATTCTCTCGGAGTAATTTTGCGAATGTATTACCGATTGACCTCACCTTTAATATGAGTCACTGGAGTAAAGTCCGTCAAACGCTCGTCTATGATAAGATTTCTCTCTCTTCCCATTCCGCCGCACACAATAGCTCCCGCCACGGAAGTCGCTTTTCTGATTTCATATCCGAAGCCGTTTCCCTTTGAAACATGCCTTTCTTTGTGCCTTTTTAACGATGCCAGATAAGCTGTAGATAAATAATATTTTGAAGACACTTCCTTCTCTTCAACAATATCTTTTATAACTTTTGTATCATCTGTTTTTTCAGGGAATATAAATCTTTTAGGTGCTATATCTTTCCTGAATCCGACAATGTAAATCCTCTCCCTATTTTGTGGAACACCGAAATTCTTACTGTTCAATATTCTGTAAAATACAGTGTATCCCAAATCCTCTAAAATAATTTTTATAACATTAAATGTGCGACCTCTGTCATGGTTAACAAGATTCTTTACATTTTCACAAAATACAACCTTCGGTTTATGATATTTAATAATCCTTGCTACATCAAAAAATAACGTACCTCTTGCATCTTCAAAGCCTCTTTTTTGTCCTGCAAGTGAAAAGGCTTGGCAAGGAAATCCTGCAAGCAATATGTCATGCTCTGGGATTTCCTTTTCATCAATTTTGGTAATATCTCCGACTACATCAACACTATCATTAAAATTAGCTTTATAAGTTTCAACAGCTTTTTCATCCCATTCACTTACAAAAACTGTTTTAATATCATCTTTGAACGCCTGATCGAAACCAAGCCTTATTCCTCCAATCCCTGCGAATAAATCAATAGATTTATACATCTTTTCTTCCTCTTTCATATTCAATAATGTCTTCTATATTGCAATCCAACTTCTGACATATTCTACCTAAAATCTCAAGTCTTACAGGCTCATTACGTCCCATTCTTGAAATTGTAGACGGTCCAGTTTCTATTAACTTTTGTAAATCTCCTTTATTCATATCCCTATCGATTAACAATTTCCATAGTTTATTGTATGAAAATTTCATAACACTCCTCTTTCCTATTTGTTCACATAGAAATTCTAGACAATATTATAGCATATTTTCTTTTAAAATAAAATCCGGTGTTATCTTTCATTCTCTCTATTTTTTACCTTTTTGTTTCATGCTTTTTGTCCTCTTTCACTCATATCACCGATTTGTTTAATAATGCTTTTTTTAGGTTGCATTTCCAGAGTTTTTTCGTTACCCATATGTTATTCATATTATTTTTCAGTTGCTACAATTCATCATACTTTGCTGATAATGAATTATGTTTCTTCATAATCTCCTCTTGTTTAGCTTATAAATTCTTGGAATGCTCGTTCAATATTCTGAAAAGATTTTTACTTGATTTTGTCTTTAATTCCTCCAACACCACATGTCTCAAGTGCGGAAATTACTTAAGAAAAATATCTATTTCCTCATAGGATTTTTGATAAACTTCTACGTCTTTTCGATTCATCATCATATAAATTTTATCATTGGGATTTTTGAGATAACCCTCATAATGCCCTCTTTTGCTGATACAGATTTGAATATGCTTTACTACCTCTTTTATCCTCTTTTGTTCCCACGAAAATTTGTCAAATTTTTGTGGAACAAACATATACCCATTAAATTTAATAATACTACCTCTCCCAATTGTTTTGATATTAAATTTTTTTGTCGTAAAATCAAAAAAAATCATCTCCATCGTAAAGCAACTTTTCAAAATTATCACAATTGTACAGAAGACTTTCTTGAACTTCTGCTGTATATTTTTTAGGACCTTTTAAATCTCCTGCAATAATTTTTAAATCCAGTTTAGTAAATTTGTCACTTTGAACTTCGTATTCCTTGACCTTTAAACTTTGTTGTCCAAGTATTACAGAACAATATTCTGATATTTTTTTATCATCGTAATATATAACATTACCAAAAATACCTATCACATCCTAAGTGATAAAATTAAACAATATGATTTACCAATAAAAATCTGCAAGCATTTTGCAAGCATAAAAAGTGCAAATGATCTATTTATAAGGATTTATAGCTTTTTTAATCACTCATACTCAATAGTACTAGCAGGCTTACTACTAATATCATAAACAACTCTATTTATACCAGGTACTTCATTCAATATTCTATTTGATACTTTTTCTAAAAATTCGTATGGTAGATGTGCCCAAGTTGCAGTCATAAAATCTTCAGTAATAACTGCTCTTACACTTGCAATGTACTCATATGTTCTTTTATCTCCCATAACACCAACTGATTTAACAGGGAAAATTGCAACAAAAGCTTGGCTTACTTTGTCATACAGGTCATTTTCTATTAATTCTTCAATAAAAATATCATCAGCTTCTTGTAGTATTCTTACCTTATCTTCAGTTACTTCCTCAAGTACTCTTATACCAAGTCCAGGTCCTGGAAATGGATGACGATTTATACTTTCACTTGGCATTCCAAGTTTAGCACCAAGTCTTCTAACTTCATCTTTAAATAATTCTTTTAAAGGTTCAAGTATTTCAAACTCAAGATCTTCAGGAAGTCCACCAACATTATGATGTGATTTTATAGTATGAGAAGGTCCTTTTACAGACTTTGATTCAATTATATCAGGATATATAGTTCCTTGTGCTAAAAATTCAACATCCCCATCTTTTTTTAGTTTTCTTTTTTCATCTCTAAATACTTCTATAAATTCATGTCCTATTATTTTTCTTTTTTGTTCAGGATCTACAACATTCTTTAATTTATCAAGAAACCTTTTTTTAGCATCAACGAATATGATATTCATATCATAAAATTTACCATATAAGTCTTTTACTTTTTTTGCTTCATCTTTTCTTAAAAGACCTGTATCAACAAATACACAAGTAAGATTTTTACCTATAGCCTTATTTATTAAAACTGCTGCAACTGATGAATCAACTCCACCAGATAAACCTAACATAACTTTTTTATTACCAACTGTATTTTTTATTTGCTCTATTTTTTCATCAATAAAATTATCAAGTTTCCAGTTTTTTTCACATTTACATATATTAAATACAAAATTTGAAATTATTTTCATTCCTTCTTCAGAGTGATATACTTCAGGATGAAATTGTAGTGCATATATACCTTTATCATTTGTAATAGCTGCATTTGATGAACTTGTTTTAGCAATTTGTCTATATCCACAAGCAATTTCTGTAATATGGTCTCCATGACTCATCCAAATATTTGAATTTTTTGATACTCCACTAAATAGAGGATTTTCTGTATCAATTATCTCTAATACTGCTTTACCAAATTCTCTTTTCTTTGCTTTTTCAACCTTACCACCATTTAAATGTGTAATAAGTTGCATACCATAGCAAATACCTAAAACAGGTGTTTCTATATCAAATATTTTTTTATCAATTGTAGGAGAATCTTTTTCATAAACAGAAGCTGGACCTCCTGATAATATTACACCTTTTACATTTTCTGTAATATCACTGACTTCTAATTTTTCAACTATTTCACAATATACTTGTAATTCTCTTATTCTTCTAGCTATTATTTGACTATATTGTGATCCAAAATCCACAATTAAAATCTTATTTTTTTGTTCCACGATACCTCCTAAAATATTTAAACTTATATTTTTTTATACTTTAATCTTATAGCATTTGTTAATACTGATATTGAGCTTAACATCATAAAAATTGATGCCATCATTGGAGTTATTCTTATACTTGTAACTCCTGTTGCTATTATTACACCAAATAAATTATATATAAATCCCCAAAATAGATTTTCTTTTATATTAAGCATAGTATATCTACTCATCTTTATTAACTTATCAATATCATTTAAGTCATTTTTCATAAGTATTACATCACAAGTTTTAAGTGCTATATCAACTCCACTACCAACAGCAATACCTATATCTGATACTAATAGTGCTGGTGCGTCATTTATACCGTCTCCTACCATTGCCACTACCTTATCTTTTGATAGTTTAGCTTCAACATATCTACTTTTTTCATATGGTAATACTTGCGATATTACATTTTTAATATTTAATTTATTTGCAATATATCTAGCAGTATTTTCATTATCTCCAGTTAATATTGAAAAATCAATCTTATTTTTTCTTGTTTTGTTTATAAAAGTATAACTTGTATCCTTTATATCATCAATAAGTGTAATAAGTCCAGCTAAATTATTGTCATAAGAAATGAATATAACAGTTTTACCTTCTTTTGAAAATTTTAAATATTCATCATTTAGCCCTTTAATATCAACAGATTTTTTTGTCATTAACATTTCATTTCCAATAAGGTATTTATCAGACATTACACCCATACCTTGGAAGTTTCTTACTTTAAACTCTTTTTCTTCTACTTTAATTTTCTCATTAATATATGTTACTATTGCCTTTGATAGAGGATGTTCTATATATTTTTCAATATTATATATATCATTTAATATCTGCTCTTTATTATACTTTTCATCAATTATTACATCCATAATCTTAGGTTTACCACTAGTAATAGTTCCTGTTTTATCCATAATAATATCTGTTATTTTATAGCTTTTTTCAAGTGCTACACCATCTTTTATCAGTATATTATTTTTAGCAAGTACTCCTGCTGCTACAACTATTGATGTAGGAGTTGCAAGTCCTATTGAACAAGGGCAGGCTATAACTAAAACTACAACAAAATTATTAATTGCAACTGATATATCTTTTGTTATAATATACCAACTAATTCCTGTGATAATAGCAATAATTATGATAAATGGAACGAAATAAAGGGATATCTTATCTATATATTTAGTTATAGGTGGCTTTATTTCTCCTGCAAATTCAACTATATTTAATATTTTAGAAAATACTGTATCTTTTCCTATTCTAGTTACTTTAACATTAATGTTACCACTTGTTATAAGGGTGGAACCTATTATTTCATCATTCACACTCTTATATATATACCTACTCTCTCCAGTTATTGAGCTTTCATCAACACTTGCATATCCACTTATTATATTACCGTCTGCTACTGAAATTTGTCCTTCTTTTAAAACTAGTATATCTCCTACTTTTAAATCACTTGTTAGAATTTTTACTATACTATCATTTACTAGTATATAGCAAGTGGAAGGTATTAGTTTTGATAAACCTTCTATAACATCATTTGTTTTTTTCTTTAAATTACTTTCAATTTTTTTACCTAATAAAACTGTAAAAAGTATTACACAAACTCCTTCAAAGTATAGGTTATGTAAATTAGATACAAAAAAATTGTATGAGCTATATAGGTATGATGATATAACTCCAATTGCAATAAGTGAATTCATATTAAAAGCTATTTTTCTTATTTTATTAATACCGTCTTTTAATATTAGTCTTGCTAAAAAAATTATTACTGTTGTTAATATAATTTGAATCGTTGCATTTAATTTATTTAGCTTAATATTTATACCTATCATATGACCCATTGCTAAAAATACAACTATAGCAGTTAAAATTCCAATTAAAGCAATATTTGTATTCATCTTGTTATCAGAAATATCATTTTCTATTGTTGTTTCATATAGTTCATATCCAATACTACTAACTATATTTTTTATATCATTTTCAGACAATATGTCACTATCATATTCAACTATCAATTTTTCAGATAAAAGATTAACTTTTGCACTTATATTATTTTTTTCTAAAATATCTTCTATCTTAGCACTACAAGCACTACAAGTCATATTTTTTACATTAAAAACTTTTTTTATTCTCATAAATTTAAACCTCAATTTTAATTTCTACTAATAACAAGTAAAGTTAAATCATCTACTATATTATATTTAGCTGTACTTTCTTTTATTTTGTTTATATCAGCTTTACTATCTATTAGTACCTTTTTTAACTTATCAATACCATATATATTATTATCTTTATCATATGCCTCTGTTATACCATCAGTGTATAACAGTAATTTTGCATTTTTACTAAAATTTATCTGTTTTTCATTAAAACTTACCATGTTAGCAAATAATTTTTTTGAAAATATGCCTAGTACTTGTCCTTTTGTTTCAAGTTCAACTACATTTTCATTTTCTAAATATAGGGCTGGTTCTTGTGATGATTTACAGTAATTCATCACATGTGTTTTTGTATTAATAATAAGGTAAAAAACAGATACAAACTTACCTTTAGGGAATATATCTATTATCTTCTCGTTTAAATTTTCAAGAAAATCATTTGTCTTGTCATATTTTAAAATTTCAGATTTAATAAAAGCATTTAACATTGATGAAAGAAGTGCAGCAGGTATACCATGACCTGCAATATCAGCAAAAATTACACCTATTCTATCTTCATCTAATTTTATTATATCTAAAAAATCTCCACCTATATCTTGTGAAGGTGAAAAAATGTATGATATCTTATATCCATTAAACTCAACTTCTTTAGGTGGTAATATGCTTTGTTGTATATCTTTTGCAAGTTTTAATTCTTTTTCAAGATTAGTATATAGGTCTTTTACTTTATTATTTAGCTCTATATTTTCTAATTTTAAGTTTGTTTGAACTGCTAATTTTTTTACTATTTTTAAGAAATCATCCATTTTAAAAGGTTTTTCAATTATACTATCAACACCTATATCAACAGTCTTTATTGCTGCCTCTGTTGATTTTGCATTTACAAGTAATATTACATTAGCATTTTCATTTTTTGATTTTATTTTTTTTATTTCATTAATTTTTTCTTGCTTGTATGTATCATAATCTACAACATAAATATCCGTTGATTTACTATCATGTTTTTTATTTAAAAAATTCACTTCTCTTCTTTCTTTAATTCTAAAGCCATTCTTAAGTAGCGTATCTTTTAATAAATTTCTCATATATTCGTTGTTCATATACATTTTAACTTCAAAATTTGTATATATTTTTATATTTTTAAATTCGTTATAATCTTTAAATATCTTAAAATATTTTTTAAAATCTACAAGTGCATCTAAAGTTTTTTCATTGGTTATAAAAAAAATTAATTCAAAAGAATTATTAATTGAAAATCTATAAAGTTTTAACATGTAATTTAACAATTGGGGATTTATTTCTAAATCCCCTAAGTCTATAATTATTCTACTATATTTTACATAATATTCATTAACTTCACTGTATGTTATATCATAATCTGTAAATTTTATTATTTTTTCTTCCATAATTTCCCTAATATATATTTATTTACTATTTACAAGACCTGCAAGTATACCATTTATGAAATCTTTACTTTTAACATCACCATATATTTTAGCAATTTCTATGGCTTCATTTATTACTATTTCATATCCTCTATCTGCGATTATAATCTCGTAAAATGACATTTTAAGTAGAACTTTTTCTACAATTGCAAGTCTTTCAAAAGTCCAACCATTAAGTTTTTCCTTTATATTCTCTACAATCTTATTTTCATTTAAAATATATTCATTAATATATCTTGAAAAAAATTCCTTCTTATTTTCTGATAGATTATGCTCTAGAAAAAATTCAGATATCCTTTTTTCAATATTTACATCAATTAATTCACGTTCAAATAAAATTTTAAATATTTCTTTTCTTAATGCTCTTTGCTCCATTTGTACTCCTTTAAAGAACTATAGATGTACTTGCTATATCATCACCTATTATTTCTGGATTAGTTATATTTGTTGTTTCTACTATTTTTTCTGAATTAATCTTTGTAACTTTAAAATTAATCTTATTTACCTTTACTCCTGTCATTTTAAAGATATATTCACTTAATTCATTTTTTGTATTTGCTAATTTTTCATTTAAGTTTGTTGTTGTGTAACATTCAAGATATGTAAGTATATTTGCCTTATTAAAGCTAGTATTTACTTTTACTTTTGAAAATTTTATTATTTCTTTTTCTTCAAGATAATTTTTTGATAATGTTTCTAATGTAGTTGCTGTTATTTCAACATTACCATTATCACTTGTTATCTTTATACTTTTTGGCTTTTTAAACAATCTTTCTAATATAGCTATAATTACAAGTGCTAAATATATTAATATTACATTAAATACTACTATTTGTCCTATCTTTTCGTTATAAAATAAAATAAAATTAGTAAGTAATATAGTAATTACTCTAGGATTTGTGATAATAAAATATATAACTGATAAAAGACCCATTACAAATAGTGTGTTTATGATATATAAAATGATTAAAAACATATTTTAACCTCTTTCCTTAACTACTTGTTCAATAGTTACATTAATCTCTCTAACACTTATACCTGTAAATTCATTTATTTTTTCTGATAACACCCTTTGTACTTCAAGTGCAACTTTTTTTATTTCACAACCATATGAAACTGCTATTGCTAAGTCAACAACGCATTCTGTTTCTCCCATTTCAACTTCTAGGTTCTTTTTATCATTACCCTTAAAAAAGCTAACTATTTCATTTTTACCACTTTGTGATGATATTCCTTTTACATTTTCAACTTCTTTTAATGTTTCAATTACAATATCTTTCACCACATTTGGTGATATTATTATATTACCTAAATTTTCCATTCTATTCTCCTTTTCATTCTATTGAATTACTAATTATATTTTACCTTATAAACTTTTATAATTCAAGAATTTTTATTTTACAAGATATTTTCAAGGAGTTCTTCTAAATATCTCATATCATCTTGGCTTAAATCATAATTATTTTTTAATTTTTTAAGTATTTTATCATCGCTACCAACAGAGCTTCGCTCTAGTATTTTTATAATCAATTTTCTATAATAATCCATATTTAAAATATCCTTTCAATAAGTTATAACATAATAAAAGTAGGTTTATGATTTACATAATTTAAAAATTTTTCAAAATCACTAAATTTAATATTTAGTGTTGATGTATTAACAAAAGGATGAAATCCAACTGTAAGCTCTTTATCTACAGCACTATCAATAATTACATTTACCTTGTTTTCTTTGTCATATACCAGACCAAAAGCTGTAACTGTTCCTGCAATACAAGAAAGATATTTACTTAGCTCATCATCATTTGCAAAAGATAGTCTTTTTTCACCAAGTAATTCTGCTAACTGTGTTAAATTAACTGATTTTTCATCGTGTAATATTACAAGATATATATTCCCACTTTTTTTAGCTTTTAATACTAAGTTTTTTACTTGTTGTCCTTTTAATTTTGGAGCATTCTTAACAGAAGTAATTGCAATATGTTCAAGTTTTTCATATTCTATATTTAACTCGTTTAATAATTCGTATATCATTTTCTCGTTATTATCCATAATACTTTCACTCCTTTCTAAAATCTATTACATCTTCTATTTACATAATACTATTTTTTAGAATAATTTTAAAGTATCTATTTTTGATTTATGAAAGTTTGTCATTGTAAGTCCAACTAGTCTTATATCGTTATGATTTTCAATAACATTTAATATGTCATACGCAAGTTTACATATATCGCTTTCTTCATTTAGTGGACTATCATAAGTCTTAGACTTAGTAATAGTCTTAAAATTAACATACCTTATTTTAACAATAAGTGTCTTAGGATATATTCTATCTTTTTTTATTATTTCAGATAAATAATCAGCAATTTCCTTTATATCAGCTAGTATATCATTATCACCTGTTGCATACTGATAATATGTCTTTTCTTTACCTATAGAAGTCTTCTTATTTCTAATATCCTCTTCATCATACATATATGAAGATTTACAACGAATTAAATCGTATATACCTCTACCTCTATTATCACCTAGTATACTTATTAAATCAGTCTTTGATATATCAAGAAGTTGCCTAGTTGTATATATATTTAAGGTATTTAATATTTCAATTGTCTTTTTACCAATACCTGGGAATACTTTTAAATTCTTGTCTATAATATAGTCCATAAACTGTTCTTTATTATAGAAAATATAAATACCATTAGGCTTATTTATCTCACTTGCAATTTTAGCCATAACTCTGCTATTTCCTATACCTACCGATGAAGTAAGTTTAAACTTGTTATATATCACTTTTTTAAAATTCATAGCAAAACTATAAATCACATCTTCGTGTGATAAATTATTAGATTTTTTCATTTTATCAGAAATATAGCTAGATATATCAATAAAGCCCTCGTCACAAGAAACAAACTTTGCCTTTGGAAAATATTTTTTAATAAATTGTTGTATTTTGTATCCTTGTAAAAAATAGTAATGTACTCTTGAGTTTACAATCTTAAGTTTTGGACAAAGCAATTTAGCTTCTGATGTTGGCATTGCTGATCTTACACCATATTTTCTAGCTTCATAGCTACATGTTGTTACAATAGTATTACCTATTGCTATAGGCATATTTCTTAGATTTGGATTATCTCTTTGCTCTATTGAAGCAAAAAAAGCATCCATATCATAATGTAAATAATATTTATCTTCTAAATCATCAAATTCTTTAATTTTATCAAAATCCATAGTAATCCCTAATAATATTAATATATATAAAAAAAATGGCGATTACCTATTTTCCCCATTTCTAAGTATCTTCGGCGTATACAGGCTTAACTTCTAGGTTCGAGATGTAACTAGGTGTATCCCTGTAGCTATAATCACCACATTTTTAAATTTAAGCTTGGCGACTACCTATCTTCCCCACGAGTGAGTATTGTTGGCGTATACAG
>CAUVEB010000005.1:0-118042 GCA_963550915.1 uncultured Leptotrichiaceae bacterium
TTCAAGAATAAAAGCAAACAATAGTTAAAGTGTCTATATACTCCTTAGAAAGGAGGTGATCCATCCGCACCTTCCGGTACGGATACCTTGTTACGACTTCACCCCAATCACTATTCACACCTTCATTACCTCCCTCCTTACGGTTAGGCCAGTAATTTCAGGTGCAAACAACTCTCGTGGTGTGACGGGCGGTGTGTACAAGGCCCGAGAACGTATTCACCGCAACATTGCTGATTTGCGATTACTAGTGATTCCAACTTCATGAAGTCGAGTTGCAGACTTCAATCCGAACTTAGAGTAGTTTTTAAGGTTTGCTTTATGTCGCCATATCGCTTCTCGTTGTACTACCCATTGTAGCACGTGTGTAGCCCAGACCATAAGGGGCATGATGACTTGACGTCATCCCCACCTTCCTCCTGCTCTTCGCAGGCAGTTTCATTAGAGTCCCCAACTTAATGATGGCAACTAATGATAGGGGTTTCGCTCGTTGCGGGACTTAACCCAACATCTCACAACACGAGCTGTCGACAGCCATGCACCACCTGTCTACCGGTTCCCGAAGGCACAGTCATACTTCTATGACCTCCCGGCGATGTCAAGGTCTGGTAAGGTTCCTCGCGTTGCGTCGAATTAAACCACATGCTCCACCACTTGTGCGGGCCCCCGTCAATTCCTTTGAGTTTCATTCTTGCGAACGTACTCCCCAGGCGGATTACTTATCGCTTTTGCTTCGGCACAGAGACTTCTCATCCCCACACCCAGTAATCATCGTTTACAGCTAGGACTACCAGGGTATCTAATCCTGTTTGCTCCCCTAGCTTTCGCACTTCAGCGTCAGTTTCTGTCCAGTGAGTTATCTTCATCATCGGCATTCCTACACATATCTACGAATTTCACCTCTACTCGTGTAGTTCCACCCACCTTTCCAGTACTCTAGTATTACAGTTTTGTAGGCAAGACTATAGTTGAGCTACAGCTTTTCACCTTCAACTTGTTATACCGCCTAGATGCCCTTTAAGCCCAATAATTCCGGATAACGCTTGCGACATACGTATTACCGCGGCTGCTGGCACGTATTTAGCCGTCGCTTCTTCTGTTGGTACCGTCATTTGTTTCTTCCCAACTAAAAGTGTTTTACAATCCGAAGACCTTCTTCACACACACAGAATTGCTGGATCAGAGTTTCCTCCATTGTCCAATATTCCCCACTGCTGCCTCCCGTAGGAGTAAGGGCCGTATCTCAGTCCCCTTGTGGCCGTCCACCCTCTCAGGCCGGCTACCTATCATCGCCTTGGTAAGCCTTTACCTTACCAACTAGCTAATAGGATGCAAAGCTCTCTTATAGCGTATTCTTTCATTACTCTGTGATGCCACAGTGTAATAGTATCTAGTATTATCAGACATTTCTATCTGTTATCCCAGTCTATAAGGTAAGTTCTTTACACGTTACTCACCCGTCCGCCATGACCTTGTATAGCAAGCTATACTTAGTCATCGACTTGCATGTGTTAAGCATTCTGTCAGCGTTTATCCTGAGCCAGGATCAAACTCTTCATTCTTTATTTTTTCCTTGTTCGTTTCACCTTTGTCTTTTTCTTAACATCTTGTTTGCTTTTTATTTATTCTCTCATTGTCCTTGTCTTCCTATCGGTTGACAAAATATATATTAACAAACTTTAACTCCTTTGTCAACTACTTTTTTTATTATTTTTTTATTTTATTTTTTCAACACATTATCTATGTATAAATTTTCATTTTTTATCCTATATATTGTATTTTTATTGCATTATAGTTTACCTTTTTATTTTTCGTCACTTCATTATCGCTTTTAATTTCCTATTTATTTTTTTTATTTTTTTATATATAATCTATCTATATAATATATAGCTAAAAATATGAAGTACAAAGGGGGAATAGCAAGTTACAGTATAAATTACTGTTTCATGCAGTTTTAAATGAAATTAATAGTTGGACTAGGAAACCCAGGAGAAAAATATAAGAATACTAGGCATAATATAGGTTTTATCTTTATTGATGAGATTATTAAACGACTAGATATTAAAGAAAATGTTAGAAACGATTTTAATTCTGAATATATCAAGACTGAAAATGCTTTTTTTCAAAAACCACAAACATATATGAATGATAGCGGTTTTGCAATATCAATGATTATGAAATATTACAAAATAGATGTATCTGATTTATATGTAATCTATGATGATATGGACTTAGAAGTTGGTCGTATAAGAATAAGGGAAAAAGGAAGTGCCGGTGGGCATAATGGTATAAAATCTATAATAAGTCATTGTGGTGATAAATTTACTAGAATTAGAATAGGTATAGGTGCAAAAAAAGAAAATGCAATTTCTCACGTTTTAGGAAATTTTTCAAAACAAGAAGAGGAAATATTAGATAGTAGAAAAGATGATATTGTAAATTTAGTAAAAGATGTTTTAAATGGAATGTCTACTGAAAAATTAATGAATAAATATAACAGTAAATAAAAATATATTACTACTAGATAACATAATGAAAATAGTGTAAAATATATTTAACTTAACTGATTTTTAAGGAGGTCTTTTTTTGGCGAGCTATAATAATATCCTTTTTCAATTTTTAGGTGGATTAGGTTTATTTTTATTCAGTATTAAATATATGGGTGACGGTTTACAATTGTCTGCCGGCGAAAAATTAAGATATATACTAGACAAATATACTACTAACCCATTTTTAGGAGTGCTTACAGGTATTTTTGTAACTATTCTTATACAGTCAAGTTCTGGAACAACAGTTATTACTGTTGGTTTAGTAGGAGCTGGGCTATTAACTTTAAGACAGGCAATCGGTATAATAATGGGTGCAAATATTGGGACTACACTTACAACCTTTATTATTGGGTTTAATCTGTCACGTTATGCCTTACCTATAGTATTTATCGGAGCTGCATTACTTTTCTTTACAAAAAAACAAGTTTTAAATAATGCAGGTAGAATACTTTACGGTTTTGGTGGTATTTTCTACGCATTAAGTCTTATGGCTTCTGCAATGTCACCACTAAAAAATGAGCCTTGGTTTACTGAACTAATGTTAAAATTAGGTCAAAATTCAATTTTAGGTGTATTTATAGGGACAACACTTACTATGCTAATTCAAGCGTCTTCAGCAACTATAGGTATATTACAAAATCTATACGCTGATAATTTAATAACTTTAAAAGCTACTTTACCTGTACTTTTCGGAGATAATATAGGTACTACAATAACAGCTATACTTGCATGTATTGGTGCATCAACTGCTGCAAAAAGAGTAGCGTTTTCACACATATTATTTAACGTAATTGGAGCTGTAATATTCTTAATATTCTTAGCACCTTTTACAAAATTTATGTTTTTAATGGAAAGCTTTTTCAAATTGCCTCCAAAGATGACAATTGCATTTGCACATGGTATATTTAACGTAGCTAACACTGTATTACAATTTCCATTTATTGGTGCATTAGCTTATGTTGTTACTAAAATTTTCCCTATGTCAGATGAAGAAATTACATATAAGCCGGAATATTTAGATGAATTATTAATAAGAAAAGCTCCGTCAGTTGCTCTAGGACAAGCTAAAAAAGAAATATGCGTTATGTTAAGTAAAGCAAATAGAAACTTTGATTTAGCTTTTGAATATTTTCAAACAAGAGACGAAAAATTAAGTACTAAAGTTGAAAGAAAAGAAGAAGAGTTAAACGAATTAGACCAAGAAATTACAAAATATCTAACACAATTATTTAGAGAACATTTATCTACAAATGAAGGAGAAATTGGTTCAAGCCTACTTGATTTAACACGTGATATTGAAAGAATAGGAGATCATGCTGCAGGAATAGTAAAAGATGTTAATTATCAAGTTAAAAAGAATTTAAATTTTTCAGATGATGCTCAATATGAAGTATCAATACTTAGCAAAATAACAAAAGAAATGCTATCATTAACATATGAAGCTTTAAATGAAAACGACAAGATAAAAGCAATCGAAGCTCTTGATTATCATCATAGAATCTATGAATATGAAAAGAAAATTAGAAAAAAACATATTGAAAGAATGAATGAAGGAATATGTCAAATAAAAGCTGGTCTATATTATGTTGATATTATAAGTCACTTCACAAGAATATGTGACCATGCTAGAAACATTGTAGAAAAAGTTATAAATAATCAATCATAATTTAATAATAATATATAGGAGGAATAATATGAAAATTGTTTTAAATGGAAAAGGAGGAGCATTCGTACATTTAGTATTTGAAGGTCAAGATGTAGAATGCAATATCTTTAATCATCTAAAAGAAAAAGGACTTTACAGCGGAAAATTAAATGAGTTATATGTAAATAGTTATGAAAATGCTATTTATTTAGGGCTTGGTGTTGAAAGTGAATTCACTTTAGATAAAGCACGTGAAGCTTTCTTCTTACTAGCTAAGGAATTAATGGCTAAAAAAATATATGAAGTTGAAATTGAAGTTCCTAGAATAAATGGTTTATGCATCAAAAAAACAGCAAGTGCAATAGCTGAAGGACTTATGCAAGCTGAATACAAATTTGATAGATTTATGTCAGACAAAGAAGAAAAAGCAGAATTAACAGTTAATTATGTTGCTAAGGTTCCTGAAGAAAAATTTGAAAGAGCTAAAGAAGGTATTGAAGAAGCTAAAATATTAATCGATTCTATATTTATAACAAGAGATTTAGTAAACTTACCATCAAACTACATCTATCCAGAAACTCTTGCACAAAATGCATATGACATTTTAACACCACTTGGAGTTAAAGTAAGCATATACGATAAAAAACAAATTGAAGAAATGGGATTATTATCATTCTTATCAGTAGGTAAAGGTTCAGATAACGATCCAAGATTAATAGTAATGGAATACAATGGAGATCCTGAAAATACTGAAAAATTAGGTCTTGTTGGTAAAGGTATAACATATGATTCAGGGGGTTATTCAATCAAGCCAAGTGACGGTATGAAAACTATGTTCTGTGATATGGGGGGAGCTGCAACTGTAATTGGTTCAATACGTGCTATAGCATCTGCTAAATTAAAATCTAATGTAGTTGGTGTTGTTGCTGCCTGTGAAAACGCTTTATCAGGACATGCTTATAAACCTGGGGATATAATTGGTTCTCTTTCAGGAAAATCAATAGAAGTTGATAATACTGACGCTGAAGGAAGACTTACACTTGCAGACGCTGTATATTATGCAGCAACTGTTATGAACGCAACTAGAATTATTGACCTAGCTACTTTAACAGGAGCTTGTTTAATCGCTTTAGGTGAAGTTTATACTGGAAGTGTTACTAATAATCAAGCTTTCTTTGATGAAGTTAAATCTGCATCAGTTGAAGCTGGAGAAAAAATATGGCAATTACCAATAGATCCATTATTTGGAAAACAAAATAGATCTAGAGTTGCTGATATAAAGAATACTGGTGGTAGACTTGCAGGTACTATAACAGCTGGTATGTTTGTTGGAGAATTTGTAAATAACTTACCATGGGTACATTTAGATATTGCTGGTACAGCATTCTTATCTAAATCATATGGATATTTACCAGAAGGTGCAACAGGTATACATGTTAAAACTTTATTCAAATTAGTTGAAAAAAACTTAAGAAATTGTAAATTATAATAATTAACTAAAATAGGAGATCATAGTTAAAACTATAAATCTCCTATTTTTTTATTTTCTAAAAACAAATAAATATTCATGTGCTATTAATAAAAAATTATATTTTATACTATTTGTTTTCCAATAGCCTGTTGCTCTACAATTGTGTTGTTCTTTTATAATCGTTTCTTTAATTTTAAATCCTGATTTTATAAATACATTCATTACTTCAAAAGCTAAAGGTATCATATGTCCTTTTTGCCTTGTATCTCCTATAAGGATAGCACAAAATTTATCTTTTTTTAAAACTCTATAACATTCGTTGGCTACACTTTCCATTTCAATTAAAAAATCTTTTATTTTAAGTCTAGAAATATCGTCTTCTATATCTGAACTATATTGTATTATATTGGCATATGGCGGATGTGTACAAATTAAATCTATAGTTTCATTTTGTATAAATTCTAAATTTCTAGCATCTCCTTTATGTAAATGTATTTCAGAATTTGAATTTTCATATTTAAAATCTATCTTCTCTTTGCACAAATTTATAGAGTTATCATTTACATCAACTCCTATTATATTACGATTTAAAAGTTTAGCCTCAACAAGAGTTGTACCACCACCTACAAATTGGTCAAGTATTAAGTCATTTTCATTAGAGTATCTTAAAATAATGTTTCTAGGTATATATGGAGACCAATTGCCTCTATATTTTGAATCATGTGTAGCCCATTTACCTCTTACAGGAAAAGACCAATGTGTTGTCATTTCCAACTCAAAATTTTGTGGTTCATATTCTTTTATATTGCATTTTTTCATTAAATCCCTCGCATATATTATTTAACTATTTCTTCTAATATATTATTTTCTAAATCTTTTATATTATAAATATGCTCCATTATATCAAATGTTTCTTCAAGATTATTTCTAGCACTGATCCAACCTGTTCCATCTGTTATCCAAATAAATGTAAATCCATTTATATCTTTTGACTCAAGTGAAATTGTTTTATAACTTCTTGCAGTTTCATTTAATTTACTACCACTGGCTCTATAAAAATTCGTTTCTATAGCATATATCATTTTATCCGTTTTAATTACATAATCAAATCTCTTTTCAGCTTTGCCTTTATTAGATATTGCAGATAAATCTATACCCCATTTTTCTGTTATTTCATGAATATACATTTCTTTAAAATAATTAATATTTTTAATAAAACCTGTTTTTTGTATGAATTTTTCTACTAAATTTTCCATAAGAGTTCCACCACGATTTTTTCTACCATTGGTATCTAATCCTGTTTCAACCCCTGTTATATAATCAAAAAGATTATTTATAATATGATTTGAAATTAAATCAAAAAGTCCTGTTTGTTCCATAAAATATGAATATGTTTCGTATTCATGAACTTTTAAAGGACTATTAAAATCAAACTTTTTTTGCCCATTTTCATCTTGACAATATATTTCATTTGTTCTTACAGCAAGTAAAATAGGGATACATTTTATTATTTCTGGATATTTTCTAATTAAAAAATCAAAGTCTTTTTTTATATTTTTAGAACCAATTAATGAATTCAAAATATTTAATTCAATTTTTAAATTATCGACATTTTTATATACTTTTTTAAAATCAACATAATATTTATAATCTGATATACTCTCCCTAAAGCTTGATAACCAATCATTAAAATTTCTATTTATCATGTATTATACCTTCCTAAATTAAATTATATATCATAATTAGCAATAATAAGCTCTTTAACTTTTTCTCTTGAATTTCCTTTACAACTTATGAAACGATTTGCAATTATTCTTTTAATATTATAATTACTATAAATCTCATCAAAAAAATTATCATTTTCATCTATGTTTTTAGGATCTGAGTTACTAAGAACTATTTTAGCTCCTTTTTTGTTAATAGTATCTATAAATTTAGAAAGTTCAATTTGTTTTTCATCTGTAAAATCATATTTTGTATATGAAGTAAAATTCGCTGTTTTAGTAAGTGGTCTGTATGGGGGGTCAAAATATACAAAAGTATTTTCATCTATAAATTTAATAGATTTCTTATAATCACCATATACTATTTCTACTTTTTTTAATTTTTTTGATATTTTACGAAGATTAACTTCATCACAAATTAAAGGATTTTTATACCTTCCCATTGGTACATTGAACATTCCGTTTTTATTTACACGAAAAAGACCGTTAAAACATGTTCTATTAAGAAATATCATAAGAGTTGCTCTTTCAATATTATATTTTTTACTATTAGTCTTTAACTCATTAAAACGATCACGTTTTTTTGTATAATAATTTTTTCTATTTTCTTCATTTTGTGCTAAAAATTCATTTTGTATAATTAAAAGCTCTTTAACTAATTTATCAATATTATCACGTATAACTTTATATGTGTTTATTAAATCAAAATTTGTATCACTTATATATATAGAATCTAGCTCATATTTATTTAAAATATCAAATAAAATAGCTCCGCCTCCTACAAATGGTTCTGCGTATTTTGTTATTTTGCTTTTTTCAAATGGATAATATGCCATTATTTCTGAAATTAGTTGTCTTTTCCCACCAGCCCATTTTAGGAACGGTTTTACCATTTCACTTCCTCCTTTACTCATATATATATAATCCGCTACTCTTCTCATTTAATTTTTCTGCAAGTTTTATAGCACCTATAGCAAATATTTTTCTTGAAAATGCTGTATGTTTTATTTCAATTACTTCATCTTCTCCTGCAAATATTATTTTATGCTCTCCTACAATATTTCCTGCTCTTACACTATGTATACCTATTTCATTATTTTCTCTTTTTGCAGTTCTATTTGTTATTATATCTAAATCTTTTTTTACATTTTGTATGTTTTTTGCAATTGTTTTAGCTGTCCCACTAGGTGCATCTATTTTTCTATTATGATGTGCTTCTACAATTTCAATATCATAGCCAGATAATAAAGTAGTTGCTAATTGTACAAGTTTATTTAAACTAAATACACCAAGTGATGTATTAGTTGCTTTTATAATATATATATATTTAGAATACTCCTCTATCATTTTTTCTTCTTCAATTGTATGACCAGTTGTAGCAATTAACACTGGCTTATTTTTTTCTTTTGCAAATTCTAATAATTTTTTTGTTGCACTATGGTGTGAAAAATCAATTATAACATCAAAATCAGAATTTACTGCTATATTTTCTAGTGGATTTACCATATCTACGTAAATATTTGGTTCTTTGACACAATCTTTTACAATATTTGCCATAACTCCATTACCAAAAATTAAAATTTTCATATTAACACATCCTTTATTATTGACATTTTTTGTTTTCTATTGTATGATTTTAGTAGATTACATACTGTAGGGGGAAAAGCCATGATTAGTCAATCATTAGTTTTCACAGGTCCACAAGGACTACACGCTAGACCAGCTGGAGCTTTAGTAAAAAAAGCGAAAGAATTTGAAAGTTCAATTCAAATTGTTTATGAGAGTAATAGCTTTAATGCTAAAGCAATTACTAAATTATTGTCTGCAGGTATTAAAAATGGTGCAGAATTAACAGTTACAGCCGAAGGTGCAGATGAAGAACAAGCAGTTAATTCTATCGTTGAATTTTTAGCAAATGTAAGAGATTAATAATGAAAAGGAGCAAAAAAGCTCCTTTTTTGTATATAAAGTTTATATTTCAAATTTATAATTATCAAATTCTATATATTTACATTTTAACATTAATTCATCATTTTTCTTATATTTACCATATTTATCATCGCCTATTATACTAAGTCCTATGCTTTGCAACTGAACTCTTATTTGATGTTTTCTTCCTGTAATAAGCTCTACTTCAAATATTATATTTCCATTTTTTATGTTTATTACCTTAAAAATACTTTTAGCTAATTTACCGTTTTCACTTACAATTACTCCATTATCTGTTGTAAGTAATTTGTTTTCTATTACAAACTCATCTCCAACTTTGTATTTTCCATCATCAACTGTTATAGCCTCGTATTTTTTTATAAGTTTTGATTCTCTTATAAGGGTAGTTACATGTCTTAACATGCTTGGTGTTTTACAACCTATTACAAGTCCTTTTGTTTTTATATCAAGTCTATTTGCAAAATCTACATTATATAATTCTGCTAAACCTTTTAAATGTGTACTTCCTTTATGCATAGGCATACCACTTGGTTTGTTTATAATAAGAAGATTGTCATCTTCATATACTATATAATCTTTATTATAGTTTTTCATTACTTTTTTGTTAAGATTAAAATCAAGTTCTACTATACTAAGTTTATCATTACATTTTAATCTATAATCTTGTTTTACTTTTTTTGAATTAACTTTTACTTTTCCTGTTCTTATTGCAGAAAATATTGAAGATAAACTATCATTTTTACAATTTTTTCTAAGAAATTTATCAAGTCTTACATTTTCATATTCTTTAGTTATTATAGTTTCCAAATTATCACCCTATTCAGAATGTATCTTTATATTTTCTACAAGTGAAATCATCATAAATGAAGATAGCATAGAACTTCCTCCATAACTTACAAAAAGTAATGGTTTACCTGTAACAGGTACTAATCCTAAAGTCATTCCAACATTTACAATGACATGTGCTAAAAATATACCTGCTATACCATAAATTATGAGCCTGCCGTATTCATCTTCAACAAGCCTACTAATTTTTAGCATAGTATAAATTAAACCAAAATATATTATAAGCACAAAGGTTGAACCTATAAATCCTATTTCTTCAGCAATAACTGAAAAAATGAAGTCTGTTTGTGGCTCAGGTAAAAATTTAAGTCTACTTTGACTGCCTTGAAGAAGTCCCATACCTGCAATTCCACCTGATCCTATTGAAATTTTTGATTGTGTAACATGCCAACCTTTATTTTTAACATCTTTTTCAGGATTTAAAAATACTTCAACCCTATTTCTTTGATAGTCTGTTAATACATATTTATAAACAGGAACTGACATTACTAATGCTACACTTATTATAATAACTATTGGTTTCATATTTGCATCATTTAAAAATAGTATACACATATATGCAAAGCATATTATAAGTGTTGTTCCTAAATCTGGTTGTTTTAACATTAAAAATAGAAGTGGTATTATGGGTAATATGCCTATTATCATATCAAAAATTGTATTTATACCATTTCTAAATTTTACTATTATCCAATATGCCAATACCATAATTGCTACAATTTTTACAAATTCTGATGGTTGAAGTTGTATACCTCCTATTGAAATCCATCTTTGTGCTCCTAATGTTCTTTTACCAAAAAACATTACTCCTAGTAAAAGCATAATTGAGAAAGTATACAAATACCAAATATATTTTTTAGTTACACTATAATCTATAAAAAAAGATAAAAATAATACAAATGTTCCTGTAACTATCCATATAATATTTTTATACACATAAGCCATTGATCTTGATGCACTATAAACAAAAATTGTACTTATTATTACAAGAATATATGTAAGTATTACTAATGTTTTATCAAATTTAAATAGTTTGTCTTTAAATTTTTCTCTACTGTACTTCATTTGTAGTTATTTCCTTTTTTATTTCGTTTAATATTTCATTTTCTAATTTTATTTTCTTATTTTCCATTGTAAATTTTTTAAGTTTATTTTCTATTTGTTCTGGAAATAATGGATAAAAATCTTTAAGATATAAAGACATATAATATGCTGTGTTACTATTTTCTACTATTTCTTGTATCTTTTTATTATAATCTTTTACAAAAATTAAAATAACAATGATAACTATTGAAAAAATAGTACCTTTTAAAAATCCAAATATTCCACCAAGTAGTGAATTAAATGTTCCAAGTTTAACTACTTTTAAAAATTTATCAATAAAATACACTATAATTGAAAGTATAATATATATAATTATAAATGAAAATATATATACTACTATATTTGAATATTTGTAATTATGTCTTTGTAAAAACATATCTATTTTAGAATAATATTTTAACACTAAAATTAATGTTAAAAATATTTTTGTAATTCCAAATACTTCATAAATTAATCCATTTTTAAATCCGTTAAACAGGAAAAATAGAACTATTACTAAAATAATAATATCTAAAATCATATTTCACCTCTTATTTTTCGTATTTTATATTTGCTCTTTTACCAATTGAGCATAATATTTCATAGCTTATAGTATCGCATTTTTTTGCTATTTCATTAATTGATATATGTTCACCTATAAGCTCAACTTTATCATCAATTTTAACATTATTATCAACTGATACCATAAATTGATCCATACATATATTACCAACTATTTTATAATATTTACCATTTATATATACTCTACCCTTCTTTGAATACGCTCTTCTTATACCGTCGGCATATCCTAATGAAACAGTAGCAATGTATTCACCTTTTTTTGCTAGATAAGTATTTCCATAGCCTATATATGTATCATCATTTAGCTTTTTAACATAACTTACTCTTGAATAAAGACTTGCTGCTTGTTTAAATAGTTTTGTATCATCTGCTCCATATATCATTATTCCTATTCTATATAAGTCATAATTGCTATCTTTTGAAAACTTTAGACTACCATAACTATTTAAAGCATGCCTATATTTTATATCATATTTAAAAGCTATCTTATTAAATTTTTCAATTTGCATTTTTGAATATTTTTCATCTTCATCTGCTACAGATAAGTGAGTAAATATACCACAAGGCTTAGAAAGTTTTATTGCATCTTCAATATTATTATCATCAAAACCTATTCTTCCCATACCTGTATCATATGCTAAATGAATTTTACAATTTAATTTATGATTTTTAATATACTCTATTTCATCAAATGAAGTTACAGTAAAATGTATATTATTTTGTTCTAATTTACTATAATATTTTTTCTCAACTCCACCTAGAATTAAAATATTTGTATCCTTATTTTTAGTACGAAGTTTCATTGCTTCCTTATATGTAGCAACTCCAAACCAATTTATTCCTTTTTTTATACAAAGATCATAAACTTTTATTGATCCATGTCCATATGCGTCAGCCTTTATTACTGCCATAAATTTATCTTTTGGTACATATGAAAATAATTTGTCAATATTATATTCTATATTTTTTAAATTAATTACAAGCTTTGCTCTATCCATTTTTCTTATTTTCAACTAGTTCTATTATTTTATTTGTTACAGCATCTATATCCATATTTGTTGTATCAATAACTATTGCATCATCCGCTATTTTAAGTGGTGAATTTTCTCTAGTTGAATCTTGTTCATCTCTTTTCTTCATATCATATAAAATTTTTTCATAACTAACGCTATTATCTTCTATAGCTCTTCTTTTTGCTCTTTCTTCTATAGTTGCTGTTAAAAATATCTTTATATCGGCGTTAGGAAAAACTACTGTTCCTATATCTCTGCCGTCTAAAACAATATCTTGCTCTCCTGATATTTTTCTTTGTAAATCAACCATATATTCTCTTACTTCTTTTATTTTTGAGACACTAGAAGCCTTTTTAGATACTTCATTATCTCTAATTTTAGTTGTTACATCAATATCATCTAAAAAAAATTTATTGTCTTGTATTTTTATATTTAATTCACTTAATATACTTTTATCATACTCTAAATTTTCATTTAAAAGTTTTAATGCTAAAAGTCTATACATAGCACCTGTATCTAAATGCTGAATATTAAGCTTTTTAGATATTATTTTAGCTATGCTACTTTTACCTGAGCCTGAAGGCCCATCAATTGCTATTATCATTATTTTACCTCATATTTAAAAACTAGACCTACCCACTCATTTTTGTAACTTTTATCAAGTAAATTAAGTCCTATTTTTGATGCTTTTTCTAAAAATTTTTCTTCTTTTTCTTTTAATATACCTGAAAATATGACTATACTATCATTTTTTAATACTTTTTGTATATCAGATAGAAGTTTTTCTAATACATCTACTAATATATTTGATACAACTAAATCATATTTTTCTTTTATATTATCTACAAGATTTCCTATTAAGATATTATACTCACTATTGATATTGTTTTTCTTAAAATTATCACATACAACATTATAGCAGTTCTTATCAATATCTATTCCTGTAACTGTTTTAGCTCCTAATTTTTTTGAAACTAGCATAAGTATTCCAGAACCACAACCTATATCAAGCATATTATCATCTTTTTTTATGTGTTTTTCTATTAGTTCTATACATAATGAAGTTGTTCCATGTGTACCTGTGCCAAATGCCATTGATGGATCAATGTTTATAACAATCTCGTTATCACTACCATTATATGTATTCCAACTAGGATTAATTACAATGTTTTCTGTTATTTTAGTCGTATTAAAGCTTTTCTTCCACTCATCCTTATACGAATCAGTATCTAGCTCATTTACATATATGTCAAATATACATTCATTTAAATTTTGCTCTAATTTTATGCTTATTTCATTTATTATTTTATTCATAAATCTATTATTAGGTAAGCAAAATATAACAGACCAAACTTTTTTATTAAAATTAAAATTTTTATTATAATCTAATTTATTTATACTAAAATCTTCAACTAACTCAAGCTCAAATATACCAAATTCCTTTAATATATCTACTATTGTTTGCTTACTAAAATTTAAATCATCACTATAATATTCAATTTTTACTTTTTTTAATATCATATTTCGTCATATCCTAAATTTACTCTTTGAATATTTTTACAATGTCCTGTTTTCTCATCTATTAATACTTCTATACCATTTATTCTTAAATTCTCTTCACATGGAACATATCTAGAAGCATATCCTTCTTTTAGCCTTTTTAAGCTTTCTTTTTTATTCATTCCAAGGACTCCATCATTTCCACCTGTCATACCTATATCTGTTATAAAGCCTGTTTTAGAGTATAGAATTTTTTCGTCTGCTGTTTGAGTATGTGTATGTGTTCCATAAATAACTGATGCTATACCTGCTAAATTCCACCCCATTGCTTGTTTTTCAGATGTTGCTTCAGCGTGAAAATCAACTATTAGAATATCAACTTCTTCTTTTAGTTTAGGAGCTAGTTCATCTATTGCAAGAAAAGGGCAAGCTATAGGTTGCATAAAAATCTTACCTTGTAAATTTACAACACCTACTTTTACACCATTTTTATTTACTACAACATAACCATGTCCAGGCAGTGCTTTATGAAAATTATGAGGTCTTATTATTCTTTTTTCTTCATCAAGATATTCAAAAACTTCTTTTCTATCATAAGTGTGATTACCTAAAGTTATTACATCAACACCTTTATCTAAAAATTGTTTTGCAATTTTAGGAGTTATACCAAATCCAGATGCTGCATTTTCACCGTTTACTATGATAAAATCATAATCTTTTTTTCTTTTTTCTAAAAATTTATATAATATATCTCTTCCAGGATGTCCTACAACATCTCCTATCATTAAAAACTTCATTTTATCTCCATTCTATTATTAATGTAAAATGTTTTATTCACTTAACTTATTATATTAGTTTTTAACATTTTTTACAAATATATTATTATTTTTAGGTAATATTATGACTACCTCAGCTCCAACACTAACATCTTTTCTTATTATTCCATAATCATTTCCATAATAATACTTTATTCTCTTATCAACGTTTTGTATACCTACTCCACCTATTTTACTGTTTTTAAGTCCTTTTGATTTTTCAAATCCTATACCATTATCTTTTACACTTATCATTATATTTTCATTTTCTTCATAAACATCTATATTAATAATACCATTTTCAAAAATATTTTTTATACCATGATATATTGAATTTTCAACTATTGGTTGTATTATTATCTTTGGCACTTCATACTTAAGTAATTTTTCATCAACATTAAAATTATATGTAAGCTTATCTTCATATCTTTGTTTTTGTATAAATAAATATTCTTTTACGTGTTTTATCTCATCTTCTAAACTTATTTTTTCATTACCATTACTAAGAGATAATCTGAAAAAATTAGCAAGTGATTTTGTAATAGATATAACCTTATTTTTATCTTCAAATTCTGCCATCCATATTATTGTATCAAGTGTATTGTATAAAAAGTGTGGATTTATTTGGCTATGAAGAGCCTTTATTTCATATTCTCTTAAATATTTTATTTTATTTATCATTGCATTAAAGTTTTTTGTTAGAACTTCAACTTCAGTACTTACTTCCTTATCAAAAGTAAACTCACTAAGTGAATTTTCAAAATTTTGCATATGATGTCCTAGTAATTTAAGTGGTTTTATTAATTTTAATATAATTAAAGCTGTAATAAATGTAGTAAATGTTAGTGATACTAAAAAGATTATTATAATAATATGTAAAAAACTATTTTGTAGAGTTTTTAAATCATTCATTTCAGAAATACTAATTAGTGTCCAGTTAGTATTTTTTATATCAACTTTTATAAATGCTTTATTATCAGAATTTTTTTCATTAGTATTGTAATTTATAAACTTATCTACACATTTTTTATCTACAAAACAATCTACATTTTTGTAATATATCACATTATTTTTATCATCAAGTATTATATTATCGTTATTATCACCCATAGAAACACTTTTTAGATATTCATTAAGTGCCTTATATGATATATCAAAAATGACAACTCCTACATTTTCACCTAATATATTTATATCTTTACTAATAGAAAGAACAAAGTCGCTCATATTCATAGTTGTTTTCTTTTTTCTAATTGGATTTAATACAGGTACATTTGAATTTTTAATTTCTGCTCTATACCATTCTTGTTTCATCATATCATCTGATAACTCTAGATCTACTTCATTATCACTTGAAATTATCTTACCATTTTTACCTATGATAGTAATTTTTAAAATAGAACCTTTATTTTCATTTAATATTACATTCATTTCATTTCTAATATTATTTCTAAATTCATTGTCATATAATTTATCAGATAAAAGAAGTTTATGAACATTATCATCAACTGACATTAAATTTATTATATTTTTTAATTTATCAACATAAAGTGAGATATGATCTGCACTTCTTTTTGCATTTTCATTTGTATATTGTATCTCTTTTTTCATTATTATATATTTTGAACTATAATAAAAAACACTACTTAGAAAAAACACAAGTAGTATATTGCTTATTAAATAATAAAATATAATTTTAATCATCATTGATTTTTTTAATAATTTTTTCATAATCCTCACTTCATTTATTAATTATATTATTTTTAAATTCTTTTGGAGTTACACCAAAAGTTTTTTTAAACTTTAAATTAAAATAATTAACATTATCAATACCTATTAAGTCGGATATTTCATAATTTTTTAAATCTGTTGTAAGTAAAAGTAATTTTGCTTTTTCCATTCTAAAATTATTTAAATAATCATTAAAGTTTAGACCAAATATATTTTTAAATAATATACTAAGATAACTTTTTGATAAATTTAAATCATATGACAATGAGCTTAAATTAAAGGATATATCACTATAGTTTTTTTCAATACTTGATAAAATCATATCTTTGTATCTATTATTTGTTATATTTATATCCACATTTTGTTTAGTATGCAAGTTTTCAATTATTTGACTTGCATTTAGAATTTTCTTGTCCTCATTTAAACTTTCTACAAGTTTTAAAATAATATTATTTATATCTTTTTGTGAAACAGGTTTTAAAATATAGTCTTCTACCCCTATTTTAATTGCTTTTTGAGCATATTCAAAATAATCATAACCTGTAATTAAGGCTATTTTTACATCTTTTTTTATACTTTTCATCTCGTTTGCAAGAGTAAGTCCATCTTTAAAAGGAATATTAATATCGAGTAAAACTATATCCGGTAATTTTTCATAAAACAAACTAGAGGCTGTCTTGCCATTGTCAGCCTCATATATATTTGTTATGTTATATTTTTCAAAATCAATAAATGTTTTTATGCCTCTTCTTATAATAGGCTCATCATCTACTATTAAAATACTGTACATATTTTCCCTTATTTAACTACTTTTTTTATTAATTCCTTATTTAAATGCCCAGGTAATACTTTTGTAATTTCTAATTTTTCATTTAAAATTACATTTGTTGGATATCCTCTTAATTTTACCCTTTTTATAACTTCTCCACTTTCATCAAGTAGTACAGTAACATTTTTGTATTCAAGACCTTTATACCACTCTATAAATTTCTTTGTTGACTTTTCACCTTTATTTCCTGGTGAAACTATAGTTATAACATGAAAATCATTTTTTTCTCTACTAAGTTCATCAATTTCAGGAAGTCCTGCAAGACATACAGGACACCAAGATGCCCATAATTTCACATATACTTTTTTACCTTTATAATTAGAAAGTGTTACTGTTTTATTATTTAAATCTTTAAATTTTATATCTTCTAAACTATTTTGTGCAAATGCTGTCATTCCAAATATTGTTAAAATAAACACTAATATTTTTTTCATTTAAATCCTCCTTATATTATACTACATTTTTAACTAAAATGTAATTTATTAACTAAAAGTAAAATACCCATTATTATTATTAAAAGTCCACCTATAATTTTAAATTTATCTAAATATTTATTTAAAAATTTAGCTCTTTTTAGTAATTCTTGTGAAAAGAATGAGAAAATTATAAACGGAGTTGCAAGTCCTAAAACATATACAAACATCATAAGTCCGCCATATATTGCTGAACCTCTATCACCTGATAAAATTAATACTGATCCTAATATAGGCCCTACACAAGGAGTCCAACCTAAGCTAAATGTTAAACCTAATAAAAATGCTTCAAAAGAAGAGTTTTTACCTGTAGATTTAAATTCTAATACTTTAGTTTTATTTAATCCTTTAAAATTAATTATACCAACTTGGTGTATACCAAGTAATATTACTATTATTGCTCCTATAACCCTTATTTTATCATTAAAGAATATATTACCTAAATATCCAAGACTAAATCCAAGACTTACAAAAGTAAGTGAAAGACCTAGTATAAATAAAAAGGTATCTAAAACTTTTCTTTTCCCTTTACTAAGTATTCCAAGATATATTGGAACAATAGGGAATATACAAGGGGATATAAAAGAGCTTATCCCCGCTAAAAATACACTTCCTATTAATAATTGTTGTTCTATCATAATTTACCTTTCTATCTAACTAAATGAATTAAATATCCATAATTTTCTTTTTCCATATCTTTTAGTGGTATAAATCTAATTGAAGCACTATTAATACAATATCTAAGTCCACCTTTATCAGCAGGGCCATCATTAAATACATGTCCTAAATGTGCCTTACCACTTCTACTTAGTACTTCTATTCTTTCCATGTTAAAGCTCATATCTTTTGCATAAGTTACTACATCTTTATTTATAGGTTTTGTAAAGCTTGGCCAACCGCAACCTGAATCAAATTTATCAGCTGAAGAAAATAGAGGTTCTCCTGTTGTTACATCAACATATATACCTTTTTCAAAATTATCCCAATATTCATTACTAAATGAGTGTTCTGTATTCTTTTTTTGAGTAACACTATATTGTAGTGGTGTTAATCTTTTCTTAAGTTCCATATCACTTGGTTTTGGATAATCTTCTGGATTAATTATTACTTCATTTGCAGAATTTAGGTCTACATGGCAGTAACCATATGGATTTTTTTTCAAATAATCTTGATGATATTCTTCTGCTAAAACATAGTTTTTAAGTGGTGATACTTCTATTTGTATCTTGTCTTTATATTTCTTTTGTAATTCTTTAATTTCTTTTTCAATTACAGCCTTATCTTGACTATTTGTATAATATATACCTGTTCTATATTGTCTTCCTCTATCATTTCCTTGTTTATTTACACTTGTTGGATCGATTATTCTAAAATAGTATTTAAGTATCTTACTTAGAGATATCTTATTTTCATCATATTTTATATACACAGTTTCTGCATGATCTGTCATAGCTATCTTATTATAGCTAGTTTTATCTGTCTTACCGTTTGCATAACCAACATTTGCATCTTCAACACCATATATCTTTTCAAAATATGCTTCTACTCCCCAAAAACATCCACCAGCTAAATATATTTCTTTTATATTTTTCATGTTTTCAGTATGCATTTTATCTTTTTCCATCATGTCATCTTTCATCATTTTGTCATCTTTCATCATTTTGTCATCTTTTGCCATTTTATCTTCTTTCATACTCATATGATGTTCTTTTTTCATCATATTATCTTTTTTCATTCCTTTAACTGTCATTGCTACTGAAAAAAATGCAACGCATAATGATAATGTAATAAACATTGTCTTATATTTCATATTTAATCCCTCCACATATGTTATATACATAGTATATATTGTAAAGTTACTTATTATAATACAAAATATTTCTATTTTACTATAATATTTTTAGATTTTAATTTTTTATATAAAAAAAGTTGCAAAAAACATTTGTCTTCTGCAACTATTATAAAATATGAGTGTGATTTTATCTTACAATTATTTCAACTCTTCTGTTAGATGATTTGTTTGTATCTGAAACCATATTATTCATTCCACTTGAAGATACTTTTCCTATCTTAACTGTTTTACTAAGTCCAAGGCTATGTAGTAACTCTACAACCTTTTTAGCTCTTCTATATCCAAGTTCTAAATTAAACTTATCTTCACCATTAGTATCAGCATACCCTGTTATATCTATTGTTCTACCGATATAGTTTTTGTTTATTTCATCTATTATGTTAATTAAGTCTTTTTTCTGAGCCTTAGTTATAACATCTTTATTTGAAATATATCCACCTAATGTAAATAGTTTTATACTACTTACTTGTCTATCAAGTATTTGTTTTATAAGTTCTTTCATCTCTTTATTTTCATTTTGAAGAGTTTGAACTGTTTCTTTTATGTTTTCATTTTCTGATTTTAGTTGTTCAATTGTGCTATTAACTGCATTTGTATTTTGACTTGTATATTCTAAATTACAAACACTCTTATTTTGTTTTAAACCAAATACATAAGCAAATCCAACGCCAAATCCTACATTTCCTTTAGTATTTACTGATCCACTTAATTTATATACTAAATCTCCTTTTTTAGTAGTTCCACTTAATCCTACTGCAAAAGCAGATTCTTTACCATATGTTCCATATGCTCCTGAAAGTGCATAATTTCTACCACAACTAGGTTGAACTTGTGGAAGATTTGCCATTGCTATTGCATTTGCAACACCTGCTAATGCTTTTTGTCCAGTTTGACCTAGTGTATCTAGTTTTTTATCTACAGTATCTTTATCGTAGTAATTATCAAATCTATTATCAATTTCTCTCTTATTGTAGTAATTTGATAATTTATTATCTACATATTTCTTATTTACAGCTGAACTACTGTCTGAACTATCATCTAAATCTTTTAATCCTGTTATAGTACCTGCACCTATTGTAACTTTATTACTTGCATCTCCAACTTTAATTTCTGAAAATTCAGGTCTATCTTTAAATCCTATAGTAATCTTACCATTACCATTAGCATCTTTTTCATACTTAGTTTCAAGATTATCCCCTTTATATCCTGAACTTGTATCACCTTTATTAATTGTTAATGCACTTCCTAATTCTTGTTTTCCACTTGCATTATCAGCACCAAATGTAAAACCTTCGCCAAGTTTATTTACTGCTTTATCTATTTTTTTCTCTACTTCATGTAATTGACTTCCATTTACTGCATCTGTTGAATTTTCAGATACTTTTCCTTTTCCAACATTTGATAATACTGTAGCATTTGTAGTAGTACCATCTGCATTTACAAGGCTATTCTTTATATTAGTTACTGGAGCTTCTCCTGGTTTTGGCATCCCGTCTGCTTGTAGTTGACTTGGTAAGTAATATTTATTATCTGCTCCTTTTACAAGTCTATCTCCATTTTCATTTGTGTATACAACAGAACCTGCTTGACCATTTGCAATTTCTTGTATTTTAGAATTTGTATCCTTTATCTTACCTTCAACATAGTCATAAACAGCTTTTCCTGTTACAGTCTTATTGTTATTAGGATCTGTATCAGATATTACACCTTGTCCTAATCCATTTACAGAATCTTCAAGATTTTTAACTCTTTTATTTGTATCAAATAATTGAGAACCTGTAACTGCATCTGTTGAATTTTGGCTTAATTCTCCTTTTTTAATTCCGCTTATTTTTTTATCATTTAAGCCTAGTTCATTTTCTCCTAAAGTTAATTTAGTTCCTGTATCTGTATTTTGTATACTTTCAATATCTTTTAAATTTTTATTTAAAGTATGTTTTACTACTCCATTATCTTCTACACTTGCTGTTATATTTCCAGTATTTGTGAAGTTAAGACCATTTGTAAGTGTTGTCTTCTTATCATCTGCTCCGTTTGATTTATATGTTAAATTAGAATTACCTATATTAGAACTAACATGTGTTATTGCATCATCTAATGCTTTTAGTGCATCTCCTATATTTGTATAATTTGTACCAGCTGAACCATTACCTTTAATTACATATGTTGGATCTGTTAGTACTCCATTTTCAAATTTTGCACCTCCACCTAGAGCTTTTGCGATATTGCTACCAAACTTTTGAAGTTGTGAACCATTTATAGCGTCTTTTGAGTTTACAGATATATTACCATCTGCAACATTTGATAATATACTTGCTTTTGTAGTTGTACCGTCTTCATTAACAAGAGATAATCTAACTTTATCATTTGTCACTTCTGTTGCTCCAGCATTTGAAACTCCGTCTACAACATCTGATGCCTTATACCATTTACCATCTTTAGCTTTAACTACTCTATCACCTTTTTCATTTGTGTATACAACAGTTCCAGCTTCTCCTCTTCTAATAGCATTTACCTTATCGTTTACATGTTTTCCATTTAAATTATCAACATTTGCACTACCACTAGTATTTCTAGCATCTGCTAAATCATCTGCTATACTTCCTAAATTACCTTTTATATAATCAATTAAAGCTTTTTCTGTTACAAGTTTACCGTTACCTGCCAATGCTCCTGTATTTATCTTATCTGTTTCATTTAGACCAAACTCTAATACTCCATCATTTTTACTTGCAACAGTTAAATTAGAGTTATTTGATTTAAAGTGTAATCCTTTTTGTAAAGTTGTTGTTTTACTAACTGCGTCATCCCCTGCTTTATAACTTAAATCAAGATTTGATACACCTAAGACAGTTTTTAATTTTGTTACATCTTCATTACTTAAGTTTGAACCATCTTTTTTAGCAAATGTTTCTCCTACTTTTTCATTAAGTTTTACATCATTTATACCTATAGTATATTTTGCTTGACCTGTAGCAGGTGTTGTTTTTGTAACTTGTATAATATCTCCTGAATTTTCAACACTTACCTTTTCAAGACCATCTAATTTATTAACAACGTTTTTAAGTTGTGCAACGTTAACTGCATCAGTATCATTAGTCCCTGCTGCAACTCCTACTATTTGTCTTGTAAGTCCTTTACTTGTATCTCCTATTGAAAGAGCTCCAAGTGTTGATTTCCAAGCCATACCATTGTCTGCTGAATTAGCTTTAGTTGTTGGATCATATCCTAGAGTTCCTGCAGCTATATTAGCAACAGATTTTGAACCTAGAGCTACTGAGTCTGCTGAAGATGATTTTGACATAAATCCAAGTGCCATTCCTTGATCTGATGTATTTTCTGCTTTTGCACCATAACCTATAGCTATGCTATCTTTTCCTTTAGCACCATTGTTATTATAGTTTAAGTCTGCAAGTAGTTTCTTTTCTGCATCTGTTAGTACATCTGCTTTTAAATCTTCTGTTTTTGCTTTATCAATTTTTGACATTATTTCATCAAATTTTGATTTATCTGAAGTATTATTTAGTTCATTTTCTACATCTTTTAATTTTTTTACATGTGCTTTAACTTCAGGTTTATCTCCAAGTTTTGCAATTACATCATCAATTTCTTTAAGAGCATTCGCATCAAAACTTTCATCATTTAATTTTTTTCTTGCCTCAATTAAAAGTTTTTGTGCTTTTGCTTCAACATAATTATTTAAATTTAATTGTTTTTTACTTATTTCTTGAAGTTCTGATGCCTTACTTCCAGCAGAATTTCTATCAACAGACATATATCTTACACCATCATTTTCACTAACTGATAGTCTATTTATTTTGTCATCTAATGCTTTTAATTGTGCTACATTGGCAGCATCTGTAAGTGCATATCCTGAAGCAACGTTTGTTATTCTACGTTCTTGGTTTATACTACCTACTGATATTACACCAACCTTAGATGATGTTGGTATAGATAGTGAACCTAATGGTACCCATCCAGGTTTATTAAGTTTATCTTGACCATAGTCTGTTTTACTGTTTACACCAAGTGCTACTGAATTAGCCATATTAGCAACAGCTCCATTACCAAGTGCCATACCTGAAGTTGTATCTTTTGAAACTTTCGAACCAAATCCAAAAGCTATTGATTTATTTGAATTTTCTTCAACTGATGAACCTACACCAAAAGCCATTGAATCTTTTGATTTAACTCTTGTTGCTGTACCAAGTCCAATTGAGTTTGATTCTGAAATATGTGAACCTGTACCAAGTGCAAGTGAGTTCTTAGCTTTTTCTGTTATATGTACTAAAGAACCTATCCCTATACTATTTGAACCAAATACTGCTGTTGAACTTCCTATAACTGTTGAATTAAGACCACTTGATATTGATTTATATCCTATTGTTATAGCATTGTCTTTTTCTTTTTTAGTTTTACGTATATCTTTTGTTGTAGTCATGATAACATCTGATTCTTCTTCATATTCTATTACGTCTTTATTTCCATTTTGTGAAGTATTCTTAATTAAATTTGATATATCTTCATCGTTACCATTTATTAATTTTTCTGTATTAGCACCATTTTGAAGTGCACTTAAATTTGATTCAAACTTATTTTTTGAACTAGCGGTTAATTTGACGTTTGATCCTACTGTATGACCTATAGCTATTGAACCTTTTCCTACTGCCTTTGAAAGATAACCATATGCCATTGATCCTGCGTTTGTAGCTTCTGTTTTATTACCAACTGCAACTGAATTTTCAGCAAATACTCTACTTTCTTCTCCGATAGCAGTACCACCTGTAGCACCAAAGTTAACAAATGATCTAATTCCAATTGTAGTTGATTTATCAGCAAGTGCAAAGTTTAAAGTTCCTAAAGCTGTTGATTGATTACCATATGCAACTGTTCTTGAACCTATAGCTATTGAACTAAGTCCTCTTGAAAATGTTGGTGAATACATTCTATTATCTCTACCGTCTGCTATACCATATGATTTATCAAAATCTTGTTTACTATTAAAGATTTTACCGGTTTTCCCTTTAAATGTATGTGTTTTTGTCCATAGATCTTCATAAATTTTTTCAATTGTTGCTTGTGGTAATTTATCATTAAGACCTGTACCATCGTTATATATATCATCATTTCCTATAGCTATAGATGATGAACCTGTAGCAAATGTTTCTGAACCTATCGCTACTGATTGACTTCCTGCAACAGATCTTGTACCTAGTACTTGAGCTTGTGAACCTATACCCTTAGATCCTGCTCCTATTATTGTACTTGCATCTCCTATTGAATAAGAGTTAACACCTATAATTACACTGTTTTTTACGTGTCTATTTGCTTCTGCTATTATATCTCCACCTTTTGTTTTTGCAATCAAAACAGATCCTCTATTTGTTACAGATTCTCCAGCATCATTATGGTGTGAAGCTGCTCCAGTATCTTTATCAATATAAAAATACCACCAATCTGAATAGCTTGCTACTGGAAAACTCATAAAAGCTCCACACATTAAAATTTTTATTATTAAATTTTTAGTTATACTAAGCTTATTTTTTAAGCTTCTTTTTATCCAATCAGATATTTCTTTTAGTCTAAAATTTTTATTCATAGTAAATTACCTTCTTATCATGTTTATTTCGTTTAAAATTACTTTTTCAATTTGATTTTTATATACCTTGCTCTCATAAATATTACTAAATTCATAATTATTTCTATATCCTGATTTTGTAACACTTTCATTATATAGCTTATATACTTTTACATTTTTTGGTATCTTCTTATCTATACCTTTTTTAATGTATGTTCCATAACTCCTATCTCCATAGACGCCATCTAATTTATCATTTTCCATTATAAAGACAAGAATTTTATCACTTGTTTTAGCAAGTTTACCTATATTTAATCCTAACAAGTCTATTCTTGGCATAATAAGTATTAAAAGTTTACTTTTAGGAAGCTCTTTTAAAGTAGCTGTATTATAGTCTTGATAGACCAATATCTTTTCACTTGCAAGCTCAAGTAAGGCATCTGCTTCTATTCTATCTGCAGTTCCTATCAAATCATTAGTATTGGGTACTTCAGTTACAAATGAATTTTTAAACTTTTCTTTTTGTGCATAAATAGTGTCAAATCCAAACGAGTAAGGCACAAATAGAAAATAAACACTTAAAAACATTAATAATGTTTTCAAATTAATCACCTCAATATTTTACTCATTTTTTAAAGTATATCACCAACCTGAAAAAAAGCCACTAAAAAGGCGTCCCCCTTTTTTTACCAAACAAAAATTATTACTTAAACAGGCTAAATATATGCCTTTACAAAAAGTAACCATTTTCATACAAAAAAGCCTAGAAAATACAAGTATTTCCTAAGCTTTATTATCACTTATTTTTATTTTGTTGATTTGTATGATTCAGTTGCAGTTAATGCATCTACTATCTTATTAGTAACTGTATTATCTGATATTGATGATGAGTGTTTAACTCTCTTATTAACTGGTTTTAAGCTATATTTAAATGTAACTGGTATATATCCTAATTCATTTTCCATATAGTTCTTTTCCCATTCTTTTACTGCATCTATCTTAAATTGTGGATCTTTTAATCCTCTAATATCTTTTATTTTCGCAAGTAATTCATCATTCTTTTCAGATGTTAAACGAGTAAAGTTAAATATTGATTCTCTACTGTATACGCTCATATCTAATGATGTTCCAACAGACCAAGCAGCTATCCACATATCGATTTCTTTATCATTTGCTTGAACTTTATCAAAGAAGCTATTTCCTTCCATTGGTCTTCCAGATGTAAGAGTTACTTTTAATCCAACTTCTTTCCAGTCTTGAATATATTTTTGTGCCATTGGTTCAGCAATATCTCCCATAGTTGGGAACGCAAATTTAATTTCAAATGGTTTTCCGTTTTTATCTTCTCTTATTCCGTCACCGTCTATATCTTTATATCCTGCTTTATCTAATAATTCTTTAGCTTTTTCAGGATTGTATGTAAATCTTGTTTCATTTGTATGATATTTACCCATAATTGGTGGTATAGGAGAGTTTGCTCTTTCTCTTAAACCATTATAGAATGCTTCTGCTATTGTTTCTATATCAACTGCATAAGCCATAGCTTTTCTTAAGTTTATATCGTACATTTTAGCGTTAGTATCTGTTACGTTTTCACCTTTTTGTTCATCAAAGTGACCTAAATTAAATCCTAAATATTGGAAATATAGGTCTTGGTTTCCAGTTATTGCTAAATTATCAAAATCTTTATATTCACTATATATATCTTGATTCATGTTTGAATACTTATCGTATTCACCATTTTTCATTGAAGCAACTATAACTGAGTCTGGAACTATTTTCATTATCATTTTTTCAACTTTTGGCATTGCATCTTTATCATGGTAGTATGGATTTGGTACAAATTCAACACTTTCCCCTTGTATTATTTGTTTAACCATATATTTACCATATGATAATGGTTTTATTCTTACTTTATCTGATGTTTCTAAATCTTTAATTGCAACATCTTTTAGATAATGTCTTGGAGATAAGCTTGGAATTAATCCACCATTTCCTACTAATACTCCTGGTGTTAATTGAGTTAAATGTATATGTAATTCAGTATCACTTACTTGTACAAGACCACTTATTTTGCTTGCTTTACCAGCATGATATTCTTTCATACCTTTAACTAATTCAATATTTGAATCATATCTAACACCTGTATAATCAGGATGTCCTATTATTTCATATGAGAATACATAGTCATCAACAGTTAATGGCTCACCATCAGACCATTTTAAATTTTCTTTTATTTTAACTTTTAATACATTATTTTCTTCATCTATAGTAAGTTTTGCTATACCTTCATCTGTTATATTAAAGTCACCATTTGAGCTAAATATTTCTTCATATAGATTTTCTAAAAATAAAGAATCTACATGGTCGTTATTTAGAACTGGTAAAAATATACCTTTAAATGGACTTGAATTTACAACCGCAACTTTTAAAGTCCCTCCATCAATTGCTTTTTCTTCAGAAATCCATTCTAATGCAAATAAATTTTTGTTTTCTCCTGATTTCATTTCAGATTTTCTTTGACCCGGACCACAAGCTATTAATGATAATAGCATTACACCCACTATTCCTTTTAAAAATCCTTTGCTCATTTATATTCCTCCTAATATATATTCAAAAATTATATAATTACCCTAATCTTTGTTTTACATTACTTGCTCTTTTTAATGCTTGTCCTACATAGTTGATACACAACATTAATACTAATATTAGTAGTGATGCTGGAAGCCATACCCATAATTTAGATGATATAATCTCTGGTTTTGAAGCGTAGCTTATAAGGGTACCTAATGACGGAGTTGAAATTGGTAGACCATATCCAAGATATGTAAGTCCTGTTTCAATACCTATATTACCTGCAAATGTTAGCGTTAAGTCAACTAATATTAGCGAACTTATATTTGGTAATAATTCTTTTACTATTATATTAAAATCACTAGTTCCTAATGTTTTCGAAGCTTGAATATAGTCTCTTCTAGCTTCTGATAAGGCTTTTGATCTTATAAGTCTTGCTGTTCCAACCCATGTAAAGGCTGACATTATGAATATAAATTTTGGTACTGTGTATTTTGGTATCACTGTTACAAAAACTATAATTACCATAGTTCTTGGTAATATGATTATAAAATCAAGTATACGCATAATAAAATTATCTATTTTACCTGCATAGTATCCTGAAATAAGACCTATTGCAATACCTATAAATTGTGCTATTATTGTAACGCTTAGTCCTATTATAATTGAGTTTCTAGCCCCTATTATAAGTTGACCTAATATTGAACGTCCACCTGCATCTGCTCCAAGCCAAAATCCTTCTCCAGGTCTTGCAAATTTATCTCTTATTTCAACTCTCATTATCTCTTCTTTATTTGTTAAAAATGCAGCTATAAATATTATTAATACTAATGCTGTTAATAAATAAAATGAAAATAATGCTACTTTATCTTTTTGAAATTCCCTTTTTATAACTCTAAATCCTGTTGGAATTTCATGACTTATTTCTTTTTCGTTTGTTACTTCTACTTTATCACTCATAAAATTCCACCCCTATTCTATTCTTATTCTTGGATCTACTATACTTAATATTATATCTGATAATAAACTACCTAAAAGTGCTAATATCCCAAAAAGTAATGTTAATGATGTTATAACACTATAATCTCTTGAGCTTATTGAACTTATAAACAGTTGTCCCATACCTGGATATCCGAATATTGTTTCAATAAATATTGAACCTCCTAATAATCCAGTTATAGTGTATCCTAAAAAGGCTGCAATAGGTAATAAAGAGTTTCTAAATATATGTTTTGTATAAACTTTACCTTCTGGTACTCCTTTACTTCTAGCAGTTTTAACGTAGTCTTGTTCTTTTGAATCTATAACTTCGTTTCTTAAGTACTGTATAGTTCCTACTGTTGTAAGTAAGGCATATGTTATAGCAGGTAATGCTATATGGTAAAGTCTATTTATATAATAAGCCATAGTGTTTGGTTCTATACCTAAATCAACTGATCCTGAAGTTGGAAATAATCTTAGTGTATATCCAAATAACCAAAGCATAAGTATTGATAATACAAATGTAGGTATTGCATAGCTTATATAGTTATATAATATAACTGCTTTATCAAATTTAGAGTCATTATATCTTCCTGCAAATATTCCAAGTGGTATTGAAATTGAATAAGATAAGATAACACTAAATAATGATAGTATAAATGTGTTATATGCTCTTTGCCCAATTAGAGTTGTTACTCTAAGTCTATATGTATAACTAAGTCCTAAATCTCCTCTAAATAGGTTTTTAACCCATCTTATATATTGAATATACCAAGGATCATATAGTCCTAATTTTCTTCTCATTTCTTCAATAGCTGCAGGTGAAATCTTAGGATCAATTAATCCTGAAAATGGATCACCAGGCATAAATTTAGCCAAAATAAATATCAGAATACTTAGTATTATTACTTGAGGTATCATTACTAAAATTCTTCTAAGTATTGTTTTCCACATCTTATTCCACCTCATCTTTCAATGCAACATAGTGTGTAAAGTTAAAAGAAAGAGGTTTAAGGTCAAAAACTTTACCATTTTTATCATAGTACTTACTTTCTTTTTCTAAATATTCTTTTTCTACATTAATTCTGTTTATCATATTTTGTTCTCTTACACTTGGATCAACATCTGGAATTGCTGCAATAAGTCTTTTTGTATATATATGTCTTGCATCTTGATAGATATCATTTTTAAGACCTTTTTCAACAAAACGACCCTTATACATTATGTATATTTCATCACACATATGTTTTACAACACCTAAATCATGTGATATGAAAATATAGCTAAGTCCAAATTGTTTTTGTATATCTTTCATGTAATTTAGTACTTGTGCTTGCACTGATAAATCAAGTGCTGAAACAGGTTCATCTGCTATAATAAGTTTAGGTTTTGTTGCAACTGATCTTGCAACTCCTATTCTTTGTCTTTGTCCTCCTGAAAACTCATGTGGGTATTTATAGATATTGTCTTCTGTCATACCAACTATTGATAATAGTTCAATTACTTTTCTTCTTTCTTCATCAACTGTTAAGTTTTCAAAGTTTCTAAGTGGTTCAGCTATAATATCTAAAACTCTTTTTCTAGGGTTTAATGATGAAGCTGAATCTTGAAATATCATTTGTATTTCTTTTCTATATTCTGATTTTCTTTTAATTTTATTTAAATTTATCTTTTTGCCTTCATAAATAACTTCACCTTCAGTTATTTTTTCAAGACCTATTATTGATTTCCCTATTGTTGATTTCCCAGAACCAGACTCTCCAACAAGTCCATATGTTTTACCTGTTTCAATATTCATATTAACACCATCTACTGCTAATACATGATCTATAATTCTATTGAAAAATCCACCTCTAATAGGATAATGAACTTTTAAATTCTTAATTTCTAAAAATGGCATTATTCAATACCCCCTTCAAAGTGAAAATTCTTATAACAAGTACATCTTACATAATGATCTTGTGATACTTCATGTAATGTTGGATTTTCTTCATGTTCTTTTTCATCTATCCATTTTATTCTTGGAGCGAATCTACAACCATTTCTTGGTAGATTTTTAAGTGATGGCACAGTTCCTTGAATAACATGTAAATGTTCTGTTTCTTTGTCAAGTTGTGGTATTGAGCTAAGTAGAGATCTTGTATATGGATGCTTCGGATTTAAAAATAGCTCATTTACTGGTGCTATTTCTACTATTTCTCCAGCATACATAACTGCAACTCTATCAGCCATTTCAGATACTACACCTAAATCGTGTGTTATAAGTATTATTCCTGCTTCTATTTCTTCTTTTAATTTTCTTATTAAATCTAATATTTGTGCTTGAATAGTAACATCAAGTGCTGTTGTTGGCTCATCACATATTAATACATCTGGTTTACATGATAAAGCAATAGCAATTATTACTCTTTGACGCATTCCACCTGATAATTCATGTGGGAATCTTCTAACAACTCTTTCTGCGTTTGGTATTCCAACTTGTTTTATAAGCTCTAGCACTTTTTGCTTACGTTCTTCTTTATTATAATTTGTATGATATATAAGTCCTTCTTCTATTTGTTCTCCTATTCTCATTAGTGGATTTAATGCTGAAAGTGGATCTTGGAATATCATACCTATTCTATTCCCTCTAATTTTATTATATTCATTCTCAGCTAAGCCTACTAAATTTTTATTCTGAAAATTTATTTCTCCTTCAATTTTCGTATTTATTGGATTGTGTAAGCCAATAATAGATGTAGCAAGTGTACTCTTACCGCATCCTGATTCACCAACAATGGCTAACACTTCATTTTTTCTTAATTCTAAACTAACGTTGTCTACTGCATTGTAATAAGTATCTTTAATACGAAAACTTGTATTAAGATTGTTTATTTTCAGCAATACTTCACCATCCAAATTATTGCACTCCCCTCTACATTTTATTTCTTTAATAAGCTATATTATACAACTAAATTGCTAAAAAGTAAATGTAAATAGCTTTTTATTTGCCATTTTTATTATTTTATTCATTAAAAAACCAAAAAACTAATCATGACTGAAAAGTTTTTTGGCTCTTTTAACATATATTTTCTATATTTTTACCTTGCTTTATTAAAATCATAACAGGATTTTCTGTGTTCATATTCCTTATATCTTCATACTTAAAATATGAATAATAAATTTCATAACTATTATCATCAAATATTTTAAATATTAATTTAGCTCCTACAGGATATTTTTCTATACTAATATCGTTTGGATATACATAATTAACATTAAATTTTTTCATTAAAGTTGATAAGTTTGAATCATGCCCTACTATTAAAGTTACTTTATTATCATAATTAAAAAGTTCTTCTCCAACTAAATGACAAATATTTACCTTTGAATTATCTATAAATTCATCATTTGCAAATAGTAGATCTAAAAACTCATCCTTTGCAGTTGTCATTAGCTTTAAGTCAGATATGAAGTTATCACTTTTAAAAATATCATCTTTAGAATATCCCTCGTAATATTGTAATAAAAATGAGTCACATATATCTGTTGCTCTTCTTATGGCACCATTTACTACTAAAAATCCATCATCTTCAACTAAAATATTAGTTTTATCAGAGCTTATACTACCTTTTTCTAGAGATAATATTTCTTCCATTTTATCGTAAACAGGCTTTAATCTTTTATCAACTTTCTCTGTCATTTCATTTGTGTATATGTTTTTGTTTTTTACTAAAAAATTAAATCTATCATCAAACTTATTAAAATCTTGATGTTTCATATTTATTTTACTATTTTTATACGGGATTATAGCCTGGGCTAAAATTTTTGCAGTTAAATATGTTCTTCTCATTGAATTTGAGATAAATAAAACATTTTCTTCATCATGAATATTTAACATTTTCTTTAATTTTTTACCAAATAAATACTCAAAAAGTTCACCTTTATCTGTCAAATCCCCGAGCTTATATTCATATAACCAATTACTAATATCACTATTATTTGTTAATGGATACCTAAGTCCATGTCTACTAAATATTAATATTTTCTTTACTTGCATTAATTTTCCTTTTCGATTTTAGATACATCCATTCTAGTTGAAATAGGATGCACTACTATATTTTTTAAATTTTTTCTAACATACCAATTTTCTGTTGAGAAATAAAGTGGTGCTATTACAATATCATCTATTAATATTTTTTCAGCTTCGTTCATTAATTCATATCTTTTTGTATTATTTGTTTCTTTTGATATTTTTTCTAATAAATCTTCATATTCTTTCTTTCTCCAAACATCATAAGTGTCTTTTTGAGGCTTATTCCATCTATCAAGTATTGATATAGGATCATCAAACTTAGGACTGTATGTATTTAAAACCATGTCAAACTCGCCTTGTCTTGTAAGGGCAAGTCTTTCTTTAAAAGTTACAATTGTTATTTGAACATCAAGATTTAATTTTTTTCTTAGTTCCTCTTGAATAAAACTTGCTTCTTTAATTTCAGGTGTTGAGTTTGATGCAAGAAGTCTTATAGTCTTACCACTTAGTATGTTATTTTCTTTATTGTCAATAAAGTAGTCTTTATCATCATATTTTTCTCTATATTTTGCAAACACTGGAGAAATAACAGATTTAGCAACTTTTGAACCGTCAAGCTTAATATCTAAAACATATTTATTTCTATCAATAGCTTCATTTATCGCTTGTCTAACTTCTTTATTTTTTAGTAATTCATTTTTTAAATTAAAATCAATATACCATACTCTACCATTTTGAAATCTTATTAATTCTTTGTTTTGAATTTTTGTTTCAAGATCAAAAGGCTCAACTCTTGTTATGTCAATCTCATTATTTTTTATTAAATTTTCTATAACATCAAATTTATTTACCATAATATATTTTATTTTATCAATTGATACATTATTTTTGTCCCAGTAATATTTGTTTTTCTTTAGTACTATTTTTGCATCATTCATTTCATCAATTACAAATGCACCACTATATACTGTTTTTTTAAAGTCTGATATTTCACTATCCATACCATTTTTTACAGGAAATGAAATAGGCATTGTAATTATATATTTAAAATATGGTGTTGGTTTTTCAAGCGTTATAACTATCTTACCATTAACGCTTTTTACACCTAATTCACTTTCACTTACTTCACCCTTATTATATTTTTTAGCATTTTTTATTGGAAATAAAAGCTCTGCATATCTTGCAGCAGTTTTTTTATTAAGTGCCCTTCTAATACCAAATACAATATCATCTTCTGTTAAATCTGTACCGTCAGACCATTTAAGACCTTTTTTTAATTTAAACTCTAGTACATTATTCTTTTCTTTAAAAGATGAAGCTAAACCTAATTCATATTCACCCTTACTATTTAATCTTAAAAGCCCTTCATTAATTGTAGAAAGTACTTGCACTGATATCATTTCAGAAAATTGATGTGGATCTATTGTTGTTGGTCTATCAACCAGATTATATACTATAGTATTATCAGGTTTACCGTTGCAACTGATAAGAAAAGTGCTTATAAACACTAAAATTAAAAATATAATTTTTTTTCTATACATTTAACATCCTTTTTAATTCTTCTACCTTATCTAACTGTTCCCAAGGAAGTTCTATATCTTCTCTACCAATATGTCCTAGTGCTGCTAAATCTCTATATCTAAAGTTTGGTTTTCTAAGATTTAATGTTTTTTCTATTCCTTTTGGCGATAAATCAAATAATTTAGTTATTGCGTTTATTATTTTTTCGTTTTCTATATTTGATGTGCCAAAAGTATCTACTTTTATTGAAGTTGGCACATTAACTCCAATTGCATATGAAAGTTGTATCTCACATTTTCTAGCAATTTTACTTGCCACTATATTTTTTGCAATATATCTTGCCATGTATGCTGCTGATCTATCAACTTTTGAGCTATCTTTTCCTGAAAATGCTCCTCCACCATGTCTAAAATATCCACCATAAGTATCAACTATTATTTTTCTTCCAGTAAGTCCTGTATCCCCATGAGGTCCACCTATTACAAATCTACCTGTTGGATTTATATAGATATTTTTAACCTTGTCTAAGTTATATCCATATTTTTCAAGTGTTGGTTTTAATACTAATTCTTTTAATTCTTCTTTTATTTCAGATAACTCTTTATCTTCACTATGTTGAACTGATAAAACTAATGAATCTATTCCAACTATCTTATCATTTTCATATTCAAGAGTAACCTGAGATTTTGCATCAGGTCTAGCCCATGAAAGTGTCTTGTTTCTTGTAAGAGTTGTAAGTTTAATTATTATCTCACGAGCAAGAGTTATTGCAAGTGGCATATAATTTGGAGTTTCATCAACTGCTCCACCAAACATTATACCTTGATCTCCAGCTCCACCTGTATCAACACCCATTGCTATATCAGGTGATTGTGAATGGATAGTATTAATAATTCCACAGTCATAGTCAAAACCAAGACCTGGTATATATCCTATTTCTTTTATTAAATCTCTAATTGTTTTTTGTATGTCAACATAAGTTTTAGTTGTTATTTCACCACCAACTAGTATTAATCCTGTTGTTGCAAAAGTTTCACAAGCAATTCTTGAATTTTCATCTTCTTTTAAACATTCATCTAAAATTGCATCAGAAATTTGATCACAAATTTTATCAGGATGCCCTGGAGATACAAACTCAGAAGTAAAATATACCTTACTCATCATATATCACCTGTCTTCCTTCTAATGATTTCATTAAAGTCATCATATCAGTGTATTCAATATTACCACCCATAGGTATTCCACTTGCTATACGACTTATTTTTATGTCTTTTTCTTTTATTATTTTACTAAGGTAAAGTATAGTTGTTTCTCCCTCTAAGTCAGGATTTAATGCAAGTATAACTTCTTCAACTTTGTTTTTGCTGTCATCTAATCTTTTTATAAGGCTTGATATGTTAAGATCGTTTATTCCAACGCCATTTAGCGGATCTATCTTACCACCAAGTACATGGTATAAGCCATCATAACCCCCAGCATTTTCAAAAGCTAGTACATCTCTTGTATTTTCAACTACACATATTATTTTTCTATTTTTTTTGTCATTTAAACATATATCACAAATATCATTTTGTGTTAAATTATGACATATATTACAAGGTTTTATACTCTCGTACGCACTTATTATTGTGTTTGCTAAGTGCATTACTTGTTCTTCGTCTTTTTCTAGTAAATCAAAAGCTATTCTAATAGCACTTTTCTTACCTATACCTTGTAAATTAGAAAATACTTTTATAAGTTCATTTAATTTTTCCATATTTTTTGTAAAAAAATGAAAGATTAAACTCTTTCATTTTTTCATATCCTTTATATATTTTATTATTCACCAATTCTAGCAATCTTTAATGTATTTGTTGTTCCAGTTTCAGCTATTCCTGTTACTAATACAACTAAATCCCCTTTTTTGATTCCTGTATAGTTTTCATCTTCAGTTGTTGTTGAATGACTACTTGCTATTTCTAATGCTCTCTTAAAGAAGTCTTCTGTCTTATCTAAGTCTTTTGTTAATACTCCTCTAACTCCTCTTACTATCGCTAATTGTCTTGCAGTTTGTTCATTGTCTGTAAGAGCTATTATTGGCATAGTTGGATTATATTTTCTAAGCATTTTTGCTGCTCTTCCTGTTTTTGTCCAACAAATGATAAGTTTTGCATCAAGCGATAATGCTGAGTGAACTGCACTCTTACTTATTGCTTCTGTAACTGTCATTGTTTGTGGTTCATATGTTCTTTTTGTAACTCCGTATTGGTCTGTTACTGCTGAAATAGTAGCCATTGTTCTTACTGTTTCAACTGGATATTTTCCGTTTGCAGATTCTCCAGATAGCATTACTGCATCTGTTCCGTCTAATATTGCGTTAGCAACGTCCCCAGCTTCTGCTCTTGTTGGTCTTGGGTTTTTTTGCATTGAATCTAACATTTGTGTTGCAGTTATAACAGGTTTTCCTGCTTCATTACATTTTCTTATCATCATTTTTTGCATGAATGGAACTTGTTCTACTGGTATTTCAACACCTAAGTCTCCTCTTGCAACCATAATTCCATCTGATAATTCTAAGATTTCATCAAAATTGTCGATTCCTTCTTGATTTTCAATTTTTGAAATTATTTTGATATTTTCTCCACCATTTTCATCTAATACAGTTCTAACTGCTGCAACGTCTGATGCTTTTCTTATAAATGATGCTGCAATGTAGTCAAGTCCTTCTCTACAAGCAAATTTTAAATCTTCTATATCTTTTTGTGCTAATGCAGGTAATGCAACTGATACTCCTGGTAAATTAACACCTTTCTTTTGTCCTAAAGTTCCACTGTTTTTTACAGTACAGAAGATTTCTTCACCTTTGATTTCATCAACTAAAAGTCCGATTAAACCATCATCAAGTAAGATAGTATCTCCTTTTTTAAGGTCATTTGTCATATCTTTGTATGAAACAGATATTTTTTTGTTATCTCCTAAGTATGAATAGTCTGTTGTAACTATCATCTTATCTCCTTCAGATAAGTCATACTTAACGTCTCCGTCTCTAAATGAACCAGTTCTAATTTCAGGTCCTTTTGTATCTAGCAAAATAGCAACGTGTTTTCCAGTTTCCTTGCTTATTTCTCTAATTGTTTTAATTCTTGCACCGTGTTCTTCAAAATCTCCGTGTGAAAAATTTAATCTCATTACGTTCATACCATTTAAAACTAATTGTTTTAAAACTTCTGGTTTTTCACTTTTAGGTCCTATAGTACAAACAACTTTTGTCATTTTGATTTTCATTTAATTTCCTCCTAATTATATAGATAGCATCATAGCTATATCGTAATACGCTTGATTTTTCTTTGAATAATGTTCCCATGCATATGATAATTTATGTGCTTTTATCTCTGTTTTTTCTATACCTAGCATTACACCTGATTGTTCACCTTTTTCAAGGATATCAATTGCTGCAATACCTAATTTTGTTGCAAGTAATCTATCATAAGCACTTGGTGCTCCACCTCTTTGAATGTGTCCTAAGATAGTAACTTTAACATCTAATTGTGGCATTCTTTCAGATAATTGTTTTGCTATTTCATGAGTATTTCCAACTCCTTCTGAAACAACTATAACATCGTACATTTTACCTTTTTGTCTTCTTTGGTTTATAATTTTTTCTAAATCTTCAATACTCCATTTAATTTCTGGTATTAAAATACCATTTGCACCTGCTGCTATTCCCGCATTAAGTGCTATATCTCCACAGTTTCTACCCATAACTTCAACTAATATAGTTCTGTCATGTGATTGTGCTGTATCACGTATTTTAGATATAGAATCAATTACTATATTTAAGGCACTATCATATCCTATTGTATAATCTGTACCTGCAATATCATTATCTATTGTTGCTGGTAATCCAACAGTTCTTATACCTTGTTCTTCAAATAAGTAATGTGCTCCATGGAATGAACCGTCTCCACCTATTACTACAAGTGCTTCTATCCCTCTTTTTTTCAAGTTTTGAGCAGCTCTTGCCCTTATTTCAGGATTTGCAAATTCTGAAAGTCTAGCAGTATATAAGATGGTACCACCCTTACCTGCAATATTTGCAACGTCAAGAGGTGTCATAATATAAATGTTGTCTTCTAACATTCCTTTATATCCTCTTTTAATACCATAAACTTCCCAGCCTTTACTCATAGCAGCTTTGGCAACAGCTCTTATAGCTGCGTTCATACCTTGTGAATCTCCACCACTTGTTAAGATTGCTATTTTCATATTTTTTTACTCCTTAAAAATAAATAAGTTTTACATTAAATAATAACATTTTTATATTGTTTTTTCAATAGTTTTAAACTTAGAATATGGATTTTAATATGTTTTCTCATAGAATGTTTTGATAACTCTTCCATTAATTCTAACTTCGTTTAAATCTTCGATTACTATATCTTCATATTCACTATTAAATGAATGCAGATAAATAGTCTCATCTTTTATCATAACTTGTTTTATAAATGTAATCCCTCTATATGTAACTATATATATCTTATTTCTTCCACTTAAAATATCAGTGTCATTTGGATTTACTATAGCATAAGAACCACTTAATATTGAGTTCGGGTTTGTAGCACAAGTCATTGAATCTCCTTCAACTTTTACTGCAAACAAATCTTTTTTATAAACTGTATAAGGTATGCTATATGAACCTACAATGTCATTTATGTTTATATATCCAACCCCAGCACTTGCTCTACCGTATAAAGGTATATTTATATACGAATCACTATTAACCTTATTTAGATTTTCGTTATATAAATCAAGTAAATACATAGGTGGAACTTGAAGTGCTTCACAAAAAATATCAATTTTATACGAAGGTATTCCTAATATATTTTTTTCTATTTTATCAATAACACTTTCATCTAAATATCCAACTTTTATTGCAAGCTCTTTTTTCGATAAATCAAGTTCAGTTCTTTTTAATTTAATTTTTTCTCCTAAAGTCATAATTACTCTCCTTAAAAAATATCCTCAATAAAACTATTGAGGATGAAATACTAGAATAATTCTGGATATGAAACTATATTTAATTCTTTATCAAGCTCAAAAATTAATGGTTTACCTGTTGGCAAGTTTAAATCTAGTATGTCTTTATCAGAAATATTTAGTAAATATTTAATAAGTGCTCTAAGGCTATTTCCGTGTGCTGCTATTATTACATTTTTACCATTTTGTATATCTTTTGATATTGTTTCATTCCAGTATGGTAATACACGAGCAATAGTGTCTTTTAAGCTTTCTCCTCTAGGTAAATCTCCCATATTAGCATATCTTATATCGTTTTCTGCTAATCTTTCATCACCATCTTCAAGTTTTGGAGGTGCTACATCAAAACTTCTTCTCCAAATATGAACTTGTTCATCTCCATATTTTTTAGCAGTTTCTGCTTTATTTAATCCTTGTAATGCTCCATAGTGACGTTCGTTAAGTCTCCATGTTTTATAAACTGGTAGATATAATTGATCTATTTCTTCTAATATATAATTTAGAGTTTTAATTGCACGTTTTTGATATGAAGTATATGCAACATCAAAAATAAAACCACCTTCTTTTAAAGTTTGACCTCCTTTTTTTGCTTCTTCAATACCTTTTTGTGTAAGGTCAACATCTGTCCAACCAGTAAATCTATTTTCAAGGTTCCATTGACTTTCACCGTGACGTACTAAAACTAATTTCATATTATATACTCCCTTTTATTTATTTACGTTATTTTAGGAAAACGCATAAAGTCCTTTATTTTTAATATATATTTACTTTTTCTAAGTAAGTTTTATTAACATCAAAATTATACAATATATATTTTTAAAATTCAAGCAAAAAGCTTTTTAGGTTTCAGATTATGGAACAACTCAGTATAAAACGTATTTTATGTAAAATATATCTAAAAATATGATTTTACTATAAGCATTGAAAACCTAGCGTTTATTGCACTTTGTTAACTAAAATGTTAAAAATATATTTTAAATCATTTGAATAATACAGAAAATAGAGTAGAATAGTATTGTAAAGTAAAATAATTTTTAGATTTTGAAAGGAAGGCTGAACATGGACGCTTGGAGAGGGTTTAAGTCAGGAATATGGAATGAAAAAATAAATGTATCTGACTTTATTAAATTAAACTATACTGAGTATACAGGAGATGGTAGCTTTTTAGCTGGAGCTACAGACGCAACAAAAAAACTTTGGGATATTTTAACACCAAAAATTAGAGAAGAAAGAGAAAAAGGTATATACGACGCTGAAACTAAAAAACCAAGTCAAATAGATGCATACGGTGCTGGATATATTGACAAGAATTTAGAACAAATAGTTGGGCTTCAAACAGATGCACCTTTAAAAAGAGCTATCTTCCCAAATGGTGGATTAAGAATGGTTAAAAACAGCTTAGAAGCATTTGGATATGAACTTGATAAAGAAACAGAAGAAATATATACAAAATACAGAAAAACACATAACGACGGAGTTTTCTCAGCATATACTGAAGATATCAGACTTGCTAGAAGAACTGGTGTTATAACTGGACTTCCTGATGCTTATGGACGTGGAAGAATTATAGGAGATTACAGAAGAGTTCCTTTATATGGAGTAGACTTCTTAATCGAACAAAAACAAAAAGAACTTGACAGTTTAGATGAAACTGAAATGGTTGAAGATCTAATAAGAGATAGAGAAGAAACTTTTGAACAAATACAAGCATTAAAAGCATTAAAGAGAATGGCAGAAGCTTATGGTTATGACATTTCAAAACCAGCTTCAAATGCTAAAGAAGCAGTACAATGGTTATACTTTGCATATTTAGGTGCAACTAAAGACCAAAATGGTGCGGCTATGAGTATTGGTAGAACTTCTACTTTCCTTGATATCTATATTCAAAGAGACTTAGAAGAAGGAATAATTACAGAAGAACAAGCTCAAGAATATATGGATCACTTTGTAATGAAATTAAGAATAATTAGATTCTTAAGAACACCTGAATATGATGCATTATTCTCAGGAGATCCAGTATGGGTTACTGAATCAATCGGAGGTATGGGTGCTGACGGTAGATCATTAGTTACAAAGAACTCATTTAGAATTTTACATACATTATATAACTTAGGACCAGCTCCTGAACCAAACTTAACAGTATTATGGTCAGAAAAATTACCTGAATCATGGAAGAAATTCTGTGCTCAAGTATCAATAGATACATCATCATTACAATATGAAAATGACGACTTAATGAGCCCACAATTCGGTGATGACTATGGTATCGCATGTTGTGTATCTCCAATGACTATTGGAAAACAAATGCAATTCTTTGGAGCTCGTGTAAACTTACCTAAAGCATTACTTTATGCTATAAATGGTGGTATTGATGAACTTAAGGGTATCCAAGTTACACCTAAGGGTATGTTTGAACCTATTACATCAGAATATCTTGATTTTGATGAAGTATGGGCTAAATATGATAAGATATTAGACTGGCTTGCAACAACATATGTTAAAGCTCTTAATATCATCCACTATATGCACGACAAATATTCATATGAATCATTTGAAATGGCATTACATGATAGAACTATAAAGAGAACACAAGCTTTTGGTATCGCAGGATTATCAATAGTTGCTGACTCACTTGCTGCAATTAAAACTGGTAAAGTTAAAGTTGTAAGAGATGAAAATGGTCTTGCAGTTGACTATGTAAACGAAGCTGAATACATTCCATTCGGAAACAACAATGATGAAACAGATAAATTTGCAGTAGATATGGTTAAAATATTCATGAACAAGATTAGATCACACAAAATGTATAGAAATGCAATACCTACTCAATCAGTTCTTACAATAACTTCAAACGTTGTATACGGTAAGAAAACAGGAAACACTCCTGATGGAAGAAGAAGTGGAAAACCATTTGGTCCTGGAGCAAACCCTATGCACGGTAGAGATACAAGTGGAGCAGTAGCATCACTAGCTTCAGTTGCTAAATTACCATTTGAACACGCAAATGATGGAATATCTTACACATTTGCAATAACACCTGATACTTTAGGTAAGAACAGAGAAGAAAAACAAGTAAATCTAGTTGGATTATTAGATGGATACTTCCACCAAACAGGACAACACTTAAACGTAAACGTATTTGGTAGAGAATTACTAGAAGACGCTATGGAACATCCTGAAAAATATCCACAATTAACTATAAGAGTTTCTGGATATGCTGTAAACTTTGTAAGATTAACTAGAGAACAACAATTAGACGTTATTAACAGAACAATTTCTAACAAGATGTAATACACTTATTAAATAGACAAAGGTGCAACATAGTTGCATCTTTTGTTTATATGAAAGGATTGATATGAAAGGTTATATACACTCATATGAAAGTTTCGGTACTAAAGATGGACCTGGTATAAGATTTGTGCTATTTGTACAAGGTTGTCCCTTACGTTGTCTTTACTGCCACAATGTAGATACTTGGAATGTAAAAGACAGAAAAAAAGAACTTGAACCTGAAGAAGTTTTTCAAGAGATATATAAGGTAAGAGGATTTATTAAAACTGGTGGAGTTACTATTTCAGGTGGAGAACCACTTACACAACCTGATTTTATAAGGGAAGTTTTTAGACTTTGTAAAGAAAATGGCATACATACTGCACTTGATACATCAGGATATATTTTTACTGAAAGAACTAAAAAAGTTCTTGAAATGGTTGATTTAGTATTACTTGATATAAAACATATTGACCCTGAAAAATACAAAATTTTAACATCTGTAAATTTAGCACCAACATTAAAATTTGCAGAATATCTACAAGAAATAAATAAACCTGTTTGGCTTCGTTATGTATTAGTACCTGGTTATTCAGATGATATAGAAGACCTACATAAATGGGCACAATACTGCTCTAAATTTACAAATGTACAAAGAGTTGACATACTACCTTTTCACCAAATGGGTACACCAAAATGGGAAATGATGAAAAAGACATATGTACTAAAAGACAATCCAACTCCAACAAGAGAGCAAGTTATGAGAGCAGAAGATATATTTAGATCTTATGGACTTCCTGTTTATTTGACTAATAGATAAAAATCAAAATATTAGAAATAATTAAGGAGATATATGAGCAAAATTATTGAAATAAATAATATTAGCAAACAATATTTTATAAAGAATAATTTTTTCAGTACAAATAAGAAAAACATTGTAAAAGCTATTAATAACATAAGTTTTGACGTACACGAAAATCAAACTATTGGATTAATTGGATTAAATGGAGCAGGAAAATCAACTTTAATTAAAATAATACTTGGTATATTAAAAGTTGATGAAGGTGAAATAAAAGTTTTTGATAATGACCCTATAAAAAATAGAATTAAAAATTTATTTGATATAGGTGTTATTTTCGGGCAAAAAACACAATTAAGATGGGATTTATCTCCACTTGATTCATATAAGCTAAATAAAGAATTATATAATATAGATAATACTATTTTTAACGAAAATCTAAAAAAATATTCTGATATTTTAGATTTACATGAATTCATTAATAGACCTGTTAGAACTTTAAGTCTTGGTCAAAAAATGAGAGCTGACCTAATGTCTGCGTTACTTCATAAACCTAAACTACTAATTTTAGATGAACCTACAATTGGTGTTGATATTTTTAGCAAAAGAAAAATTATTGATTTAATAAAAGATTTAAAGAAAAGCACAACTATAATTTTTACTTCACATAATTTAAATGAAGTGTATGAAATAGCCGATAAAATTCTTATATTAGATAAAGGAAATCTTGTTGTAAATGAAAATAAAGAAAATTTATTAAAAGAAACTGATTATTTATCACTTAATTTATTTTTAAACGATAATTTGGTGTATGATTATAATAAGTTTAAAAATATAGAGGTTATTAAAAATAATGAATATGAATATATTTTTAAGTTTATACCTAAAAATCAACTTAAAAATTTTATTGATTTTTTATATAGTTCTAATAAAGTTAATTTTTTTGAAATAAAAGAAAATAATTTAGAAAAAATATTAAAGGATATTACAAATGAAGAAATATAAAGAATTAGTAAAAATAGGTTTTAAGAAAATAATTATATATAAGGGTCTTATAACATTAATTAATATTAAAAATTTAATATATATTTTTCTTCAATATAATCTTTGGAGTGCAATTAAAGAAAATAGTAACTACGATATAGATCTTAAGAATATTATCGTATATTTTCTTATAATTCAAGGAATAAGAAGTATAAACTACAATTTATCTCAAGAAATGAGTTACGATGTTAAAAATGGTAATATTGTAAGTATTTTAACAAAACCTATAAGTATAGAAAAATATTATTTTTTTGATATTTTAGGTAATACTTTTGCTAAGGTTATAACTATATTACTTTTAAATTTAATTGGAGCAATGTTAATTATAAATGATTTTTCAATATATTTTATATTTCAAATCATATTGTTGATTACAGGGTCATATATATTAAATTTTGTAATTGAACTTATATTTGGAACTTTTTCATTTTTCACACAAAGTATTTGGGGAATTGAATCATTAAAAAGTATACTACTACTTTTATTATCTGGTCATGTATTTCCAATAATTTATTATCCCAAATGGCTTAGAACCATTATTGAATATATACCTTTTTCATATATATATGGTAATGTAGCAAATTTTATTGTTTATAGACAAGGATTTTTAAAAATATTTATACTACAATTTATTTTTATAATAATCATGTATCTAATATATAAAATTTTACTTGGTATTTGTCTAAAAAAACTTAGTGTTAATGGAGGATAAAATGTTTAGATACACAAAAATATTACTAACATATATGAAAATAAATTTTAAAGAACTAAGATCTTATGGTGTTGATTTTTATATAGGATCTATAGCTATGTTTCTTAAAAATATATCAAATTTGTTCTTAATTTATATAATTTATAATTTAGTACATGAAATAAATGGTTGGAATATTTATAAAATGATTTATTTATATTCTCTAGTTACTATAAGCTTTTCAATATGGCGTTGTTTTTTTATAAACACTCTTAATATTACATACTATGTAAAAAGTGGTAGATTTGATTTAATATTAACGAAACCTGTGAATCCTCTTTTTTTAGTTTTTATGGAAGGATTCGATGAAGATGCTTGGGGAGACTTAGCTGTAGGTATTGTTTTATATATATATGTTTCAATTATATTGAAAATAAATATAATCTCTATAATACTTGTCTTTATAATAGCTGTTGTAGGTGGACTTGTATTTTCAGCTGTTTCTGTACTTGGTTCTTTAATTTCAATAATATATGTTGGTGTTTCAAATTTTTCTGATTTACCATACATAATATTTGAATTTGGAAAATATCCAATATCTATTTTCAACCCTGTTTTAATATTTATATTTAAGACAATAATACCTATTGCATGGATTACATATATACCTGCAATGGCAGTTTTAAAAAATAATTATAATATATATATTATATTTTTTATTTCAATAATAATATCGCTACTTTATTTTATAACAGTATCTGTTTTATGGAATATCTGCCTTAATAAATATTCTAGTAGTGGAACTTAAAAAGAGATTATCATTTTTGATAATCCCTTTTTTTAGTTATATTTATCTAAAACAACTTTAGTACTATGCCAACTAAGTGTAGAACATTTTATTCTTGCTGGCATATCTTTTGTAAATTCTAAAATTGATGCATCATTTAATCTATCTTTTTCTTCTTCAGTAATAGAGGTATCTTTTATCATTTTGAAAAATATATCAATTATTTCTTTTGATTCAGACACACTTTTACCTTGTATTAGTTCAATTAACATAGCAGTAGACGCTTGTGAAATAGCACAACCAAGTCCTATATATGATATATCTTTAACTATATTGTTCTCAACTTTCACTAATATAGTTATATCATCTCCACAACTAGGATTATGTCCTCTTTCAATATCTGTTGCATCTAATATTTCTCTTTTTAAATCTTTTCTATTTGCATATTCTAATATTGTTAATTGATATACTTTTTCTAAATCCACTTTATACTCCTAATTTATATTTTCATAGTTTCTTTTACTTTATATAGTGATTCTATAAGTCTATCTATATCTTTTGATGTATTGTAAATACTTATACTTATTCTACAAGTAGAATTTATACCCATATAATTTAAAAGTGGTGCACAACAATGTTGACCTGATCTTACAAACACCTTATATCTATCTAAAATAAAAGAGGTGTCATGAGAATGTACTCCTTTTACATTAAATGAAATTACAGGAACTCTTTCAACATTAGTAAAATATAGTTCAACAAAATCAAGTTGCATAAGTCTAAATGTTAATTCTATCATTAAATTGTGTTCTATCTTCTTTATTCGTTCATAACTAATACTATTAATATAGTCAATTGCTTTTGAAAGACTTAGTATAGCAGGCGTATCAAGTGTCCCACCTTCAAATTTTTGTGGAACTTTAGCATATGTAGTACTTTGTTCATGCACATACTCTATCATATCTCCACCATATAAAAAAGGAGGCATCATATCAAGTAATTCTTTTTTAGCGTATAAAACCCCTACTCCAAAAGCACTAAACATTTTATGACCTGAAAAAACAGCAAAATCAACATCCCATTTATCAAATTCATGTTTAAAATGTGCCATTGTTTGTGAACAATCAAGAAGTACTTTTGCATTTTTCTTATGTGATAAGTTTATTATTTTTTCAAAATCTTGTAAAACTCCTGTTGCATTGACTGCAGAAGAAAGACAAACTAATTTTGTATTTTCATTTAACTTATATTTAAAATCTTCAATATCAAGTTGTCCATCTTTATCAAGATATATATATTTTAATCTTGCTTTTACTTTTTTTGAAACAAATTGCCAAGGAACTATATTGGCATGATGATTAGATACTGCAATCAAAATTTCATCTTTTTCATTTATAAAATTAAGACCATAACAATATGCAATAATATTTATTGCTTCAGTTGTATTTTTGGTGAAAATAACTTCAGCATCTTCACTTGCTCCAACAAATTCTTTTACTTTCGTTCTAGTATTTTCAATAATAGATTTACTCATAATTGAAAGTTCATATGAACCACGTCCTGCATTTGCATTAAAATTCCTATAATACTCATTTATACTATCTATTACTATACTAGGCTTTTGACTTGTTGCACTTGTATCTAAATATGTAAAATCTTCTTTTAAAAATATAGGGAAATCCTTTTTTAATTCATTACTTTCTTGATTTAACACCTAAAATCACCTTATAACATTCTCTTATTTAATTCTATAAACATTTTTTCTTTTATATCTTCAATTTCAATTTTCTCAAAAATTGGTCTAAATGCAGATTCAACTATTATTTTCTTAGCTTCTTTTGCATTAAATCCTCTTGACATTAAGTAGAATAATCTATCTTCATCTACTTTACCAACTGATGCAGCGTGAGCTCCTAATACATCATCTTCATCACATAACATAGCTGGTATTGCGTGTATAGTTATAGTGTCATCTAATAATATTGAAAACTCTCCTTCACTTGCTTTTGATTTACTACAACCTTTATAAAAGTAGATATTACCTCTAAACACCTTATAACCATAGTCTTTAGTTGCTCCTCTACCTTCTATATTACCTATACCTGATTTACCATGGAAAAGTAGTGAATATTCATAATCTGCTTTTTTATGTTCATCAACTAAATAAGCAGGTAAGAATAACATATTAGCTCTATCTCCAATTAATCTTGATTTTGCAGCAACTGCATTAATTTTAGCACCTAATTCTAAGTCATAATACTCAACTACACTATCATCGTAATTTAAAAAATCTGTTTGTGTAAAGTTTTTAGAATTTCCATTTAAATTTTGTAAATTTATTAATTCAAGATTTGAATTCTTTTTAGCATTTACTCTTAAGTATCCATTGTGATATCCAAAACTATCATCAGCACTTTCATAATATATTAATATTTTTGCACTTGTATTTTCTTCCATATCTATTTCTATACCGTTTATAAGGGTGTCGTTTACACTATCAAGCACATATTTTATAACTACCATTTCACTTATATTTTTAGTTATTTTAATATGCATTTTGTTATTTATTCTTTGCATATTCTCTACTTCAAAATATTCTCCTAAACCTCTATAAGGTTCTGGTCTTAAAAGCTCTGGTGTATTTGTTATACTAAGACCTTCTTGTACGGTATTTTGCATATGTATATTAGCAAGATCAAATTCTTTTTGTTTAATTTCATCTACAACTTGATAGTCCATTCTTTTCCAATATGGCTTTTTCATTTCTAAATAATTCATAAATTCACCTATCCTATTGTCCCTTCAAGTTCTATTTCAATAAGTCTATTAAGCTCTACTGCATATTCAAGTGGCAATTCTTTTGAAATAGGCTCAACAAATCCCCTTATTATCATAGCTTTTGCTTCATCTGCTGTTAAACCTCTTTGCATTAAATAAAAAATTGCTTCATCTGATATTCTTCCTATTGTTGCTTCGTGTCCTATATCTATATCATCTGTATTTGCAACTATAGTTGGTATAGTATCTGATTTTGACATGTCATCTAACATTAGAGATTCACACTCTGCTGTTGCTTTTACTCTTTTTACTCCTGGTAAAACCTTAAGTAAACTTCTATATCCACACCAACCACCATTTTTTGAAATTGATTTTGCTTTTACTTTTGAGCTTGTATTAGAGGCTGCGTGTATAGTTTTACAACCTGTATCAAGATATTGACCCGCTGCTGCAAAAGTAACACCAGTATATTCACATCTTGAACGTTCACCTTTTAGTATACTCATAGGATATAGCATTGAAACCTTTGAACCAAATGAACCTGAAATCCATTCAATTACGCTATCTTCGTCAACTATCGCTCTTTTTGTATTAAGATTATACATATTTCTTGACCAGTTTTCTATTGTTGAATATCTAAGTCTTGCTCTTTTACCTATGTATAACTCAACTGCTCCTGCATGTACTACATTTTTATTATATTTTGGTGCAGAACAACCTTCTATAAAGTGTATGTCTGCATCATCTTCAACTATAATTATTGTATGTTCATATTGTCCAGCTTCAGGTGCATTAAGTCTAAAATATGACTGTATAGGTTTTTCTACCTTAACACCCTTAGGGACGTATAAAAATGTACCTCCAGACCAAACTGCAGCATGTAAGGCACTAAATTTATGATCATCTATTTTAATAAGTTGCATAAAATATTTCTTAACTATATCAGGATATTTTTTTACTGCTGTTTCAATGTCAGTGTATATAATACCTTGTTCTTCTAGTTCTTTAGTTAATTTATGATAAACTACTGATGAATCATATTGAGCTCCAACACCACCAAGTGATTTTTTCTCAGCCTCTGGTATACCTAATCTATCAAATGTATTTTTTATATACGAAGGAACATCATCCCAACTATCTGACATTTTTTTTGCATTAGGTTCAAGATAGTTAATAATATCATCCATATCTAAATCTGTTAAATCTGCACTCCAAGTAGGCATTGGTTTTGCATTGAAAACTCTAAGCCCCTCAAGTCTAATATCTAACATCCAATCTGGTTCATTCTTTTTTTCTGATATTTTTCTTACAACATCTTCATTTAGACCTTTTCCAGTTGTATAACCTGCGTCTACTTCGTCTTTTATGTCGTAAACTCCTCTTTTTATATCGGCAACATAAGTTCTTCTTCTTTCTTGTTCCATAATATTACCTTTCTACTTTTTAAATTCTTCAAATCCATTTTGTTCAATAAATTCTATTAATTCTTTACCACCACTTTTAACAATTTTACCGTCTACTAAAATATGAACAAAATCTGGTTGTAAATATTCTAAGACCTTGTCATAGTGTGTAATTATTATCATAGAAGAGTCATCTCTTTTTAATGTTCTAAGACCTTCAAATACTGTCTTTGTAGCATCTCTATCAAGACCTGAATCTGTTTCATCTAATATTGCTATTTTAGGTTCTAATATAGCCATTTGAAGTATTTCATTTTTTTTCTTTTCTCCACCTGAATATCCTACATTTAAGTGTCTATCACAATATGATGGATCTATATTTAATTTTTCCATAGTCTGTATTAAATATTTTTTAAATCTTGTAAAGTATTGTTTTTCACCAGTTACTGCTTCTTTTGCTGATCTTAAAAAATCTTCTAATGTAAGTCCTGGTATTTCTTCTGGGTATTGAAATGATAGGAATATACCTGCTCTTGCTCTTGCATCAACGCTTAATTCTGATATATCTTCTCCATCAAGTAACATTTCACCTTTTGTAACTTCATAGTTAGGATGTCCAACTAATACGCTTGCAAGTGTTGATTTACCTGCTCCATTCGGTCCCATTATTACGTGTATTTCTCCACGATTAATCTCTAAATTTATTCCTTTTAATATCTTTTTATCTTCAACTCCAGCATGCAAGTCTTTTATATCTAATAACTTCATAATCCTAACTCCTTTATCTATTTGTAATCATTTCAATTATATCTTTATATACTTTGATTGTCAAATTTTTTATAATGTTTTAAACGGTCTTATATCTATTTTTTATTAGTAGATTTTTTTATTTCACTTAGTGTAACTTTTATATATTAAAAAGGCTACAATTAGCATTTGCTATTTGTAACCTTATTTTTAGTCAATATTTGCCGGTATGACTATATCTTTAATTTTCATATTCTTATCATCAATATTTTTTATTAGTAATTCAACTATTTTTTTTGAAATATACTGCTTATTTGTATTAACACTCTTTATTCCTAACATTTTTGTAATGTCTGTATCTTCAAGGCAGATGATATTTTTTTCATTTTCTTTTAATGCCTGTTCACTATCTTGTATAATTTTATACCCTTTATATCTCTTATTAATATCTAAAATAGCATTATCATAATCAATATGTATAAAATTACAATTAAAGTCTGTAAAACTTTTATTAAATACAACAACAGGTATAGAAAATATTTCAAAATATGTTTTTAAAACATCTATATCATTTTCTACTGAAACAAAAACTATACCATCGACACCTTTTGCCATTAAATTATCTAAAGAATTTAATACTTTATCAGTATTATTACCAGTTTCAATGATAAATGATGTATACATATCATCATTTAATTCATTTACTATGTTCATTATAAGCTCTAGGTTATACCTTTTATCAAGACTTGGAGTTAAAATTCCTATAGTTTTGATATTTATCTTATCTTCAATATCAATTTCAACATCTTTGTTATAGCTTAATTTACCAGCCATAGATAATATCTTAAGCCTTGTTTTAGCAGATATTCTTGATGGTCTGTTATTTAAAACTAAACTTACTGTTGATGATGATAAATTTAATTTTTTAGCAATATCTTTTACCTTAACACTCATTATAGGCTAATATTCTCCTCAGTTTCAATATCAAAAATATGACATTTTGTTGTATCAAAATTAAATTCACATTGTCCTGATTTCTTCATTTGATCTATACCTTCAACATTTATTCTTGAAGTCCATTGAGTATTTCCTAAATTGAAGTAAATATATTCTTCATTACCCATTTGTTCAACTACGTTTATCTCTCCAACTATTCCAGATCCAACTGAAATTGATTCAGGTCTAATTCCAAATATTACTTCTTTACCTATATATGATCTAACTTTTTCTGCTTTTTCATGTGCAAGTTCAATATCTACTCCACCTACATTTGCAAATACTTTACCGTCTTTTTCAACAAGAGTTGCATTTACTAAATTCATAGTAGGTGATCCTATAAATCCTGCAACGAATTTATTAGCTGGTCTATGATATAGGTTTAAAGGTGTGTCTACTTGCATTATTCTACCAAATTTTAGAACTGTAATTCTATCTCCCATAGTCATTGCTTCTACTTGGTCGTGTGTTACATATATCATAGTTGTTTTTAATTCTTTATGTAATTGTGTTATTCTAACACGCATTGATACTCTTAGTTTAGCATCAAGGTTTGATAATGGTTCGTCAAATAAGAAAACTTTAGGTTCTCTTACTATTGCACGTCCTAGTGCAACCCTTTGTCTTTGTCCTCCAGACATTTCTTTAGGTTTTCTTTCAAGAAGTTCTGTTATTTCTAATTTTTCTGCTGCTTCTCTTACTCTTTTATCTATTTCTTCTTTTGGAGTTTTTCTAAGTTTTAAACCAAAAGCCATATTTTCATAAACAGTCATATGTGGGTATAGTGCATAATTTTGGAACACCATAGCTATACCTCTATCTTTAGGAGGTATATCATTTACTAATTGATCTCCTATATATATTTCTCCACCAGTTATTTCTTCAAGTCCTGCTATCATACGTAATGTAGTTGATTTAGCACAACCAGATGGTCCTACGAAAACCATAAATTCCCCATCTTTTATTTCTAAATTAATTCCATGAACTGCTTTAAATCCATTTGGATATTGTTTTTCAACATTTTTTAATATAACTTCTGCCAACTTCATCATCCTTTCAACAATTTGCTAAATTATTTATCACACTTAAAGCATGATTTTACTTATTACAATGATAGTATACCTCATTTTTTTAAAAATGCAAAAAAATTTATCAAAAAAATATATATTTTTTTAAAAATGCTTGACTTTTTAAATTAAAGGTTGTATTATATATTTAGCACTAAAGGTTTAAGAGTGCTAACAATAGAGAAGGTGATGCTATGAACGAAAGAGAAAGGCAGATTCTATATACTATAATATCACACTATATAGAAACTGGTGAAAGTGTTGGTTCAAGAACCATAGAAAAAAAATATGATATTGGTATATCATCAGCTACTATTAGAAATGCAATGGCAGATTTAGAAGATAAAGGTTTAATTTCAAAGACGCATACATCTTCTGGTCGTATTCCAACTTGTGAAGGTTACAAGGTATATGTTGATAATATATTAAATGAAGAATTTATGGATTATTCTAAAAATATAGATGTAAATTCATACGTTAAACTAAAAAGTGAGCAAGTAGGAAATATTATTGAAAATGTGACTCAAATGTTGTCAAAACTAAGTGGAAACACTACAGCATCATTAGAGCCGTCAAATGAAAACCATAAGCTAAAAAAAGTTGAACTTATTTTCATAGATAGCAAAAGAGCATTTGTAGTTGCTGTTACTGATATGAATATTATAAAAACAGCTAATTTACAGCTATATAACTATATTGATGAAGTAATACTTAAAAAAGTTAGTTCATATATTAATGAGATGATTTTAGATAAAAATGAAGAATATACATTAACTCATCTTAAAACTTTTTTAGAAAAAATCGGTGAACTAAATAATGGTCTATCACATGAAAACGATACAAAACTACATATAAGCAATGAAACAAGTTTACTACTTAATTCAAATGATGTATTTGAAACTATAAGGATTTTAGAAGATAAAGCTGACATTAAAAACTTATTAAAAGATATAGTAAACGAAAAAGAATATACTCCTTATGAAGTAAATGTATTGTTTGGTGATGAAACAAATAACCCTAAATTTAAAGATTTCACTTTTCTATTTTCAATATATGAATACGCAGGTGAAAGAGGGATACTTTGTATAATAGGTCCATATAGAATGAATTATAAAAAGAATATAAACTTATTATGTTATATTAATGAAATTTTAAAACAGGCACTTAATAAAACAGTTTCACTTAAGTTGCTTAGTTAATGTTGGGAGGATTGAGAATGGAAAAAGAGATAGAACAGGAAATAAAAGAAGAGCAAATTAATGAAAATGTAACTTCTGAGATAGACTTAAATGAAAAAATAAGCTCTCTTGAAAAAGAAGTAAATGACTGGAAATCAGCTTATGCTATTAAACTTGCTGACTTTCAAAATTATACAAAAAGAAAAGATAAAGAATTTGAAGATTTTAAAAAATATGCTTGTGAAAATTTAATAATAAAACTTCTTGAAACAGTTGATACTCTAACTTTAGCAAAGCAAAGTGCAGATAGTGCAAATGACTTTAATGCTCTTTCAAGTGGTATTGAAATGATAATAAACAATATGAAAACAGTACTTGAAGAAGAAGGCGTTGAAGAGATTAAAACAGAAAATGAAAAATATGATCCATATGTTCATTATGCAGTAGCAACTGATAGTATAGAAGATAAAGAAGATAATATTATTACAGATGTTTTACAAAAAGGATATAAATTAAAAGGAAAAGTAATTAGACCTAGTATGGTTAAAATAAATAAAAAATAGGAGTGATTAAATATGAGTAAAATAATAGGAATAGATTTAGGAACAACAAACTCTTGTGTTTCAGTAATGGACGGTGGAACATATACAATAATACCAAATAGCGATGGTGAAAGAACAACTCCATCTGTTGTAAGTATAAAAGATAATGGAGAAGTAGTAGTTGGTACTATAGCTAAAAGACAAGCAATAACACAACCTGATTCAACAGTAAGTTCAATCAAAACACATATGGGTGAAAATTATAAGGTGGAAATACACGGTAAGTCTTATACTCCACAAGAAATTTCAGCTAAAATATTACAAAAACTTAAAAAAGATGCTGAAAGTTATTTAGGAACTACTGTAACAGAAGCTGTTATAACTGTACCAGCATACTTTACAGATGCACAAAGACAAGCAACTAAAGACGCTGGAGAAATTGCTGGATTAAAAGTTGAAAGAATAGTAAACGAACCTACAGCAGCAGCACTTGCTTATGGTCTTGATAAGAAAAAAGATGAAAAAATATTAGTTTTTGACTTAGGTGGAGGAACATTTGACGTATCAGTTCTTGAAATAGGAGATGACGTTGTTGAAGTTTTAGCAACTTCAGGAAATAATCATTTAGGTGGAGATGATTTTGATAAAAAAGTAATAGATTGGTTAGCAGAAGAATTCAAAAAAGAAAGTGGTATTGATTTAAGAAATGATAAAATGGCATATCAAAGATTAAAAGATGCTGCTGAAGATGCTAAGAAAAAATTATCTACTACACTTGAAACTCAAATTTCATTACCATTTATAACAGTGGATGCAACAGGACCAAAACATTTAGAAAAGAAATTAACAAGAGCTGCATTTAATGAATTAACAAAAGATTTAGTAGAACTTACTAAAATACCTGTACAAACAGCATTAAAAGATTCTGGATTAAATGCAAGTGAAATCGATGAAATTCTATTAGTTGGAGGTTCAACTAGAATACCAGCTGTTCAAGAATGGGTTAAAGCATTCTTTGGTAAAGAACCTAATAAGGGAATAAACCCTGATGAGGTTGTAGCTGCTGGAGCTGCAATACAAGGTGGAGTATTAAAAGGAGATGTTAAAGGAGTATTACTTCTAGACGTAACACCATTATCACTTGGTATTGAAACAATGGGTGGAGTATTTACAAAAGTTATAGAAAAAAATACTACTATACCTACTAAGAAATCACAAGTTTTCAGTACAGCAGTTGATAATCAACCTGAAGTTGGAATAGTTGTATTACAAGGTGAAAGAGCAAGAGCAGCAGATAACCATAAATTAGGTGAATTCTCACTTGGTGGAATATTACCTGCTCCAAGAGGAGTTCCTCAAATAGAAGTTACATTTGATATTGACACAAATGGTATAGTTCACGTTTCAGCAAAAGATTTAGGAACTGGTAAAGAAAATTCAGTAACTATATCTGGTTCATCTAATCTTTCTAAAGAAGATATTGAAAGAATGAAACAAGAAGCAGAAGCTCATGCTACAGAAGATGAAAAATTCAAAGAATTAGTTGAAGCTAGAAACCAAGCAGACCAATTATTAATATCAACTGAAAAAATGATGAAAGAAAACGAAGATAAATTACAAGGTACAGAAAAAGAAGATATAGAAAAAGCATTAGAAGAACTTAAAAAAGTTAAAGATTCTGATGATATAGCAGAAATAAAGGCTAAAATTGATGAACTTGCAAAAACAGCTCAAGGATTTGCAACAAGAATTTATCAAGAAGCTGCAAAAAATAATCAAGGTGCAGAAAATGCTGAAAAGCAAACTGGTGAAAACAATTCAGAAGAACCAGAAATAATTAATTAAGGATTTTTATGGATATAAATATTAATACAGACAATATGAAAGTTACTGTTTCAAAATTTGGAGCAGAGTTAAAAAGTTTAATATTTAATGATAAAGAATATATATGGAATGAAAAAGAAATATGGGCGAAATCATCGCCCATATTATTCCCATTTATAGGGAAATTAAAAGATAACGAATATATATATCAATCTAAGACTTATAAACTGGATACTAGACATGGTTTTGCAAGAGATATGGATTTTGACCTTATTTCACATACTAAAAATATGATTATATTAGAGTTAAAATCAAGTGAAGAAACAAAAAAGGTTTATCCATTTGATTTTAAGTTCCAATTAAAATATGAAATAGTGGAAAATAATAGTTTAGAGATGACATTTAGTGTAATAAATACAGGTAAAGATATTATGTATTTCTCACTTGGAGCACATCCTGCTATTAAGCTTAGTAATGATTATGAAAATTGGTCTATAAAGCTTGATAGTATTAAAGATTTGTATAAATATGGTCTTTATAACGGTTTTTATACAAATGATAAAATTTTTATTGATAAGAATGATACAGTAAAAATAACAGATGAACTTTTTAAAGATGATGCAATAATTTTTGATAATATTACAAGTAAATCTATTATTGAAAATATAAATAGCAATACTTATCTTGAAATAGTTCATAGTGGATTTCAATATATAGCATATTGGAGACCACAAAAGGCTAGATTTATTTGTGTTGAACCTTGGTTTGGAATAACTGATAATATAAATCATGATAAAAAATTAGAAAATAAAAATGGTATTAAAAAGTTAAATGCAGACGAAAGATTTGATGCAAGTATATTATTTACAATTAAAGAAAAGGTGGAATAAATGGCAAAGAAAGATTTTTATGAAGTTTTAGGAGTTAATAAAAACGCTACACCTGAAGAAATTAAAAAAGCATATAGAAAATTATCAAAAAAATATCACCCAGATTTAAATCAAGATAATAAGGAAGAGGCTGCTGAAAAGTTTAAAGAAATATCTCAAGCTTATGAAATATTATCCGATACAAATAAAAGAGAAACATATGATAGATTTGGTCATAGTGCCTTTGAAAATGGTGGTGCAGGTCAAGGATTTAATGGTTTCGGTGGCTTTGGCGGATTTTCTGGCAATGCTGATTTCGGTGGATTTTCAGATATATTTGAAAATTTCTTCGGTTCTGGATTTAGTAGTTCATCATCTTATACTAAAAGAGAGGCTAAGGGTAGAGATTTAGAATATAATATTCGTTTAAAGCTTGAAGATGTAGTAAATGATATTGAAAAAGAAATAAGTTATAATAGACAAGGTAAATGTAACGTTTGTGACGGAACAGGTGCAAAAGATAAGAATTTTAACACATGTGGTCAATGTAGTGGTACAGGTCATATAACAAGAGTACATAGAACAATAATAGGTTCAATTCAACAAAGTGAAGAATGTGGTGCTTGTCAAGGTAAAGGTAAGGTTCCTAAATCTGCTTGTACAAATTGTCGTGGTACAGGAACTTTTGAAGAACACATTACAAGAAAAATTAAAATACCTTCTGGTATTGAAAACGGTACTAGAATGATAATGAGAGGTCTTGGTTCTTATCCACGTGGTGGTGGAGTATTTGGTGACTTATACCTTAGAATAAATATAGAAAAACACGAAATATTTAATAGAGATGGTCTTGATATTTACTGTGATATACCTATTTCAATGACAAAAGCTGTTTTAGGTGGAGAAGTTGAAGTTCCAACATTATATGGTAAGAAGATTGTAAATATAAATGCAGGTCTTCAAAATGGCGAAACTAAGATATTAAGTGATAAAGGTCTTAATTTTAGAGGAAGACAAGGTAGACAAATAATTAAATTTAGTGTAGAAATGCCTATAAATCTTACAGAAGAGCAAATTGAAATTATGAAGAAATTTGAAAATTCTATGACTAAAAACAATTATAAAGAAACTGAAAACTTTTCAAGTAAACTTAAAAGATTTTTTAAGATGTTAAAAGATGAATTTAATAGTTAAAAAAGCAGGTTAACCTGCTTTTTTTATCCTATATATTCTATTAAATATTGATATTCACACACTAATAACTCTATATCTTTATAGAATAAGTATAGTATTTGTTTATCTTCTGAGTTTAATTTATCATCTGATACTTCAATAACTACTCTTGATATTAGAAGTGATAAATCTGCTAAATTATTAACTCTATAATTCGCAGAACATTTTAAACAAAGATTTTTTAAATATGAAAAATCTGTTTCATCAATTTTTATTTCATATAAGAAATTATATAATGATTTATACGAATTAATAGCGAATTGAACTTTATGTGTTAAGAAATTAAAGTGTTCTGCTTCTTTACTTTCTTTATTTCCACTAACTCTATATACAAGTGCATTATATGGTATATATACATTTTTAAATATAAAGTTAAATGGTATTGCTTCAAAATTTATTAAATTTTTAAGTATTCTGTCAATGTAGTTAGATATTTTATCAAGTTGACTATTAAAGTTTTCATAAGATTTATAATCAAATTCACTAATTATTGTAACTATTCTATTCACTTTATAACTAATAGGACTTTCTTCTCCTAATGTTTTTACAACTGTATCTCTAAATTTAATTATTTCATCCATTTTTTCATTTCTTATAAATGACTTTATTTTTTTAGGTATAGTTGCTTTTTCTGTACCGAAATATAGTTCAAAATATAAGTAATTTAAAAATGTCATTATGTAATCAGCTAAAGGAGGGTTTTGTTTCATTTCTTTTATGAAATAAAAATCATTTGTATCTAAAATTTTGTCTATAATTTCTTTTCTTTTTTCTTCATTTGCTTCATTTGAAATACCAATAAGTGCATCTAAATATGTATAATATCCTAATTCTTGGTTACTTACATTATTTTTTAGATATTTCTTTTTCTTAAGTTTACTTATAACTTTACTGTCATTAGTATTTTTTAACTTTTCAAATGTTGAAACTAATAAATAATTTTCTAAAGCTTTTTGATACATTTTAAAAACCTCTTTTCTTTTATTATCTTCTAATAAGAGTATATCCGCAAAATGTAAATAGTCAACATATAAAATATAATAAAAAACTAACCCACAATTGGGGTTAGCATCTATTTTAACATATATTTCTGTAATTTACGGCTTGATATTGCAAGTATTAATGTCCCTATTATTAAGATTGTTGATAAGGCGTTAATTACAGGTGTTACTCCAAATTTTAACATTGAATATATTTGTATTGGAAGTGTATCTGAATTAGGCCCTGTTACAAAACTTGTTATAACATAATCATCTAATGATAATGTTAATGACATTAAAAATGCTGATATAATACCTGGTAACATTGATGGTATTATTACCTTTGTTAATGCTTGAAATTCTGTTGCCCCTAGATCTCTTGCAGCATCAACTATTGAAAAATCAAATTCATCAAGTCTTGCCATGATTATAAATATAGAAAAAGGTATATTAAATGTTGTGTGTGCTATGAATACTGTTGTCATACCAAGCGGTATTGTTCTATTAATATTAAAAAATGTAAGTAGTGATACCCCTATAATTAAATCAGGTAAAACTAAAGGTATGTATGATAGACTCTTAACATATTTTTTTACTGCAAAATTATACCATTTTATACCAATTGAACCTAAAGTTGCTATTATAACTGATACAAAAGATGAACTAAGAGCTATAATTATACTTCTCCAAAATGTAATCCATAATTTTGGCGAATTAAAGAATAATTGCTTATACCATTTTAGTGAAAATGAACTCCAAGTATATGATTTCGTACTATTAAACGATAGTATTATAAGCATTAATATAGGTAGGTAGAAAAATAACATAACTAATATGAAAAACAATAAAGATATTCTTCTTTTATCATCCATTAGATATATCACCGTCCTGTTCTCTAACACTTATTAATACTCCTATAACTGTTATTATTATAAATAAAGTTGACATAGCAGATGCTGATGGCCAATCACGAAGTACAAACATCTTAGACGCTATTACATTTCCTAACATAATTCCGTCTGTACCTCCGACTAAATCAGGTACTGCATATGAACCTATTGCCGGTATAAAAGTTAATATAACCGCTGTTATAATCCCGCCTTTTATACCAGGTAAAAACACCTTATACAAAGCTTGATACTTATTTGCACCTAAATCTCTTGCAGCATCAATTAATGAAAAATCAAATTTTTCTATAGCTGTATATAGTGGTAATATTGCATATGGCATAAATATATATACACTTACAATTACTACTGCAACTCTATTATATAAAAGAGGTATTGGTGCTGATAAATTAAATATTTTCATAAAAAATTTATTAATTATACCATTATTTCCTATAAGCCCTACTAAAGCAAATATTCTAACTAAAAAGTTAGTCCAAAATGGTATTACTATAAGTAAAAGCCATAAGTTTTTGTATTTTGATCTTGATATAAAGTATGCTGTTGGTATAGATAAAAATATAACAACTGCTGTTATTACAACTGATATATTGAATGTTTTAAGTACTATTTTTAGTAATTCTGGTGTTATTAATTCTTTGTATGCTTTTAATGAATAGCTTGTATAACTTACTATTCCTCCGTAAGGACCTTTTTTTAGAAAACTAAAATATACAATTATCGCAGTTGGAATCGCAAAAAATAGTGTCATCCATATAGTAAGTGGCAAATAATATAAATTTCTTAAATCTTTTTGCTTTTTCACCTACATCACCTCTACCAGATATGCATCTTCATAATTCCAATAGAAATACACCTTCTCTTTCCATTCAAAAAGCTCATCTTCTTCTAAAAATTCTCTATGTTGATCAAATGCTTTTATTATTCTATTTGAACCTGCTATTTTAATAAATAATTTACTTTGAAATCCTGAATAAATTACTTCTTCAATAACTCCTTCAAGCACCTTATACTTATCATTTTCTTTAGGAGTTTTTACATCTACTTTTATTTTTTCAGGTCTTAATGTAAGTTTTACTCTATTTCCTACAACAACAGGTTTATCAAGTTCTACTTTAAATTCTCCTATTTCATTTGAAATAGCTACTGCATAGTTATCATATACTTCTTTTATTTCTCCTGTAATAAAGTTAGTAGCTCCTATAAAGTCAGCAACAAATCCATTTGCTGGTGTTTCATAAATTTCATTAGGTGTTCCAACTTGAAGTATATCACCATTATTCATTACAGCAATTCTATCAGAAACACTAAGTGCTTCTTCTTGATCGTGTGTTACAAAAACGAATGTTATACCTACCTCATCATGAATTGTATCAAGATCAATAAGTAATCTTTGTCTTAATTTTGCATCAAGTGCTGATAAAGGTTCATCAAGAAGTAATACTTCTGGCTTACCAATTAATGCTCTTGCTATTGATACTCTTTGTTTTTGTCCACCTGATAATGCTTGTGGATATTTATTTTTGAATTTTTTAAGTCCAACTAAATCTAAATACTTATCTACTTCTTTTTCAATTTCTAAAGCAGGAACTTTTTTTAATTTAAGTGAAAATGCTATATTATCAAATACTGTCATATTTGGGAATAATGCATAATTTTGAAAAACTGTATTAACATTTCTTTTATTTGGTGGTAATATATCAATTCTTTGACCATTTACCCTTATTTCTCCTTCATCAGGTGAAATAAATCCAGCTATCATTCTTAAAAGTGTTGTTTTACCACAACCAGATGGTCCTAAAATAGAGAAAAACTCTCCTTTTTTAATGTTTAAATTTACATTTTTTAAAATTTTATCTCCATCTTCAAATGATTTAGAAACCCCTATTATCTCCAAGTCTTTTTCCAATTTGACCTCCTACTTTTTATCAAAATATACTCTTGCTAATTCTTTTAAATCAAATACATCATTTATACCACAAAGTTCTCTTATTGAATGCATTGATAACATTGGTACTCCAAGGTCAACAGAATCAATATCAAGATGTCTTGCTGATAATGGACCTATTGTTGATCCGCCAATTTCATTTGAATTATTTACAAAGTATTGTAGTTTAATATCTGTATTATCTATTATTTGTTTTATTACTGCCATTGAGTATCCGTCTGATGTATATTTTTGGTTAACACTAAGTTTTAGTGCTATACCTTTATTCATTTCACATTGATTTGTTATATCAGATTTATTAAGATGTGATGGGTGTGCTATATGTCCGCCGTCTGATGATAACATGAATGAAGAATTTAATATTCTTAGGTAATCTTGTCTAGTATACCCTAATGAACACACTATTCTTTCAATCATATTTGATAAATAGTTTGAATCTGCACCTTGTTTTGTAGAACTTCCTATTTCTTCATTATCGAATCCTACAAACACATTTATTTGACCTGCATCATTTCCTGACTCTACAAGCCCTATAACCCCTGCATAAACTGATAATAGATTATCTAGTCTTGGTGCTGACATCATTTCTTCATTAACTCCAACTAAACATCCTTTTTCTACAGGATATAGTAATAAGTCAAAATCTAATATATCACTAACTTTTAAGTTATATTTTTTTGCTATTAATTTTAATAAATAATTATCTTTTTCTAAATTTTCAGATACAAGAGATACTATAGGAAGTAATTCTGCTTGCTTATCTATTTTGTGTCCTTCAACATTTACAGCTCTATTTTGGTGTATTGCAAGATTTGGTATTATCATAATAGGTTCTTCTATTTTTATAAGCATAGTTTTTGGCTTATATGTTTCATTACTTCTTAATATTACTCTTCCTGCAATTGAAAGTGGTCTATCAAACCAAGTTGATAATATAGGTCCACCATAAACTTCTGTATTTAATCTTAGCATATTATTTGTTATAGTTGCTGGATTAGGTTTTATTCTAATACTTGGACTATCTGTATGTGAAGCAAAAACTTTAATTCCTTTTTCTAAATTAAGTTCATTTGCTATTGTAAATCCAATTATTGTTGTATTAGTTTTTTTTATGTAATATCTTCCACCTTGTTTTAAATTCCAATTTTTATTTGGTTCTAATCTTTCAAACCCATTTTCTTCTAATATTTGAGTACAATTTTGAATTACATGATATGCACTAGGGCTATCATCAACAAACTCAATTACCTCTCTTGCAAATCCTTTTATTTCTAATTGTTTTAAACTATCTTTATTCATGTTGGTCTCCTTTTATATCATAGAGTTTTATAAATTTATTTTTTAAATAATCAATGTAGTAATTCGGATTAAATTTTTCTTGAGAACAACTATAAATAAGTTCATCAGGAGTTTTAGAACTTCCATATCTATGTATAGTTTTTTCTAAAAATTTATTTATCTTACTAAAATCACGTTCTCTTATTGCACTTGGAACATCTACTTCTTTAATCATTGCATTATACATTTGTGATGCATAAGCACTTCCTATTGCATATGAAGGGAAATATCCAAATAGTCCGCCACTCCAATGTGAATCTTGTAATATTCCAATAGTATAGTTATTTGGTCTTATACCTAAATATTTTTCATACATATCATCCCACATATCAGATAATTTATCTACATTAATATCTGAACCTATCATTTCTTTTTCTAATTCATATCTTATTAATACATGTATTGGATATGTAAGTTCATCTGCTTCTGTTCTTATAAAGCTTGCACTAACATCGTTTATAACAAGATGTAATTCTTCTTTTGTAAGCTCTATATCAAAATATTTTTTAAGAAGTTCATGTACTAAATATGAAAATTCTTCTTGTTTTCCTATAACATTTTCATAAAATCTTGATTGTGCTTCATGTATACCCATTGTTGAACCACCAGCAAGTATTCTTGTTTTATCATATTCATCTGATACTTGTTGTTCATATATTGCATGCCCTACTTCATGTACTGTTGAATATATAGCAGATAGTATGTCGTTTTCATAATAATGAATAGTTATTCTTACATCTTTATTATTCATATTAGTTGTAAATGGATGTTCACTTTCACTTATTACACCTTTTTCTAAGTCAAATCCTAAAATCTTAGCTAATTCAAAGCATAATTTCTTTTGTGTATCAACATCATATTTTCTACTATTTAATTTTTCTTTTAATGTTGTTACTTTTTCACCTTTATTCTTTAATACTGTTTTAATAAATGGAGAAAGTTCTTCTTTTAAAAGATTGAAAAATTCATCAGCCGTTTTAACATTAAGACCATCTTCAAAATCGTCTAGTAATACATCATATGGGTGATTTTCATAGCCACGATAGTTTATGAATTTTTTATTTGTTTCTATTAATTTTTTTAGATATGGTTTAAATATTTCATATTTATTTTCATTTTTTGCTATTTCCCAGTTATGAGCTGCTTTTGATACTAAAGCATTGTATTCTGAATATTCATCAACTGGTATTTTACTCATTTTTTCAAAAACATTTTTCTTTAATTTTGCTACAACTTTTTTGTCAATTTCTGATAATTCATTAGTGTCTATTGAATATAGAAGTTCTTTAAACTCAGGGTTTACAAAATTTAAGTATGAAAGTTCTGATAATACCTCCATAGTATTTGATATTCCCTCTATTGCAAGTTTTGGTGCTTGTGTTTCAAGGTCAAAACTAAGTAAATTCATCGCATGATTAAAAGCACTATCCTTTTTTATATATTCATATATTCTTTTCATTATCTATCCTCCTCATATTAAAACAAAATCAATAAAAAATATTTTTAAATTTTATTTGTTTTTTCATTTAAATTTTTATCAACAACTTTAGCACAATATATTTCTGTATATCCACATACTACACATATTTTAAGATAAAACAGCTCTGTTTGATGTAGTTGTAATAAATTAATTAAATTAGCTTTATTTTCCACATCTTTTGTAGGTATATATACATTTTTTAAATAATGTTCTTTATTTGAACACTTAATACACTTTGACATTATCATAAATATCATCCCTTGTTATATCTATTTTAAAATTTTCTTTAAAAAAGTTTTTCTATGTATGGGTAATATTCCATATTTCTCTATTGCTTCGTAGTGTTTTTTTGTTCCATATCCCTTATGTAATGCAATTCCATATTCTTTATATATCTTATCATATTCATACATCATCTTATCTCTTGTAACCTTAGCTATTATAGAGGCTAATGCAATACTTAGATTTTTGCTGTCTCCCTTTACTAAGTATTCTTGCTTACCTTTATATTGTTTTATAAGCTTATTTCCGTCTACAACAACTAATTTATCACTTATATTTAAATTTTCTAATGCTCTATTCATTGCTAAAAAAGTTGCATTTAATATATTAATCTCGTCTATTTCTTTTTCAGATGCTACTCCTATACCATATTTTATACTATCTGAACTAATTAGCTTATCGTATATTAATTCTCTTTTTTTCTCGCTTAATTTTTTTGAGTCATTGACCATTTCAAATATATCATCATCTATTTTATTAATATATACTGCACAAGCAACTACAGAACCTAAAAGAGGCCCTCTTCCTGCTTCATCTACTCCAATATTATCATTATATTCTAGCATAATCTAAATCTAACCCCATTTTTTTAATATTTTCTTTCATATCATCTGGAATATCACAAACTATTTTCATATGTTTGGCGTTTATAGGGTGTGTAAATTCTAACATATATGAATGTAATTGTTGCCTTAATATATTATCTTTTCTTCCATATACATGATCCCCGGCTAAAGGGTGATTTAATTTTTTTGAATGTACCCTTATTTGATGAGTTCTACCTGTTAGTATATTAACTTTAACTAATGAGTATCTATCATTACAACTAAGCGTTGTAAATATGCTAATTGCTAACTTTGGATTACTTGTATTCTCACTAATTATAGTCCTATCTTTTTTATCTCTGCCTATATATGTACTTATTTTATGATTATTCTTATCGTATTTACCTCTTAGAATTGCAATATATGTCTTTTGTATTTCATGCTCTTTAAACATATGTTCTAATTTTTCATGTACTTCATTTGTTTTCGCTATTATTATTAGCCCTGTTGTATCTTTATCTAATCTATGAACTATACCGTTTCTATTTTCATATTTATCAGATAATGTATCAAAATGATGTAAAAGAGCATTTACTAATGTATTTTCTTTAGTAGTTATACTTGGATGCACCACCATATCATATGACTTATTTATCACAGCAATATACTCGTCTTCATAGACTATATCAATTGGTATGTCTTGTGGGATTAAAATAATTTCATCATTTTTTTCATTAAGTTCAAATTCTATAATATCATTTTCTTTAAGTTTGTATGAACTTTTAATAATTTTACCATTACAGCTAATATCTACGTTATCTAAACTTGATCTTGAAATATTTAGTATTTTAGATAAAACCTTATCTACTCTTTCACCCTCATATTCCTTATCTATAGATATTTTCATTTTAACTCCTATCATCTGCATCTTGAAATAGTTTCATATATTTATTTTGAGCTTCACTATGATGTAATCTTATTAAATTTGCAAGTTCTATATCTATATCTTTTAACTTTTCATATCCAAGATATGGATGTTCTCTTAATATAGTTTTAAACCTAAGTTTATGTAATACTCTTATTAAAAAAGAAATATTATGTTTACCGCAATCATGAAGTAGTGCTAGTTTTAGATAAATTTTTGGTACATTATGAATTCTCAACTTTTCATATACATTAAAACTATGGTATTTATCATAGCTTGACATATTATAGAAAATTAATTTTTCAGCATCATTTAAGATGCTTGTTGCTTTTTCTATTTCTTTATCATTTAATTTATGAAAATAGTAATCATTAAATTTTCTTATACAATATCTAAAAATATTAATCATATAGCCTCTTTATTATTTCATCTACATTTGCTACTTCATGCTCTTTGTATCTATTTTTCTTATCATAGCCCCAACTACAGTGTATATATCTGACATCTGCATTTTTAGCAGTTTCATAGTCAACATTCATATCACCTATGAAAAGTACTCTACTTTTATCATATTTGTTATCATCTATTATCTTATTCATACCATATGGGTTTGGCTTATTTGGATACTCATTTTCTCTACTTGCACCTATTACATAGTCAAAGTGCCATTTTGATAAAATTGTTTTTGTATGGTTTAGTGCAAATATATGATCTTTATTTGTTACAATTCCAATTTTAATTTTATTTGTAGTTAAAAAATCAAGTAGTTTATCAATACCTTTATATAGACTAATATCATGTAGCATATGTTTTTCATACACTTTCATTACCTTTGATACAAAATAGTTCTTATCTTCTTTTATATTTTGTAGTTTATTAATCCTATCAAATAATACGTAAAATCCTCCACCTACAAAGTCGCTATATTTTGATACTTCATAAGTTTCATATCCTAGTTCTTTTAAAACTGTATTAAAGGCATAAGCTATAGCTGGTATTGAATTCACAAGTGTTCCATCTAAATCAAACAAGACAACATCTACATTCATCGTGTACTTCTCCTGTAATTATTTGTTCTAGAAATCTTACTATACCTCTTCTACCATATTGATTAAATTTATATGGTGCATATGAGTCTAGAACTTCTACATAATTTTTAGCAAATAATTCATACACATATTCGTCAAAGAAAAAAGCTTTTTCTAAGTCTTCATTCTTTACATTTTGAGATATAAAGTCTATATATTTTTTCATATCTGTATTTTCTTGCATTAACTCTAACATAAGTTCAACATTCATAGCACTTTGCAAATTTTGATCTAATTCTTCCATTACTTCTTTTAACTCTTTTGTAATTGACATTACTCCAAGTTCTTCAAGTGTAGATATCTCATTTTCAAATATTACATTATCACAATGAAATTCATCATTTCTTAAAACTAAATAAATATCTCCTTTGTATTCATATTTACTTATTTTATTATATCTTCCTTGTATATCATTTAAAAAATCTGAATATCCATTTATCCAACTATTTTCTATAATACCACTAATTTCAGTTAGCATAGTTTCGTTAGTGCTTGATAATCTTATTACAGGTAAGGGATATTTTAGTATTTCAACTTTTACATCATTATAATTTTTAAAATGCAATTTTGTGCTTACTTCTGCTTTAAATAAAGGATAAACTCTATCTTTACTATATACTGCATTTTCAACAAGTTCAAAATCAACATAATCACTTTTATATATATATTTTATATCATTCATATTTAACCTTTCATACTATGACAATTTTCTAAATGTAAGTAATCTTCTTTTTTGTGTTTCATATTGTATTAAATGTTTTTCAAGATCTTTTGATAACTTTTTAGCTAAATTAATATATTTCTTATCAATTTTATCTAGCTCAGATATAATACTTGATTGTTTATCAAGTGGTATTATTGGTATATTTAAAGCTTTTATTACATTTACTCCAATATTTTTTGCATTTTTTGCTAAAATACTATTATTAATAGAATTTATAATAGAATTAGTACATAGGATATAGTATAAAAATTCTGCTTTAAAAGTCTTGTCAAAATCACTTATCAAAATCAGAGTATCATTAATATATCCTTCAATTTTCATAATATACGGTTTATTATAGTCTATAGAATTAGAGATTATTATAGTGCCAATTTTTGCAAGTTTTGATTTTTTTGAACCTTCTATTGATATTTTTTCCTTTGTTATAGTTACATATTTATTTTTTTTGTTTATATCACTACTTTTTACATAATTAAATGAATTAAGATCATTTGTTATATATTTTGATAAAGGTCTTGGTGTTTCTCCCTTACATATTGTTGCTACATCATTTAATTTTACATACGTATCCTTATCATCAAACATTAACAATTTTTGTTGCTTTTCTCTACATTTAACTTCTAAAAATTCTAACTCTTTTTCTATTGATTTTTCATATTCTATTTTTTCTATAGTTAATTTATCAATGGCATTTATTATTTCTTCTTGTATTTCCATTGGTGGTATAGCTGTTATTACATTATCAATTACATTTTTTTGTAAAATTGTTGTCTTAGTATTTGATTTTAGCAAATCTATAAATTCTTGTTCTTTATTTTTTAAGTAATAATAAAGATATTTTGGACTTATATTTTCATCTTCAATTTCAATATAATAAGCGTTTGCTCCACACCAAAAACTATCATTAACGTACGAAACAGTTCCAGCTTGTAGTCCTTTAGATATTACAGTTATAGCATTTGTAGCATTAAATTTATCACTATATACTAAATCATTTACTTTATCATGAAGTATAGGATATTTCCCATTTTCTTTTATATCTTCATCTAAAATTTGATAACCTTTTTTTACAATGCATATATTTGATAATTCTTGATGTTTAATCCCTTTAGGGCATAACTGCATTAATAATTCTTGTATTTGTTTTTTCATTTTTTTCCTTATTTAATTAATTTTCTACCTGAGAATAGATTTGATATTACAAGTGATACAGAACCTAACTTCTCTATATCTGTACCTAGTCTTGATAATCTTACTATTGTTTTATGTTGTATTTCATCAGATAATGAATTATTAATTCCATTTTGTAATTCTGTAGTTAAAACTGTACTTGTGTTTAAAATTTCACCTGCAAGTATAACATTTCCTATATCTGATATGTTTAAAACATTTCCTAAAACCATACCAACCTTGTATCCTAGTTCAGATATAACAGACTTATATGGTTCTACAGATTCATTTGCAAGTCTATGTATTTCAGTTATTGATGTATCATATTCAATATGCTCATCTTCATTTGGTATTCTTTCATTAATTTTATCTATTATATTAATATTCATACATTCTGCTTCAAGTGAATTTTTTGCTATAACTCCTCCAAGAGATGATGTTATATGCCCTATTTCACCAGCTGCATAATGCACTCCTCTTAAAATATTGCCGTCTATAAGAAATGATGAACCTATACCATTATTTAAATAAACAAGTATAGCATTAGTTATTTTATCTCCTTTAGAGAATATATTTTCAGCTTTTAACATTGCTTTAACATTATTATCAACTATAACTTGTACATTAAACATATCTTGAATATAGTCTTGTAATCTTAGATTCTTGTCTTTAAAGCTTTTTGAACTTTTAACTATACCTAAATCATAATCAACTATACCTGTTACAGAAACACCAACTCCAACTATATTTTTTGCTCCATGTTTTTCAATATTAGTTGTAAGTTCATCTATTAATATTTTAATTAATTTATCTTTTAATTTATTATATTGATAGTTTCTTCTTCTTGTTTCTATAATTTCTCCGTCTAAATAAGTAACAGTAGTATCAATATAGTCAAGTGCAATATTAACACCTATTATCTTCTTATATTCCTTGTTTAGCTTTATAGCCATTCTAGGTCTTCCACCTTCTGACTTTAAAACTTCATCTTCGTTTAATAAAAGTTTTTTTGCTTGTAATTTTCTTATTATCTTTGATACAGCAGGAGGTGATACATCTAGTATTTTTGAAAGTTCTATCCTACTCATTGTATCTGATGATGAAATCATTTCAAGTGTAATATAGTCATTTAAATTTAGTTTTTTCATATCTTAAATCTCCTATTTTTTGTTTGTTAGGTATTTTATACGGCTAGTAACCATTTTTATACCAACTTTATTTGATTTACCACGAGGTATGATTACATCAGCATACCTTTTTGATGGCTCAACAAATTCTAAATGCATAGGTTTTACAGTATTCATATATTGTTCTTTTATATTATCAAAACTTCTTCCACGCTCTTTCATATCACGTTCAATTCTTCTTAGTAGTCTTATATCATCATCAGTATCAACAAATATTTTCATATCAAATAATTCTCTTAACTTTTCTATTGCTAAAATTAATATACCTTCAACAATAATAATAGGTTCAGAGTTTACTGTTTCTGTTTTTTCTGATCTTAAATGTTCTGTAAAACTATAAATAGGCTTTTCTATAGGCATACCCATTTTAAGATTTTTAATATGTTCTATTAACAAATCAAAATCAATTGCATTTGGGTGATCATAATTAAGTTTAGTTCTATCTTCAAAAGATAAATGTCTATTATCCTTATAGTATGCATCTTGTTCTAATAGTACAACATTGCAACCCCATCTTTTTAAATCTTCAACAATTAAAGAGGAAACACTTGTTTTACCAGAACCTGTTCCTCCTGCTATACCAAGTATAATTCTTTCATTCATCAAAGTTCCTCCTATAATTTAGATAATATTTCAATTACTTCTGTTTTATCAGATGTGTTTAAAAGTTTATTTAATAATTCTTCTTCAAAAGATAATTTTGCAATAAGTGCTAATATATCTAGATGTTCTCTTTTAATTGTTTCAGGTGCAACTATCATAAAAAAGAGTTTAGATAGTTTTTCGTCCATTGAAGCAAAGTTTTTACCATCTTTTGAAATAACAACTGCCATTGCCATTTTCTTAACAGCACTAGATTTAGTATGAGGTATTGCTATACCGTCTTGCATTCCAGTTGATGATAGATTTTCTCTATCAAGTAAATCTTCTACTAATACATTAAACTTATCTTTTTCTATTATGTCATCTGAATTTAAAAATAGTTTTGCTATTTCTTCAATTATTTTATCTTTAGATTCTTCTTCTAATACAAAAGATATTCTATCAGTACTTAAATAGTCTTTAATATTCATAATTGCCCTTCCTTAAATATATGAGTTATATCATCTACTATATTTTCTTCACTAATTTCACAAAGATTATATCTTACATAATCTTTTTTATTTCTAAACCATGTTAGCTGTCTTTTAGCGTATCTTCTACTATTTTTAGCTATTTCTGATATTGCATATTCTAGGTCTATTTCCTTCTTAAAATATGAAAATAGTTCTTTATATCCAATTGCTTTTATATTTTCTATATTATAGTTATCATAAATATTTTTAGCCTCTAAAATTAGACCTTCGTCTACCATTTTATTGACTCTTTCATTTATTCTATCATATAAATTCTCTCTATCCCGTTCAAGAAAAATTTTTAAAAAGTTCTTATCATTTCCTTTTATATTATTATGCTCTATACCAAGAGTTTCAATCTTTCTTATAAGTCTTACAGGATTATTTATATCAATAGTTTCAAGGTCTATTTTACCTTTTAACATTTCTATTAATTCTTCTTTACTCTTTTTATTTAATTCTTTTCTATACTCCTTATCTACACTAGGCATTTTAGTAAGTCCGTCTGTAATTGCACTGATATATAGACCTGTTCCACCAACTAATATTGGTATTTTCTTTTCTTTTTTTAATATGTCATTTACCATATCATAGTACATACCAACATCAAAATGTTCATCAGGTTCTACAACATCTAGCATATAGTGTTTTATGCCTTGCATTTCAAAGCTTGTTATTTTTGAAGTCCCTATATTCATTTTTTTATAAACTTGCATAGCATCTGCTGATATTATTACAGCATCTAATTTTTTTGCAAGTTCTATTGATAATGCTGTCTTCCCAACTGCTGTTGCTCCAGCAATTACAATACCATTATACATATTCAAACTCATATCCTTCAATAATAACAGTATCTCCTTCTTTAACTCCAGCTGCTATAAGTTTTTCTTCCATACCTATATTTCTCATGATCTGTAAGAATTGAATGATACCGTCTTCTCCTACAAGCACATATTTGTTTAACACATTATCTACTACTTGTCCAGAAACTTCAAATACATTAGGCTCTATTTCTTTTATTATCCAATCTTCTTTTTTACAAACTAATTTACCAATAACTTCTGAAAGTGGTTCTATTTCAGTTAATTCTTCTTTTGGTAGTGTTTTTAGTAGTTCATTTGCTTTTTGTATAACTTCTTTTATTCCATGATTTGCTAGTATTGACATCGGATATACCTTTTTACCAATAAACTTTTCAAAATCTTCTATTACACTATCGTCATATAGCATATCAATTTTATTGACTACAACAATTTGTTCTTTGTTTGCTAGTTTTTCACTATATTTTTTTAGCTCTTCATTTATTTTGATATAATCATCTTTTGGATCTCTTCCATAAGTTCCTGAAATATCTACTATATGTATTATTACTCTACATCTTTCAATATGTCTTAAAAATTTATCTCCAAGACCTACACCATCACTTGCTCCCTCAATAAGACCTGGTATATCTGCTATAACAAAACTATCATCATCATTTACTCTTACTAAACCTAATTTAGGCTTTAAAGTTGTGAAATGATAGCTTGCAACCTTTGAATTTGCACCTGAAACTTTGTTTATAAAAGAAGATTTACCAACACTTGGATAACCAACAAGTGCTACATCTGCAAGTAGTTTTAGCTCAAGTCTTATCTTAAGCTCCATACCTTGTCTTCCACTTTCAGCTATTCTTGGAGCTTTTCTTATTGAATTTTTAAAGTGTATATTACCTCTTCCACCGTCTCCACCTTTTAATAGTAGTTTTTTCTCATTTGGTTTATTCATATCAAGTAATACTCTTCTTGTTTCAAAATCAGAAATAACAGTACCTACAGGCACTTTGATTATTACATCTTCTCCATTTTTACCAGTACATCTAGCAGAACTTCCTTTTTCTCCGTTACTTGCATCAATTCTTTTAATATTTTTAAAATTTACAAGTGTATTCATGTTTGGGTCAGCTAAAAAGTATATACTTCCTCCAACTCCACCGTCTCCTCCGTCAGGTCCTCCAAACTGCACAAACTTTTCTCTTCTAAAAGTTGCAGCTCCATCTCCTCCATTTCCAGATTTAACAGTTATAACGCTTTCATCTATAAACATTTTGTCCCTTTCAATTTTTAATCTATTTAAAAAGAGGACTTATAAAATAAGTCCTAGTAGTTTAGTTCATATTCCGATATTTCAACACCATCAGGTACAGATGCTATAACTTTATCAGTTATTTTTTCTATTTTTCCCCCTTGAGCATATGTAGCTCCACTTATAAAGTCAATTAATCTTTGTCCTTCTTCTTGTGTTAAATTTTCAAGGCTGAAAATCACTATATCCTTATTTATTATTGAATCTGTAATTGATCTTGCTTCTTCAAATTTTGTTGGTCTGGTTATTTTTAAATTCATCATATTTTTTCTTCCTTTATTCTCTTTATTTATTTCGTCTGATTCATCATAATTTTTGAATTTATCAAATATTGACATAAATTTTCCTCCGACTCACGTTTATATTAAATTATATAACTTTTTTAACTTTTTTGCAATACTTAAATAAAAAAGCAAGGATATATACTATAATCCTAGCTTTTCACAATTTATCTTCTTCTTTTACCAAATATTCTTAATAGGTTTATAAATAGATTTATAAAGTCTAAATATAGAGCAAAAGCTCCTACTATTTCAATTCTATCAAGTAAATCTACTCTACCACTATTTACTAATTCAATTATATTATTTTTTATAACATATGTGTCATATGCTGTATATATTACAAACACTATTACTCCAAGAAATGATAGAAATAAATATAGAGTTTCACTTCTTAAAAATATGTTTATAAGCGATAATACAACAAGAGATATAAGTCCTACAGTTAAAAATGTTCTGTATGATAATAACTTATTTGTAGTTGTATATCCATATATAGCAAGTATAGCAAATAAGACTATAGTTCCAAAAAGTACTGCCATTATACTTGTTGTATCATAAATGAATGCAAAAAGTGTTAAAGTCTGTCCTGTTACAAATGCATATGTTAAAAATAACACTTTTAAAACTGTTGCTGATGCACTATATGAAACTAAAGCTAAAACTACAGCTAATATTAATTGTAAAATAAGGGTGATTCTATGCATTCTAAAAAATATCTCTGCAAAAAAATGTACATTCATATTTAATAGTATCATAGAAAAAGTTAAAACAAGTCCTAAAGTCATCCATAAGAAACTACCTTTTATTTTTCTATCTATAATACTTTCTAAATCCTCATTTCCCATTTCATAGTTTTCTACATCATAATACATAATAAATACCTCCTATAAATTTGGAATTATTTCCTTTGAAAGTAATGCTATAAATTCATCAACACTCATAGTTTCACTTTCTGTTAGTCCATATCTTCTAACATTTACACTGTTATTAAGAACTTCATTTTTACCTATTATAAGTTGAATAGGTATTTTTTGTTCAACATTTGCCTCTCTTATCTTATAACTTATTTTCTCATCTCTTGTATCAAGCTCAATCTTAAATCCAAGATCTAATAATCTATCACATAATTCTTTAGCATATGGTACTTGTTCTTTTGATATTGTAAGTATTCTTGCATGTACTGGTGATAACCATACTGGGAATGCTCCTGCATAGTGTTCTATTAATATACCCATAAATCTTTCTAAACTTCCATATAAAGCTCTATGTATCATAACTGGAGTATGTTTTTCACCGTCTGCACCAATATATGAAGCTTTAAATCTGTTAGGTAAGTTAAAGTCTAATTGTATAGTTCCTGTTTGCCAAATTCTACCTATTGAATCACGCATTTTAAAATCTATCTTAGGACCGTAGAATGCTCCGTCTCCTGGATTTAGCTTATATTCCTTATTACTTTTTGCAAGTGCATTTTTAAGTGAGCTTTCAGCAAGTTCCCAAAGACTATCTTCACCTATTGATTTTTCTGGTCTTGTAGATAATTCAATATGGTATGTAAATCCAAATAATTTATAGTATTTATCATATAAATTTATTATTTCAATTATTTGATCTTCTATTTGTTCTTTTGTACAGAAAACATGTGTATCATCTTGAGTAAATGATCTAACTCTCATAAGGCCATGTAAAGCTCCTGAAAATTCATGTCTATGTACATGTCCCATTTCTGCAAGTTTTAAAGGTAAATCCTTATATGATTTAAGACTACTCTTATATGCTAAAACTGTACCTGGGCAGTTCATTGGTTTTATAGCGAAAACTTTTTCATCTATTTCTGAAGTATACATATTTTCTTTATAATTATTCCAGTGTCCTGATATTTCCCAAAGTTCTCTATCTAACATATTTGGAGTTCTAATTTCTTTATAACCTGCTTTAACATGTTCTTTTCTCCATAAATCTTGAAGATTTAAGAACATATCCATACCTTTTGGTAAGAAAAATGGGAATCCAGGTCCATGTTCATCAAGGAAGAATAATCCTAATTGCTTACCAAGTTTTCTATGATCTCTTCTTTCTGCTTCTTCTAACATTTGTAGATAATCATCTAATTCTTTAGTTGTAGCAAAAGCTACTCCATATATTCTTTGAAGCATTTTATTATCTGAGTTACCTCTCCAATATGCTCCAGCTTTACTCATAAGCTTAAATGCTTTTACATATCCTGTTGAAGGTAAATGTGTTCCACGACACAAGTCAAAAAATTCTCCTTGTGTGTATGCACTTGTGATGTCATCTTCAAGATTTTCTAAAATTTCAAGCTTATATATTTCATTTTCTTTTTTATATCTTTCAATTAATTCTTCCTTTGAAAGTTCATATCTTGCAAATTTATAATTTTCTTTTATTATTTTTTTCATTTCTTTTTCAATGTTTACAAGATCTTCATCTGTAAAAGGTCTTATTGGATCAAAATCATAATAAAATCCATTTTCTATTACTGGTCCTATTCCAAGTTTAGTTTCAGGGAATAATCTTTTAACTGCTTGTGCCATTATGTGTGTTGTACTGTGTCTTAGTATATGTACTCCTGTTTCACTTTCTATGGTTATTAATTGAAGGTCTCCAGATTTATTTAAGGTGTATGAAACGTCAACTTGAACTCCATTAAATATTGCACCAACTGTCTTTTTAGCAAGACTTGTTGATAGCATTTTTGCAAATTCAATAACTGAAATTTCATTTTCTAGCTGTTTAACATTACCGTCAGGTAATTTGATTTCCACCATTTATAACGCCTCCATGTGTATAATAAGATTTATTAATTTTAACACATTTTTACGCTTTTGTCTAATTTTAGATAAATAAAAAACTCATAGAAAACTATGAGTTTTATTATTATTTTGTTCCAAATATTCTATCTCCTGCATCTCCTAATCCTGGATATATATATGCATTTTCATTAAGTCCTTTATCTATTGATGCAACATATATTGACACATCTTCGTGTTTTTCAGTTACAAGCTTAAGACCTTCAGGTGCTGCAATTATACACATAACAGTAATGTCTTTTACACCTAGACCTTTTAAGTAATCAATAGTGTATATTATTGATCCTCCTGTTGCAAGCATAGGGTCTACTATTATAACCTTACTTTGAACTACATTTTGTGGCATTTTAGCGTAGTAATAAACAGGTTTAAATGTAGTTTCATCTCTATATACTCCTAGATGCCCTACCTTAGCAATTGGTATTAAATCAAGAAGTGCATCAACCATTCCAAGACCTGCTCTTAATATAGGAACTATTGTAACAGGTTTACTTAAAACTTTAGCAGTTGTTTCCATAATTGGTGTTTTAATATTAACTTCTTTTAATTCTAAGTCTTTAGTCGCCTCATAAACCATAAGTCCTGCAATTTCATTAAGACTTTCTCTAAAAAGTTTCGTGTCTGTGTTTTCGTTTCTTAAGTTAGTCAATTTATGCTCAATTAGTGGGTGTTTAAATTCAAATACTGCCATATTCTTTCCTCCTATTTTTTAAAAAAAAGACAAGCACAAAAACTTGTCATATTATAAATTGTATTTTTTCTTAAATTTATCAACTCTTCCAGTTTCATCAACAAATTTTGATTTTCCTGTGTAGAACGGATGTGAAGTTGAGCTTATAGCCACTTTAACAACTGGATACTCAACACCATCAAAAGTAGTAGTTTCTTTAGTTACTTTTGTTGATTTACCTAAAAATTTTTCTCCATTACTAGTGTCTTCAAATACAACTAATCTGTATTCAGGGTGTAATCCTTTTTTCATTGTTGACTCCTTTCTATCTCATATTCTCATAATAGGATAACATATATATAGTTATTTGTAAATAGATTTTATTTTTTCTTTGTTTTTATTTCTAATCTGTATTTAAATCATTTATTAGATTATAGAAATTTGTGATTCCTATTAAACTCAAATCAAAAGAATTTAAATTTCCATTTTCATTAACATAAAGATATAGATCATTATTTTTTACAATCTTATATGAAAAAGTACAACAAGAAATTTTGAAATTTTCCTCTTTTTTTCCTATTTTTATACTTAAGTCATCTTCTTTTATAACTACATGTATTTTATTTGTAAAAAAGAAATACATATATAAAAGGTATATTAAAATCCATAAAGGAAATACAAATATCCATTTAAAAATATACCAAGTTATTATAGTTACTATTATAAAACCTATAGTAGTTAAAACAAAGTTATAAATAATAGCAATTATACTTCTTTTATATTCTTTCATATTTTCTCCTAAAAAAAATGGAGGCAGTAATCAGACTCGAACTGATGTAAAAGGTTTTGCAGACCTCTGCCTAAACCCCTCGACCATACTGCCAACAATGAGATTATACTTATTTTTAGCCATTATGTCAAGCTTATTCTCTTGGAATTTAATATTGCAACAAGTGATATACCTACATCTCCAAACACTGCAAGCCATAATTTAGCATATCCTGTCATTCCTAGTATAATAATTATAGCTTTTACAAATATAATAAAGTATATATTTTGGTAAATAATGGTTTTCATTTTCTTAGCTATTTTCTTTAATACAACCAATCTATTAAGTGAATTACTATTTAAAACTACATCTGCACTTTGTATTGAAATATCACTACCGTTTATGCCCATAGCAATACCTATACTAGCCTTAGCAATTGCTGGAGCATCATTTACTCCGTCTCCCAAGAATATTACTTTTTTATCACTTACAAGTTTTACCTTATCTTGTGGTAGTAATTCATAATAAGCATTATCAAGTTCTAGTTCTTTTTTTACTCTCAATGCTTCTTCTTTTATATCACCAGTTAATAAGGATATTTCTTTTACATCTAAATTTCTTAGCATTTTTATAGTTTCTTTAGCATCATCTTTTATTTTGTCGCTAATATATATATTAGCTACATTTTTACCATTTATAGCTACATATATACTATTTTCTTTTGAAACTTTCACCTTATTTTTAACCATAAAGTTATAATTCCCAATAAGAACTTCATTATCTGATATTATAGCCTTTATACCAAGGCCAACATATTCTTTAAAACTATCTACTTTTTTATTTGTATTAATATTTGACAAATGTTTTACTATACTTTTTGATATAGGGTGATTTGAATATTTTTCTGCTAAGTATATATATTCTAACACTCTTTCATCTTTGAACTTTATATACTCAATTTCAAAATTTCCCTCTGTTACAGTACCTGTTTTATCAAGATATACCTTATCTATACTTAAGATATTTTCAAGTATATTTATATCTTTTATATGTATACCATTTTTTGCAAGTACATCAATTGCTTTAACATAAGATAAAGGGATGCTTAAAACTAATGCACAAGGGCATGCAACTATTAAAAGTACTATACTGTTATATATAGATCTTTCTAAGTCTATATTTTTAATAAATATAGTAGGTATTATTATAGTTAAAATAGCTAAAAATATTACTAAAGGTGTATACCATTTTGAAAAATTAGCAATAAAATTACTAATCTTTGTCTTCTTATTTAAAGCTTCTTTTGTAAGTGATATCAGTCTATTTAATGTTGAATCTTCATATACATTTACTGCTCTAATTTTAAGTATATCAGTTAAATTAATCGTACCTGAATAAACTTTATCGCCTTTTAATACTGCTCTTGGTTTTGATTCTCCTGTTAAAATCATTTGATTAACATAAGAACTCCCACTTAAAACTATAGCATCAACTGGTATTTTTTCACCAACTTTAACTATTATTTCATCATTTATTTTAATATCATCTACTTTTATTATTTCATCATTATCTTTATGTGCAATATTCACCTTAAAACTTAAAAGTTCTTTTATACTCTTATGTGATGATGCATTTGCATTATCTAAAAAATATTCACCTATTGCATAAAATACCATAACAGCACTAGCTTCTTCAAAAGAACCTATTAAAAAAGCTGAAATAGTTGATATAGTCATTAGTACATACTCATTAAAATATTCTTCTTTAATAATGCTTTTATATGCCATTATTAATACAGGTAATCCTACCACAGCATAAGCTATAAGGTATAAGGGTATGTAAAATAAGTATAGATGATTATCAAAATAAAAAAATTTTTGCATTATTTCACTTATTGATGCGATAAAAAAAATTATGCTACCAAAAAATGTAAAATATTTTGTATTATTCATTTTTGTCTCCATTAAAGAAAAATCCTAACCCTTAATGGGATAGGATTATTTATTCTTCGTCTTTTTTTGCTTCAGTTATTACTTGTCTACCTCTATATAGCCCAGTTTCTAAATTTACTCTATGTGGTCTTCTTACTGTTCCGTCAGCATCTACAACAAAAGTTGGAGCTGATATTCCGTCGTGTGATCTTCTCATATTTCTTTTTGCTTTAGAGGTTCTCTTCTTTGGTACTGCCATTTTAAGGAACTCCTTTCATATCATTACATGTAATTACAAGTTATTATATACAACATTAATATTTTTGTCAAGATATGTATTTGTTTTTTTAATAAATAAAAAATGTGAGTATTACATAACTCACATCTTCTAAACTATTTCATTAATTTTAATTCATTAAGTATTGTTTCAGCACCTTGTACTTTTGCTTTATGTGCTGCTTCTGCATATCTTATAGCTAATGCTTTATTTCCTTTTGCTGCTTCAACATAAGCAAGTCCTAAATTTGCTTCAGCATTTTTTTCTTTTAATCCTAATTTATAGTATTTTTCAGCACCTTTAAGATTGTCGCTGTTGTATAATAAAGTTCCTAAGTTTGTATTATTTATCTTAGCTAATTTCTTTAATAATGTTCCATATTTAACTTCTTCTTTAGCTTTACCAAGGTCTACACTTACTACGAATAATCTTGCAACTACTTCTGAATTATTAGGTAATAGTTTTTCAACTTTTAATAAATAGTTGTATCCTTTTACTTTTTCGTTTATTGATAAATATCTAGTTGCTATTGCATATAGTATTTCAGGACTCTTTGGTGCAACTTTTTCAGATAATAATAAGTATTCTTCACCTTTTCTCTTATTATTCATCTTATCAAAGTAATAATCTGATAATAGTAAATAAACTTCTGATGAAACAGCTGGTTTATTTAATGCTAATATTTTATTTGCAAAATTTATACCATTTGCATTTCCAGTTACTAACATATTTTCAGTTATTGCATATAGGAAAGTTGCCTTGAAATCTTCATTTGAATTTTTCATAGCTTTATTATATATTTCATCATATTTAACTTTATTATCAACCTTATCATATAGATATGCTAATTGTCCTAATACTATTGGATTTTCTCCATCTAGTCTTACATTTAATTCTTCTGCAAGTCTAACTCTTTCAGGATCTGTTTTTGCACGATTTAATAATTCTCTATTTGATGCAATAGCTATATCAGTTTTAGAAGTTTTATCTGCTACTATTCTGTTTAAATACATTACAACTTCTTCAGCTGTTTGTGCTACATTTTTTGCTAAGAAAAAGTTTATTTCTTCAAATTCTTTTTCTTCACCTTTTACTAAAACACTCTTTTTAAGTAATTCAACTGCTTCCTTATTTTTTTTTGCTTCAAATAATTTTTTTGCTGCTTCAATATCTGCTTTTGGTCCTGCGTAAGTTAATAATGTAAATAATGTTGCAGATAATAATAATAATTTCTTCATTTCATTACCTCTACTTTCTTAAATCCTGAACTATCTCAGTCTTTTCTTCTGTTTTTTTGTCTACTTTTTTAATGATTTTTGCAGGCATTCCTGCTACAACTACACCACTTGGTACATCTTGTGTTACAACTGCTCCAGCTGCCACAACTGCATTAGATCCTACACTAACACCCTCTAAAACAACTGCATTAGCTCCTATAACGACATTATCGCCAATTACAACTGGTTTAGCTGATGGTGGTTCTATAACTCCTGCAAGCACTGCTCCAGCACCTATATGACAATTTTTACCAACAGTTGCACGTCCACCTAGTACTGCATTCATATCTATCATTGTTCCACTGCCGATTTTAGAACCAATATTTATTACTGCTCCCATCATTATTACAACTTTCGGTTCAATTTCAACTTTATCCCTTATAATTGCACCCGGCTCTATTCTAGCATCAATATTAGTTATATCTAACATTGGAACTCCTGAATTTCTTCTATCATATTTCAAATGATAGTTATGAAGATTATTTTCTTCTATAATTTTCTTTATATCTTCTATATCTCCATATACGTATTTTAAATCTTTACCAATTATTTTGCAAGCATAACTATTCTTAATTTCTTCATCTGTAATAAGCTCACAAGGTGTACTTTTTTTTGAATTAGCTATAAATTTAATAATTTCCTTAGATTTTTCCAATTCAGTCATAATATATCCTTTCTTCGGTGTTATCACATTATACTATATTTTAATATTAAATGTAAATATAGCTAATTTATTCTTTATTAACTTTATTTAATACCTAGCATATTTAAAACATTTGATATTTCTAAAATTAATTTATCAATTTCCTCTTTAGTATTGTATATACCAAAACTTATTCTAATAACTCCATTAGTATATTCTCTTGAAAGCCCTATATTTGATATTACATCGCTATACTCTTTTTTAGATGAACAAGCAGAGCCTGTAGATACATAAATACCTTTACTTGATAAATAATTTAAAATTATTTCACCTTTTGCATTTTTAAATGATACATTTAATATACAACAAGAGCTATTTGAAGGACTATTAATCCTACAACAAGAAAACTTTTGAAGTGAAGATATAGTATAATCTTTTAATTCTTGTATTTTTTCTATTTCTTTTTTATTAAGCATTTCCATAGCCTTTAAAAAACCAAGAACCAATTCATTAGGCATAGTTCTTTTAGTAAAGCTATTTTGTGTATTAGAACCAAAACTATGTTGTTTTAATTTTGTATTCTTCTTAATATATACAGCACCTATTCCCTTAGGTCCATATATTTTATGTGAGCTAAATGTAATTAAATCTATATCAATATTACTAAAATCTATGAATACATGACCTAAAGCTTGGACAAAATCAGTATGTACTAATGTTTTCTTATTTTTCTCTTTGACAAGTTTTACAATCTTCTCTATATCTTGTATAGTACCTAACTCGCTATTTACTGTTGCTATACTGACTAAAGCTGTATTTTCATCAACATTTTGTACTAAATCATCTATATCAACAAATCCGTAGCTATCTACCTTAACATAATATACTTCATAGTCATTTAAATTCTTTATTGTTTCATATACACTTGGATGTTCTATTTTTGTTGTTATTATCTTAGCCTTCTTATTTGCTTTAACTACAGACTGTATTAAAAGATTATTACCTTCTCCTCCACCTGCTGTAAAGTATATGTCATCTTTATTAAGACCTAAAAGATCATTAAATATTTTTTTTCTATTATTAATAAGTCTAGCAATATCAAGACCCATATCATGAGTTGAATCTGCGTTTGCATAGTAATTCTCCATACAATTTAGCATTTCTTTTTTAACTTCTTCTCTTACTTTTGTAGTTGCTGCATTATCTAGGTATATCATTAATTTCTCCCTATTAGTATATGAAAATGAAGTTTTCATAAAGAAAACTCCAAAATCATATTATCCTCTATATATTCTATAATCTATATCTCTAAATATATTATCTCTATATTCAATTTCAGATAACCAGCTTTCATCAATATTTCCTGATTTTATATCTTCATAAATCTTAAATAATCTATTTACATGATCTGATATTTTTTTATGTGCATATCCTACCATAGTTCCAGTAAACATTATGAAAGGCCAACATGATGTTTGTGCCATCATAAGTTCTCTTGCCATTTGATTTAAAGCTCTATATTCTAATTCATCCTTTGGTTCTATTTTTGCAAGTTCTATCATTTTTTCTGCTGCTTTATGTAAATGTCTATAAATATAGTCATTTGAACCGTCAACCCATACATCATAATATCCGTTTGCTCCCCAGCTTGACATACTTACGTCAACTACTTGGTTTATTGGATATTTTTCAAGATATTTTGATGGAGTTATACTATCAAAGTTTGATATTTGTATAGCTCTAAATAAGTGTTCTAGGAATATAGGACCTTCATACCACCAGTGTCCATAAAGTTCAGCATCATATGGTGAAACTATTATTGGTTTCTTATACTTCATTTTTGTTGCTAAGTACTCTATTTGTTTTGATCTATTAAATACGAAATCATATGCGTGTTGTTTTGCTTTGTCGTATGCCTTACTTGGACTATATATTGCCTTATGAGTTCCTTTTTTATCTGTTATAGCATGGTATTTAACTCCAATATTTCTTCTAACACCATCACTATGTAAAAATTCTTTTATATAATCATATTCAAGATCGTATCCTGCATCTTTATGGAATTCTCTATAAAGTGCATCTCCTGGATATCCTACTTCAGAACTCCATACTTGTTCTGATGATTCTAAATCTCTTGCAAATGCTGCAACTCCATTAGTAGTGTATACTGGTGCAAATACCCCATATACAGGTCTTGGATCTGAATGTAATATACCATGTGAATCAACTATGAAATATGTAATTCCATGGTCTGCAAGATATTTGTCTTGCCCTTTATAATAAGCACATTCTGCAAGCCATATACCTTTTGGTTCTACTCCGAAATGTTTCATATAGTCTAATTTAGCTTGTAATACTTGTGCATTAGCTGCTTCTTTTAAATCTTTCATCATTGGTAACATTCCATGTGTTGCTGTTACAGGTATAATTTCAAGATTTCCACGATCTTGGTAATATTTAAATGCTCTTAATAATTTCTTATCATATTTTAAGAAATATTCTTTAGCTCTGGTAAATACAAAATGATTATGATTTGCAACTTCAAGCATTTCATAACTATCTTTTAATCTTTCTTTTTCAAGTTCACATAATTTTATCATTTTATCAAGGTGTTTTAAGTATCTATTTGCAAGTAATTCATCCTCTAACATGTTTGCAAGTGTTCCAGATATTGTCATAGTTATATTAAATTTAACATTGTCTGTTGCAAGATTATCAAACATTACAATTAAAGGTATATATGTTTCTGTTATAGCCTCATAAAGCCAGTCTTCTTCCAAAAATTCTTCATATTCTGGATGACGCACATACGGAAGATGGGCGTGTAATATTAAACTAAAGTACCCTTTCATAATTAAACTCCTCACTTATATAATCATATGTTTAGTATACCACGAAAAAACAACTTTTGATACAAAATATTATTTTATTTATAAATTAAAATAAAAATAATCTTTTATATATCAATATTTTTAACGCTTTTAAGAAAATAAAAAGAACGACAAATTATTCTATCGTTCCTTTTTTCATATATTTCAAACAATATTATTTAATTTCTGTTCCTGCTGTAGGACCTGATTTAAGTGTGTATATTTTTTCAACTTTCATAACTATTGCTGCTTTTGGTACTCCCATTCTACCTTCTGCCCATTTAACAGCTCCATCATAATATTCACCACTTGTATATACACTTGCTTTTCCAACAAATCTATATCCATCTAATTTTTCACGATCAACTATCATAACAGTTATATCGCCTGTTCTTTCAATATTTTGTTGTGTTTTACCACTTGTATTTTCATTGAAAATTATTGTTTCATCATCTAATAATCTAGCTGATCTTTTAGGTCCAAGATTTGGTGTCCCGTCTTCATTTACAGTTGCAACAATTGGAAGTTGAACTGCAAACATGTCTTTCATTTCTTGTGTTAATTTTGCCATTTTTATTCCTCCTGTATTTTCTTCAAATTTTTGTTTATTTACAACATATCTTCCGTGTGTACCTGTGCCAATTAATTCATCATTTACATAACATGAAACATTTAATGTTACAGCTTTGCCTGCTACTTCTATTATTTCACATTCGCATTTAACAACACTTCCAATAGGACTTGCTTTTAAATGTCTTACATTGACCATAGTTCCTACTGTTATTTCTCCTGTTTCTAAAAATTGATCTACACACTCTGTTGCTGTAAGCTCCATGAACGCTATCATAGCAGGAGTTGCATAAACTTTAGCTTTAGAAGATCCCCATTTAGTAGCTAAGTCTTGTTCTTTTACTGTCATGTAACTTGTATGTTTAGTTCCTAATAATATTTCTTTCATTTTTTGTCCAATCTTAATATACTATGCTTTTTGCTATTTTGTTTCTAATATCAATCCCTTTTATTGTCTCTATAATTTTAAGAGCAAATTCAATTGATGTTCCAGCAGACTTTGATGTTATTATATTTTGTGAGCTTACTACTTTCTCATCTATAATATTTGCACCATTTTCTAATAAAGTATTAATACAGCTTGGATATGCTACTGCATTTTGTCCAATAAGCATGTTATTATTTGCAAGTACTGTTGGAGCTGCACATATTGCAGCTATATATTTATTATTTTCATAAAAATATTTTATATTATCCATTAAAACAGATGAATTATAATAATTATCAGTGCCACTTCCACCTGGAAGTATCATAAAATCATATTTTTTTAAATCTATATCTGATAATTTTTTATCTACAATTATTTTCACATTTTGTGCACTTGTAACATATTCATCATCAAATACTGATACTACGTCTAGATCAATATCAGCTCTTCTAAGTAGATCAATAGCTGTAGTTGCTTCTATTGTTTCAAAACCTTTTACTAATAATATAACTACCTTCATATTTTTTCCTTACACTAAGCATTCTAAGACTTCTTCAGGTGTATCTTTACTTAATATTAAATCTCTATATTTTTGTGCACTTGCGTATGAAGCATCTATTATTTTCTTTTTAACTCCAAGTATTGAGCTTGCACTCATAGAGAATGAATCAAGACCCATACCAAGTAATATTTCAGTTGCTTTTTTATCTCCAGCAAACTCTCCACACATACTTACAGTTATTCCCTTATCGTGTCCTGCATCTATTACTTTTTGTATAGCCTCTAATACTGCTGGGTTGTATGCTGTGTATAATGAAGAAACTTTTTCATTTCCTCTATCTACTGCTAAGAAATATTGTGTTAGGTCATTAGTTCCTATTGAGAAGAAATCAACTTCTTTTGCAAACTTATATGCTATCATAGCTGTTGATGGTGTTTCAACCATTATACCAACTTCAATATTCTTATCATATAATTTACCTATTTCATCAAGTTCTTTTTTACATTCTTCTAATATTTGATTTGATTTTCTTATTTCATTTATTGAACATACCATTGGGTACATTATTTTAACCTTACCATAAGCTGAAGCTCTTAATATTGCTCTTAGTTGTGTTTTAAACATATCTTTATGTGCAAGAGATATTCTAATAGCTCTATATCCTAAGAATGGATTCATTTCTGTTGGTAAGTCAAGATAAGGTAAAACTTTATCTCCACCTATATCCATAGTTCTTATAGTTACAGGTTTACCTTTCATTTTTTCAACAACTGTTTTATATGCAACATATTGCTCTGCTTCTGTAGGCATATGGTCTGTATCCATGAATAAAAATTCTGTTCTATAAAGTCCTATTCCTTCTGCACCAGCTTCTATAACTGCATCTACATCTTCTGGTTTTCCTATATTACCTTGTATTTTTACAGTTCTTCCATCAATTGTAGTTGCTGGTAAATTTTTTAGCTTTTTAAGTGCTTCTTTTTCAGCAAGAAATTGTTCTCTCATTTCTTTATACTCTGCTATTATTTCAGGAGTTGGTGAAATAAATAGTTCTCCTTTTTCACCGTCTATTATTATTTCTTCTCCCTCTTTTATAGTAGTCATTACATTTCCTACACCAACTATTGCTGGTATTTCAAGAGATCTTGCCATTATAGCTGAATGGGCTGTTTTACCACCTATTTCAGTTACAAATCCTGCACAATGTTCTAAGTCTAATTGTGCTGTATCAGAAGGTGTTAAGTCATGAGTAACAACTACTGTATTTGGTTCTAAATTAGATAAGTCCCTTATTTTTATACCTAAAATATTTTTTACCCATCTTGAACCTATATCTTGTAGATCTGTTGCTCTTTCTCTCATGTATTCATCATCTAATTTTGATAATAGCTCACAGTATTCTCCTATACCTTCATTTACTGCATAAACAGCTGTCATGCTTTCTGTTTTAATTCTTTCTTTTATTTCAGATAATAGATCTTCATCTTCAAGTAATTCAATATGTGCATCAAAAATTGAAGCCTTATCTTCGCCTAATTTTTCTTTTACTCTTTCCCTAATTGCTAGAAGTTGTAATTTTGTTTTTTTCATTCCTTCTTCTAACTTTAAATTTTCTGCTTCTACCGGTACTGTTGATGTTCTGTAGCTTTCCATATCTATTTTTTCTTCAAAATAAAGTAATACTTTACCAATAGATATCCCCTCTGAAGCTCCAATTCCTGTTAATCTCATCATATTGCTATCATCCTTTCAAAATTTTATTTTTTCATTTCATAATCTCTTAAAATTTTTACCATTTTTCCTTTTCCATGTCTTGTTGCAATATCATAAGCATCATTGCCATTATTATCTTTTTTTCTTATTATCGCACCATTTTTTAGAAGCAGTAATAGTATTTTTTCATTTTCTTTTAAAACTGCATCTTGTATAGGTAACCAACCATCTGTATTTGCTCCAATATTCACATATTTGCTATAGTTTTTTATTATGTATTCTGATACATCATCTGCACCATAAAAAATTGCTGTATTTAATATTGTTTTACCTGAAACTGGATTTAACACATCTATATTTGCACCTTTTTCAACTAATACTTTAAATATTTCAAGATTGTTATATATAGTTGCTATCATTATAGGGGTATACCCATTAATGTCAACTCCATTAACGTTTATTTGCTTGTATTTTTCATACTCTATTTTGTTATTATTTATTTTAACATCATATGATTTTTTATTTTTTATATCATCGTTTTTAAGCTCTAAAAAGGTGATAGCATAAGCATTATTATGTAATTCTACAGCTTTATAAAAACTTTGTAATTTATTATTCTCTATTCCCTTTTCATAAAAATTTATTAGATAATCATTAGAATCTGAAAATATATATTTTGATATGATTAATAAAATAAGTATAAGTGTTTTTTTCATACTATTCACCACTTCATTTTAACATATTTAAGCTTTATTTTCAAATATATCAGCTACTTGTTCTTGTATGTTTTCATCTTCAAATTTTTTATAATATAAATCAGGTCTATTAAGTATTGTTTTTTCTAGACTTTTCTTATTTCTATACTGCTCTATTTTTTTATGATTTCCACTTATTAAAACTTCAGGAACACGCATTTTATCTATTATTTCAGGTTTTGTATATTGAGGATATCCAAGAAGTCCATTATAAAAAGAATCTGTTGTATAAGATGCTTCTTTTATAACGCCGTCTTTCATTCTAATTATACCGTCAATAAGAGATAATGCAGGCAAATCTCCACTACTTAGAACAAAATCACTTGTTGATAACTCAATATCAACAAATTTATCAATAACTCTTTGATCAAGGCCCTCATATCTGCCTGAAATTATGCAAATATCTTCCATTTTCGATATATCTATTATAGTTTTTTGTGTTGTCTTCTTACCTTGTGGAGATACAAATATTGTGTAAGGTTTTTTTATTTTTTGTTTTCTAAGTCCAACAAAATAGCTCCAAAATGGTTCAGGTTTTAGTATCATACCTCCACCACCACCATATGGACTGTCATCAACACTATTATGTTTATTATTTGCAAAATCTCTAATATTTAATATATCAAAATCTATATTTGCTCTTTTTAAAATTGTTTGTTCTAAATACATTTCAAATAACTGTGGGAATAAAGTTAATACTCTTATTTTCATATCATTCCTTCTATAAGACTTGTATAAATAATTTTTTTATCATCATCTATTTCAGTTACAAAAACATCTATAAATGGAACCATAATTTCTTTATTATCTAAAGATCTAATTTCTAAAATATCATGTGCTGATGTTTCTAGTATATTTTCAACTACTCCAATATTAATTCCTTTGTCGTATACTTTATATCCTATAACTGAAATTTCTTCTTCATATTCTGGAACTAAATCTTGTCTTACATAAATTTGATATCCATTTAACTTTTTAGCTAAATCTATATTATTTATTTCATAAAAGTCTAGTAAAGCTCTTGAACCATTAAAATTTTTAACTTTTTTTAGTGTAAGTAGCTTTATATCATCATCTTTTTTTAAAATAACTTTTTGATTTTCTAGCTCTTCTATAAGATAAAAGCTAGTGTTTACTTTAACTGTTCCTGCTAAATGATGCGTTCCTTTTACAGTCCCAACTAAATATGTATCTTCCATTATTCTCCTTTTAATATCTTCTTATTTTCTAAATAGTTATATACTATATATACAGTAACTGCAATTATTATATGCATAACTACGTATTCATATGGTAAAACTTCATCTGTAAACTGTTTTGATAAATCATTAATATATACTTTAAGTTTTGCAGTATTATCAACAATTTTTGCAACTTCATCAAAATTTATTTTTTTCATTGTATATATGAAAGAGCTAATTAGAGTTATTATAAAATAAAGGACATATTGTAAAAATATATTTAAAAATATAAATAAAAAATTCCCTCTATATATAGTTTGAAACGCATATACTGCCTCTAATATATTTGCTCCTCTTTTTAAAATAATATAGCAAATGATTGCAAAAAATGATGTAAAACCTCCGAATAATAAGCTAAATAAGGACATTAACATATATGCTGTTATAAAAGAAAATATCCCCTTTTGTCTTCTTTTAAATATTACAAAATCTAATATTTCCGCTGTAAAAAGGTATAAAGCAGGTGTATATGCAATATAATACTTAGCCTTAAAATGTCTTATTATAAGTAAATTTATAATAAAAAGTGGTGCTAAATACAATATATTTCTAAATATTATTTGATATGTTAGAAAAAATATTCTTTTTACACTTAGTTTATCACTTTTTATAGCATTAGCTATTTGCGTATTATTCATCTTTAACCTTTCTAAAGTTAATACTGTCTTGTGCTATTTCTTTTAATGTTTGAAGATCTATATCGGTATCATTTGCTGCAACTGCTGAAATACAACCTTCAACAACAGGACAATCTGCAATTTCTACTTCAATTTCATTTTTTAATATTTTTTTAGCGTTAAGTGCCATATCTATTGAGCTCCCAAGATCAACAAATACAAGTACACCTTGCCCTTGGTTTGAACGTTTTATAACATCAACAAGATAATTTGTTGTTGTACCAAAATCCTTATTTTCATCTGCTCCATTTAATATATTAAAATCATTAGACTTAAAAATATCTAAAAATTCTATAAAATGTTTTACCATTTTACTACTATGACAAACAATAACAATTCCTACCATATTATTCCTCTCCTAACAGTCTATCTAATATTATACTTACGGCTGATCTAACCGATAAATGATTGTATTTTGTATTCCCTCTTATTGGTTCTAATATTTTATATGAACTATCCATGACTTCATCTGTTAATCCAAAACCTGTTCCAAATAAAAGTAAAATTGGATAATCTATGGTTTTTATTAATTCTGACATATCTTTATAGCTTATAGAATTATCAAAAATTCTAGCTGATGTTGTAATTATTTTAGCTTCTTTACCTGTTATTTTCTTTATATCTTCTAGTGCATCTTCAATACTTTTTGCAATCTTAGTATTTTCAAAAGCTACATTTCTATCTTTGTTATGTGAAATGCCATCCCCTATTTGCCAATATCCCATTATTTTACTAGTAAGTTCTATTTGTGAACTAACAGGAGTTATTATATAGTATTTATTAATATCATAAGTTCTACAACTTCTTGATATATCATGTATATCAAAATTAGTTACTGAAGTTGCAACTATTTCCTGATTTTTATTATATACTGGATAATGCACCAGTCCTAAAAATATCTTATCTCTCATATTTCCACCTTTAATATATACATAACATTGCTTGTTTTAATATAGTTCTTTGATGTACATAAGTCAATGTATTTAATATATCTTTATAATTTAACCACATAGCTGTCCCTATTTCTTTACCGTCCACTTTTATATCATCAGTTACTGCAACTGCTATAAATAGGACAACTTCTTTTAATGTATTCTTATTTATCGCATATTTTATAGTTCTTCTAAAATTAGATTTATATAAGATTTCTATATCTATATTTGTTTCTTCTTTTACCTCTCTAATAGCTGTCATATGTTCATATTCATTAGCTTCTATATGACCTTTTGGATATCCAAAATTACCACCATTAGTTCCTCTTGCAATTAAAAACTCATAGCCACTTCCAACTTTTTTATATACTATAGCTCCAGCACATTTTTCTATTTCTAAATCTCTTTTTATTTTTAATATTTTAAAAATACGTTTTATTATGTCTTCTTTAGTATTAGCAATGTATCCTTTTACTACAGCATCATATATCTTTTCTTTTATGCTATTAAATAGACTATTATTTATTCCTAAATTGTATAAATCAACATTACCTATATCAAGATCACTAAAAAATATTACTTCATCTTTTAAATAAAGACTTTGAATATTATTTAGTATTTTATCAATTAGTGGACTAATGTATATTTCATCATCTTTATTTAATATATACATTGATTTAATGTAATTTAGACATTTACATATATTCTTATTTGTTTTTAAATCTCTTGCCATTTTCTTTAGCATCATAAGAGATGGATTTTTAAAAATTACAGTATGATAAGAAATTAAATTCTTTATATTCTCAATTTCATTATTTGTAAAGGCTACTTTTTTTGTAAATCTTTCAAATGATAAAACACTATAATTTTCATATCCTTTTAAACTGTTAGATAGTCTTCCATTAACATTAAAGTTATTTCTTCCTATATGTGCAAATAAGCTTGCATAGTATAATTGCTTATCTATATATTTATGTTTTTTAAGTATTTCATATATTTTATTAAATAAATTATTATCAAATTTATTATCTAGTTCAGTTATAAAAAATCTTAAAATATTTAATTCATACATTTTTTTAATTGCAACATACGAATATTTACTTTCTACAATCTTATTAAATTCTATAGCAAGTCTATCACGTGAAAATTTTGAAAATAGTTTTCTATCTTTTGACAATTTTTTTATTGCAAGCTCTAGATTTTCATCAAAATCAAAATTATATTTAGCCACGAATCTAAAAGCACGTAATATTCTTATTTTATCCTCTTTTAATCTTTTAATAGGATCTCCTATAGCTTTTATTGTGTTATATGCTATATCTTTTCTGCTGTTTAGCAAATCAAATATTTTTTCTCCGTCATAATAAAGAGCATTTATTGTAAAATCTCTTCTTAAAACATCTTTTTTTATATCATCTACATATTTAACATATTCAGGATTTCTACCGTCTAATATTCCTATATCTTCTCTAAGTCTTGCTATTTCATATTTTATACCATTATATTTAAAGTGTATTATGCTATATTTTTGATTTAATACAACAGGCTTATATTCTTTTAAAACATTTAAAAGTACTTCTATTTTTATATTAGTTGCAATATCTATATCTTTTGATAGGATTCCCATTAAATTATCTCTTAAAAATCCACCAACAATATATGCATCTCCATATTTTTTTATTTCATTAAATATTTTTATCGTACTTTTATCTAATATAAGTTTCATTAGTTATCCTTTAATTTTTTTAATTTTATAATATAAAATCCGTCTAAATATTTATTATCGCAAGTGATAAATACACCACCAAACTCATCTTTTATATATTTAACATTATCCGGTATATTAAGCTCCATTACTTCTAAATTTTTATATTTCTCTAAAAAATATTTAATATTATTTGTATTTTCATTCTTAGTTATAGTACAAGTACTGTAAATGATTTCTCCATCTGTTTTTAAATAAGCTAGATTAGTTTCAAATATCTTTTTTTGTAATTTTTTAAGTGCTTTTATATCATTTACTTCTAAACTATATATTTTTTCAGGTTTTTTTCTTAAAACTCCAAGACCTGAACACGGAACATCAAGAAGTATCTTATCAAAATAATCACAGTAGAATACTCCTTCGTGAGATGCATCATTTTTTATAACTTCCATATTATCATACTTGTATTTTTCTTTTAATGATTTTAAAAGATCAACTTTATGATCGTAAATATCAGTACATATTAATTTTTTAGGATTATATAAAGATAGCATTGCTAGACTTTTACCACCTGGTGCAGAACAAGCGTCAAGCACTCTATCGCTATCTTGTATATTCATATTTTTTGCCACTATATATGAAGATGCATCTTGAATGAAAATTTCATCTTCTTCAAATACACCACTTTCAATAACTTTATAATTTGACATATAAAATACGTCTTCAACATTAAATAGAATCTCTGTATCCAGTTTTTCTACTTTTTCTAAAAAATTTTCTTTTGTAATCTTTTTTCTATTAATTCTAACTGACAAATATGATCTGTTTTTTAATTCTTTTAATATCATTTCATAATCATCTTGCCAATCAATCTTTATTTTTTCATAAAGCCATTTAGGATATGAAAGTAATATATATTTTTTATCAGTTAAACTATTATTAACCTTATCTATATCTTTTATTACATTTTTTAAAAGAGAATTTACAAATTTACCTTGATGTATATTAATTTGTTTTGCAATTTCAACTGCTTCATATACAATTCCTTTGTTATCAGAGTCCATAAAAAGTATTTGTGCTATCGATATTCTAAGTAAATGTCTTATTTTTCTTTTAGTAACATTTTTTGCAAAATAATCTATTATATAGTCAATATAGATTAGATTTTTAATTGTTTCATTTAATATATTTTTTATAAATGCTTTTTCTTGCTTAGTATAATTTTTAATATTAAAATAATAATTAAGCTCAATATTACTAAACTTGTTTTTATAAACAATATTATCAATAAGATGTATTATATCATCTTTTATCATATGTAACTCTCTTTCTAGTTAACAAGCTTTGATTGTCTTACATGTTGAAATCTAGGACTATCCTCTTTTAAAACTTCAAAACTATAACCATTTTCTCTATATTTATCTATTATTTTTTGTAGTGATTTTACAGTGCTTTCTTTTGTATCATGCATTAATAAATTAACTTGTCTCATATTACAAAAACTACTGTTTGCTATTTCATCTGTTGTTACATCTAAGCCATGTGCATCTCCACTATCACAGTTCCAGTCTTGATAAACATAACCTTCTTTTATAAGTCTTTTTAGTATAGTGTATTTTAGCTCTTTTTTTACTCTTGTTGTACTTGTACCACCAGGTAATCTAACAATTTTAGGACTTATACCTGTTGTAGTTTTCACTAATTCTTCAAGCTTATATAAATCTGCAAAATATGATTCTTCATTAGCATATACTTCCTTGTACTTATGTGAATAAGTATGTAGTTGTATTGTATGCCCTTTTTCTATTATCTTATTATATAAGTCAAGATTTTGACCTATTACAAAGAATGTAGCCTTTATATCATTTTTTTCTAAGATATCTAAAACTTGTAAAGTTGTAGTTCTTGTAGGTCCATCATCAAAAGTTAAATATACTACTTTCTTATTCATCTCTTCAATATCTACTTTGTGTTTTGGTTCTTCTTTTGGTTGTTCTTGTTCTTTTGGTTCTTCTACCTTATTTTCTTCTTGTACATTTACTTGTTCTGTAATTTTTGTATTAGCTTCAGGTATATATTCATTTTTGCTATTACATGCTACAAAATTGAACATTAATAAAGCTATTACTAAATATTTTTTCATTTTTTTCTCCCTAATCTTTTATTTTTCTTTTAATTGTACTTGATATACTTGTAATTATTTCATCTGGTACAACTTCATATTTTTTTGCTACCATATTAACCGTTATCCCTTGACCTATTATATATACTTTATCTAGTATATTAACGTCTATACCCGTTATATCTACTGCTGTCATATCCATGCAAGGTTTTGAAATTATTCTAGCTTTTTTATTATTTATTATAACATAATCATAAAATATTTTACCATAACTATAGCCTACTGGTATAATTGCTATTTTCATATCAGTAGGCACAATATAATCACTAGAATACAGTAAAAAATCTCCTTTTTTCACTTCTTTTATATCTATGACTTTTGTAACTAAATCGAATACATCTAAAAGACCTACATTTTCATTTAAACCATATATTGACATTCCAACACGGCAATAATCATATAAATATTTATTTTTAAACTTAAAAAGTCCTGGACTTGCTAATAAATGTGCCTTTTTAGGTTTTAATATATCTATTGCCCTATTAAAAATATGAATCTGCTCTTTTGTTCTAATTTCATTTTCAACATCTGCAAGATGTGAGTAAATTGCCACAATATTAAGATTATATTTTTTTAACATATCAAGTTCTAAAAGACTAAAACCTAGTCTATTAAGCCCTGTATTCACTTTTATATGTACTGGTATATTTTCTAAATTATCACCTAATTTTTTTTGATATTGACTTAGTATGTGCTTGTTTATAATACTAAGCTCAATATTTTTTGATATATTTTTTAATTTATTTGGCTCTACCATAGATAAAATTAAAATTTTAGCATTTTTAACAACTTTTTGAATTTTAAGTGCTTCATCTATGTTTGATACTGCATAGTAATTATATGAAAATTCATTTAATATTTTTGCTATATATTTTATGCCTAAACCATAGGCATTATCTTTTAATACATATATATTATTTTTTGATAATTTATTTATTTTTTCTAAATTATGCCTTATTTTACTCTTGTAGATTATTAGTTGTACCATACTTTTTCCTTTTTAATTATATACGTTAAGTATATCACAAATGGTGCTAATTTTCTATTAAAATAAGAGTATAAAAAAATAGTAAAAAGACTTTTACATCGCCTTTTTACTATCACATTTTACTTACTCATTATATCTGACATTTCTTTTGCTAACATTTCTTTTGATCTTCCACCAATTAATGTTTCAACTGGTTTTCCGTCTTTGAATATTACCATAGTTGGTATACTTCTTACACCATAAAATGCTGCTAAGTCTGTGTATTGATCTACGTCAACTTTTACTATTCTGTAGTCAACTTCTTCTGACAATACATCTAAAACAGGTCCTAAAGCTTTACAAGGTCCACACCAAGTTGCAAAGAAGTCAACTAGTGTATATCCTTCTTTTGATACTACTGTTTCTAATAATGAATCTACTGTGTTTTCTCCACCATAGTGTATTACTTTACTCATAATTTCCTCCTTATTTAGCAGATAATGCTGCCATTGTTATATAATTATATGGTTGATTAAAGTGTGGTAAAAAGAATATATCAAGTAATTTAAACTTGTCTATAGTTACTTTTTCTTGGATTGCAAGTGAGAATAAGTGTATTCCCATTGATATATCTTGTGTTGATGCTATTTGTGCTCCAACTATTCTTCTGCTTTCTTTTTCATATACAATTTTTATCATAACATTGTCATTATTGTATGTTATGAATGCAGGTTTTTGTAAATCTTTAAAGCTTGTTGATAGTACATCTAATCCCATTTTCTTAGCGTTTTCTTCTGTTATTCCTGTTGAAACCATGTTAACACCATAAATTGATATACCATTTGAACCTTGTACTCCAATTGATTCAAGTTCTGTACCCATTGCATTATGTCCAGCTATTATTCCTGATCTTACTGCGTTTGTTGCAAGTGCTATGTAGTTAATATCTTGGATTGAGTTATCATATAATGTAGCACAATCTCCTATAGCATATACATCTTTTTGAGATGTTTCTTGTTTTCTATTTACTTTATATGCGTTTTTGTATAATTCTAATTTGTCTTTTAATAATTGTGTATTAGGTCTAAATCCAACACATAGTACAACCATGTCTGTAGCTATTTCACCTTTATCAGTTTTAACAGCTTCAACTTTTGTTGTTCCTTTTATTTCTTCTAATTTTTCACCAAATCTTAATTCAACACCGTGTTCTTCTAAAACATTGCTTATTTCTTTTCTGAATTCTACATCATAGTATGAAGATAAACAATCATCGCATGCATCTATTAAAGCAACTTCTTTACCGTTTCTCTTGAATGCTTCTGCAAGTTCTACTCCTATATATCCAGCACCAACAACTGTTACGTGTTTAATTTCAGGATTTTTTAATTTTTCAATAACTTCTGCTGCGTTTTGGAAAAGTTTAACGAATTGAACATTTTCTAAATCTCTACCAGGTATTGGTAAGTCTATTGGTAAAGAACCTGTTGAAAGTATTAATTTATCATAACTTTCTTTGTATTCTTTTCCACATTGTGATTTTGCATATACAATCTTATTTTCAAAGTCGATATCATATACTTCAGTTCCCATATGTATATCTGCACCTTTAGATTCTAATTTGTCTTTTGAAGAATAGAATAATCCTTCTGAACCTGCAATTTGTCCACCAATCCATAATGCCATTCCACAACCTAAAAAGCTAATATTTGTATTTCTATCAAATACTGTTACTTTTGCGTCTTTGTAGTTGTCAAGTATTGTGTTTATCGCAGCCGTTCCTGCGTGGTTTGCACCTACTACAACAATTTTCATTTTTACCTCCATAATTATACTAACTTTACTTTTTACACCTTATTATATCACGAATTTTATTTTTTTAAATACATTTCTAAAAAATTTTCAATATTTTTTTCACTAACATCTGTACGAGCAACACAGTTCTTCCACAACTTACTGTATTTTGTGTTGTAGAAAAGACCTAAAGTATGCATTAAATAATGATAAGGTTTTCCATTTAATTGTTTCACATCTTGAATAATATTTTTTAATATTTCTTCATAACTAATATTATCAACATTTAACAACATTGGATTATCATATGCTGCACGCCCTATCATAACAGAGTCAACAAAGTTTAAATGATATTTTACCTCATCAAGAGTCTTTATTCCCCCATTAATTTCTATATGTAAATTTGGTCTATCTTTTTTAACTCTATACACTGTTTCATAATCTAGTGCCGGTATTTTTCTGTTTTCATCAGGTGTTAGACCTTTTAATATTGCAATTCTACTGTGTATTATGAATTTATTAATTCCCTTATCTGATAATCTATCTATAAAGTATAAAAGCTCTTCATAACTTATTATTTTTCTATCATTTTCAAGTATGCCTGTACCGTCAATTCCTATTCTATGTTTTACACTTACAGGCTTATTTGTTCTATTTTTTATTTCTTCTACTATTTTACAAAGTAAATCAACATCAGACATTAAATATGCACCCATTTTATTATCTGACACTCTATTTGACGGACAACCAGCATTTATATTTATCTCATCATAATCATATTTAACTATTTCATCCATAGCTTTTTTCATATCTTCTTCACTACTTGTTGCAACTTGAAGTACTATAGGATGTTGTCTTTTATTAAAATCAAGCAATCTTTTGCTATCACCATTTATTATTGCCTTATCTGTTATCATTTCAGTGTATAATGTTACATCTTTATTTATGATTCTTATAAAATCACGAAAATAGTTAGTTGTTCTGTCTACCATAGGTGCTATACTTATTTTTTTCATCATCTGCTTATTAAAAATACTCCTCCTGTCATAAGACTAACTCCAATAATTTTAATTAAATTTATAGGTTTTGGTGTAAATCCAAATGCTCCAAAATGATCAAGTAATAAGGCTGTAACTATTTGTGCAAATAATAGCAATATAGTCGTATTACCTACACCTAAATGAGGTGTTACAAATATAACAAGAGAAACATATATTAATCCTGTTATTGCACCTAAATAAGCCCATATAGGTGTTTGTCTAATTATATCAAGACTTGGTAATGGTTCTTTTTTTATTAAAAGATAAACTGCTATTACAGCTGTTCCTCCTGCAAATGCCCAAAAAGTTGCCATATCAGGGCTTTTAAGACTTTTTCCTAAACTTGCATTTATAGGACCTTGTACAGTAACTGCAATACCTGCTACAACTGCAAGTAATGTGTATATAAGATTATTTCCCATTTTTGTTCTCCTTTAACGCTCGTTCTATCTTATTATCACAAGCTTCATAAAATTTTATTTCTTTTTCCATATATTTTTGTGCTACATAATGTTTTGGATAGTCATGTGGATACTTATAATTACTAGCTCCTTCTTTAGTTAAATGATATGGAACTTTTTGTACTCCATTTTCATTTATAGTAGCAAATGCTTTATTAACAGCTAAATAAGCACTGTTACTCTTAGGTGATAACGCTAAATAAATAGCACACTCTGAAAGTATTATTCTAGCCTCAGGCATACCTATTTTTTCAACAGCGTTCATAGCTGCAACTGCTAGTTTAAGTGCATTAGGATTTGCAAGTCCTATATCTTCACTTGCAAGTATAACTAGTCTTCTAGCTATATACATAGGATCTTCTCCATCTATTAACATTGAACTTAACCAATATACCGCACTATTTTCATCACTACCACGTACGCTTTTAATTAATGCTGATATCCTATCATACTTATCACTATCATCATAAGATCTTGAAACACTAAGCCCTTGTTTTATAGCATCAATGCTTGTCTTTGATAAAATTTCAAGTATATTTATAGCTGATCTTGCATCTCCATTACAGACACTATGTATATATTCTAATATCTCATCATTTATCTCAATATTTTCTTGCTCCGCAATTCTTTTTATTATAGTTTCAATATTAGCTTTACTTAATTTTTTAAACTCAATTACAAGACAACGTGAAATAATAGCCTTATTTAAAGTATAATAAGGATTTTCAGTTGTACTTCCTATAAGTATTATATTCCCGTCTTCTAAATCTAAAAGCAAAGAGTCTTGTTGTGCTTTATTAAATCTATGTATTTCATCAAAAAGTAATATAGTTTTTTTACCTGTAAGTGCTAGATTTTCACGAGCTCTTTTAGATAATTCTTTAATATCAGAAACACCAGATTTTATAGCATTAAGATATTCAAAGTTATAATCTAGATTAGATGCTATTAGTTTTGCAAAAGTAGTTTTACCAACACCAGGTACTCCGAAAATAATTAAATTAACCATTTCATTTTTATCAATTAACTTTTTAACTATTTCAACCGCTTTTTCTTGACCTATAAAGTCAGTAAAAACCTTTGGTCTATATTTATAGGCCAAAGGCTTTGATGTGTTATTTGAAAGAAATCCTAATTGTTCCATATTATCTACCGTAGTGCTCTGTAACTTGTGCTATTGAATTTGCAAGTTCATCTGATAAAGCATTATCTTTTATTCTAAACATCCAGTTTCCACTTGAAACTCCTGGTGTGTTTATTCTAGCACTACTATCAAGACATAAGTAATCTTGCATAGGTATTATACTATATTTTGCAATACTACTATGTGCAAGTCTAATTAAATTCCATACAACTCCTGCATCATCATAATTATTTAAATATCTTTTTACTTGTTCTCTATCACTGTAACTTAGGCTATTATACCAACCTTGAGTTGTGTCATTATCATGAGTTCCTGTATATACAACACAATTTTCTTCATACATATGTGGTAAATAGTCATTATTTGGATCATTATCAAATGCAAATTGTAATATCTTCATACCAGGAAGTCTTGCATCTTCTTTTAATTTAACTACATCATCTGTTAATATTCCTAAATCTTCTGCAATAATGTTTAAACTACCAAAAATTTCTTTTAATTTATTAAAAAAGTCTATGCCAGGTCCTTTTACCCATTTACCATTTATTGCAGTTGTCTGACCAAAAGGTATTTCCCAATATGATTCAAACCCTCTAAAATGGTCTATTCTTATTATATCGCATATTGATAAATTAGCTTTTATTCTATCAACCCACCATTTATATCCTGTAGTTCTCATTTTATCCCAGTTGTATAAAGGATTCCCCCATAATTGCCCAGTAGCACTAAAGTAATCAGGCGGAACTCCTGCAACACTGCAAGGTTTTAGCTCGTGGTCAAATAAGAATATATCTGTATTTGCCCATGCATCAGCAGAATCAAAAGCAACAAATATAGGGATATCTCCTATTATTTGTATATTTTTAGAGTTTGCATATTTTTTTATTTCATTCCATTGTTTAAAGAATAAAAATTGTATAAATTTTTGTGTATCTATTTCTTTTGATAATAGTTTTTCATATTTTTCTATTGCTTTTTCTTCTCTAAATTTAATATCATTATCCCAAGTATCCCAAGATGCTCCATTAAAATGATTTTTAATTGAAATAAATAGTGTATAATTATCAAGCCAACTAGCATTTTCTTCTTTAAATTTATTAAATTCATCTAAAACTAAGCTTGATTTTTCATATGCTTTTTCAAGTAAAGGATTTTTTACATTATATAGTTTTCCATAATCTACATAATTATTATCCTCATCATAACATACCTTTATATCTTCGTTTGTAAGTAATCCTAAATCAACCAAATTTTCTAAATCAATTAAATATGGATTTCCTGCAAAAGCAGAAAAACATTGATAAGGTGAATCTCCATATCCAGTAGGTCCTAATGGAAATACTTGCCACAGTTTTTGTTTTGATTTTTCTAAAAAATCAATAAATCTTCTACATTCTTTTCCTAAAGTTCCCACACCATAGTTACCTGGTAAAGATGTCGGATGTAGTAGTATACCGGCTTTTCTCATATTAGCTCGTATGACTTTTAGCCATACTCTCCTTTCTATCTTATCTTAAAATTTTCTTTTTTGTTTTTTACACATAGTTTTAAAAGTTGTAGGCGTCATATTCTTATTTTTACTAAAATTATTATTAAACGTCTTTATATTATTATATCCAACTTTAAAACAAATATCTATAATACTTTCTTCAGTATTTTCTAAAAATTCACAAGCCTTATTTATTCTAACATAATTTAGATATGTACTAAAGTTTCTGTCTACATATAGAAGTAAAAGTTTATTTACTTTAACTTCTGATATTTTAAATATTTCAGCTACACTTTCAATACTAATCTCTTTCATATAGTTTTCCATTATGTAGTTTATTATCTTAAAGGCTAGAGCTCTATCTTCTTCTGTAAATGTATTAAATGAAGATCTGTATATAGTTCTATAAGCACTAGGAGTAGTATTTTTTTTCATATTCCATATTTTAGTGATGTGTGAACCATCAACAAATCCAGCTATTCTTGCTATTTCATCCAAACTCATATTTGTATATAGAAGTAGCTCTTCTGTTTTTTGAAGCCTTATTTTATATAATAACTCATTAAAAGTTAAGTTTGAGAAATTTTCAATATATTTTCTAACAGTTGACTCACTCATAAAAAATATAGTGGCTAGTTTCATAACTGTTAGTTTTTCACCTGAATGTGCAAATATATATTTTATTATTGCTTGACCAACTGAAAATTCAGGTTTTTGATGATTATGTTTAAAATCTCTTGATATCAAAATTAAAATCTCAATGAATTTTGTTATCATAAAAAGACAAGAAAAATCATCACTATGGTTATAATCACCAATTTCTAATATATTTTCATCACCTATTTCAGTTCTAAGTTCAAGAAGTAACTTCGTTACTTTCATAGATGATTTATGACATAATTTTAATGCTTCAAATTGGTCTAATTCTTGGAATATCTTTGAATCGCAACTATTTATATTGTTTATAACCTGTGAAATATACATTCTGTTATATGACAAAATTATGCAATTTATAGGTTTTTCAATATTGTATACTTCAAATAAAGTCCAAGGAGTAATATTGATAAATAAATCTTTTTTTACTATATATTCTTTTTCATTTACTTTAACTCTTCCAACACCATCTAGTATGAATATGAATTTACAATTAGTATGTATAAATGTTGAATTTTCTTCTATAACTTTTGTTACTATGGTTATAGGCTTTGTTAAATCACATTTTGACCTAGCATCAATATGGTTATACATTATTTTCTCCGTTCAAAAAACATATACACTATTATACCTTATTTTAGTGTTATTAGCAAAGTATTTTACCAGCTATTTCCTCCACCACCAGAAAAGCCTCCACCTGAATAACCACCGCTATTTGAAAAGCCTCCATCTGATGAATGATTATTTTCATATAGTTTTTGTTTATATTTACTTATGTTACGACTTATTTCTTTTCTTATAATATTACTGTTTATATATTGATCATAATATATATATTCATATGCTTCTTGTATATCATAATTTCTAACTGTAAGTTCTGTATTAAGTTTATCTATAAATTGTTTTTGTATTCCTAAAGCAACTGCATATGGAAACATTTTCTTAGAATAATCAAGCATGTCTTTTTCTGTTAAAAATGATCTAAATATATTTTGTTCCGCTGTGTTGAAATATAGCATAAACCCTTTTATATTTCTTATTATTTCTTTACCATTTTCTTTGTATTTTTTTATTACTATAAATTGTGAAAGTATAAATATAGCTACAATTGGTATAAAGGTATTTATTTCAAATACAGTATAAACATTAAAAACTAGTGTTATTACAAAGATTATAACAGAAAGTATATTAGTTATTATTACTTTACTACCAACATTATCTTTATATATTCTTGAAATATACTCGTCAACTTCTCTATGTGCTTTGTATAGCACTTCTGCATTTTTTAATAAATCTTCTTTGGCGTCTTTTAAATTGTCATACGCTTTCTTTTCTTCCGGAGATAAGATATTAATATCTATGTCTTCTTGTAATATATATTTTTTATCCTTTTTGATTATTGCACCCTTTGTTATTAAGCTTAGGAATATTAGAGTTAGGGCTTCATATGATGATTTAAAATAGCTTATATCATTTATATAAACACGTTGACATAATGAAGGGCTAATTTTACTATCAATGCTAAATTCAGGAATTACTACATTATCATCTCTTAAAGATTGTTTTATAGCGTATGAAATAATTAATAAGATTAAAATCAAGCTAAATGCCACTAAATTTACTACAACACTTGGATATGTATTAACTATATTATACATCTTATCATAATTTGTATAATCATATATTTTTCTATCTAAATTTAATTTAAATGTTAAACCTTCATATGAATTAAACGGCACTTTATTGGTTATAACATTAGAGTTTATTTCATAATTATCACTATTCTTACCATATGAACCTGTAAATACTTCAAGCTTTTTAAAGGCTTTTTCATCAAAATTTAGAACTACTCTAATTTTTTCAATTGGCATATTCCAATATTGACCTATAGCATTTAGATATATTTGTGTATAATGTTCATTTGTTCTTATAACATTATATAAGTCATATTCAATATAAAATTCTGTAGTACCATTTAAATATTCATCTTCATATCCTAATTTAAAACTATCATAATTACTATATGAATCTATTTCAAAAGGAAAATTACTTCTAATGTTTTTAATAGCAGTTCTATCCTCAAATTTAAAAAATTTAAACTTAGCTGACTTAGTAATAATGTCTCGTATTATACCGTGTTTTAAATCTAATTCTGGATTAAATACAATTTTTTCTACAATATGTAGGCTTTTATCCGAATTAAAACTCACGTTATATTCAAAAAGTTCTATTTTTTCTGTGTAAGTAAATATTGAACAAAATAATAAAATAATAAAAATTGTCTTTCTCATTTTTACCCTCTTTTACCAATAAAATCTAATATTTCTTCCTTACCATTATTATTTAGTGAAGAATGAAAAAATACATCACTATTTTCAAATTCTAATTTACTTCTAATGTCTTTTAAGCACTTAAATCTTTCGTTATTTGATACCTTATCATTTTTAGTAAATATTATATAATATTCAATATCAAAGTGTTCTAACCACTCTAACATTTCTATATCTTCATTACTTGGTATTCTTCTAATATCAAGAAGTAAAAAAACTATTTTTTCTCTTTCGCTTGATAAATATGTTTCTATAATATTACCCCAATTTTTTTTAACATTTGAAGGAACTTTTGCAAAACCATAACCTGGTAAATCAACAAAATATATATTATCGTTTATAAGGAAAAAGTTAATTAGTTGTGTTCTACCTGGTGTTTTACTTGTTCTAGCTAAGTTTTTTCTCCCTGTAAGTGAGTTTATAAGAGAAGATTTACCAACATTTGATCTTCCAATAAATGCAAACTCTTTTTTAGATAATGCATCCGGATACATCTTTTTTTGTACTGCTGACTTAACAAACTCTGCCTTATTAATTTTCATATATTCTCCTATCTTAACATTATATCATCTTTACTTAATGATACTATAATTCCTTTATTAATTCAAATAAAAAACGCAGTATAAAACTACGTTTTCATTTTACTTATACATCAAATTTTTCTCTTTCAATTTTTGCACCTAATTTTGTAAGCTTATCCTCTAGTTTTTCATATCCTCTATCTATATGATAAATTCTATTAAGCCTAGTTTTACCACTAGCTATAAGTCCTGCAAGTACAAGGGCAGCTCCGGCTCTTAAATCTGATGTCATAACACTAGTTCCTTGTAATTCTTGACCACCTTCAATTACTGCAACAGAATGATGTGCTTTTATCTTAGTACCCATTCTATTAAATTCAGCTATATGCATAAATCTATTTTCAAATACTGTTTCTTCAATTTCACTAGTACCGTTTACTTGTGATAATAAAAGCATCATTTGTGCTTGCATATCTGTAGGAAATCCTGGATGTGGTTGTGTTGATATTTTTATAGGTTTTAAATCAGACGCTTTACCTATAACTTTTAAGTATTCACCCTGTTTTTCAAACTTAACTCCCATATTTTCAAGATAAGCCTTAAATACTCCAAGTTCTTCTATATTTGCATTTTTAATTTTAAAATCTCCCTTTGTTACAAGTGAAGCTATAACATAAGTACCGGCTTCTATTCTATCAGGCATTATACTATAGTTTGTTGCTTTTAATTTTTCTACACCTTCTATTACTATAGTATTTGTTCCAAGACCTGAGATTTTAGCACCCATTTTATTTAAAAAGTTCCCTAAATCTACAACTTCAGGTTCTTTTGCAGCATTTATTATTCTTGTAGTCCCTTTTATTTTTGTTGCAGCTATCATTATATTTTGTGTAGCTCCAACTGAAGGAAAATTAAATGCTATATCTTGACCATGTAAATTTTCTCCATTTGCATAAACATACCCATGTTCTTGTTTAATTTTAACACCTAAAGCTTCAAATCCTTTTAAATGTATATCAACCGGTCTTGAACCTATAAGGCAGCCACCTGGAAGAGAAACTTCAACTTGAGCAAGATTTGCTATCATTGGTCCCATAACCAAAAATGATGCTCTCATTTGTTTTACTATTTCATATTCTGCTCTATTTTTTGTTATACCGTTATTTATTATTTTATAACAATTATTATCTAGTTTTTCTACTTTTAATCCTAAATCTTCAAGTAATTTAAATAAAACTCTAATGTCTAAAAGATTAGGTATATTATCTATAATATATTCTCCTTTTTCAACAAGAGTTGCTATAATTATTGGTAGTGCTGCATTTTTAGAACCACTTACAGTTATTTCACCATTTAATGGTTCTCCCCCTGTTATTACAAAACCATCAACCATAAATTTTTCCTCCTAATTTTTCTTCAAGTGGACATCTTATACCACAAAGTGTATCAAAAAAAGTAAGTTCTTCATATTCTCCTGCTAATTCAGGAACTTTTTCTTTTATGACTTTCATATATTTTTTACTTATTTTCTTGCCAAGACTTTGATAATATATTAGCGGTAATCCCTTGCTTGTAATTATATCCATATATGACGTTACAAAAGGATTAATATCATCTTTTAATGCCGTATCACTTGCTATAACAAGTGCAATATCTCCAACATATGAAATACCATCAACTAATTTAGTGTTAAGACTGTATTCATCTGCTATTTTCATATATTTTTTTAAAAATTTAAGTTCTACTGCTCTTGATAAAACCATTCTTGTTGCTACTTTTTTTTGACAGGCTTCCTCTACCTGTTTATATATTAATTTTTCTTCAACTTGATTTTTAGTAAGTGCTAATAAAACTCTTTCTTTATATATTCCAAGATATCTATTTTTTTCAATTTGCACTGTTAATGCTCTATCTTTTTCTTTTTCAACTTGTCTTAAAATTTCATTACTCATTATATCCATAAGCTAATAGTACCATAAAAAATATTAAATTCAAAGATTAATTTTTAAGCGAATATAAAAAGGAATATTGTTATTATTTTTAAAATTGTATATATAATCATTAATTCCAGTTTCTTATAAAAACTAACTTTGTTATTTTCATATTCTAAATATATTGCAAAAGCTACAGTTAAAAAATAAATTACAAAATAAAAAAGTGTAAATCTACCAACAAACATATACATTGTATCAATTGTAAAAAAAGTAGAATATATAAGTATGTCTGATGTATTATTACAATATATCTTTACAAGTAATATCTGTAAACTTAATAACGACAATACGAAAAAAAATATTAAACTTGGAAAAAAGGCTAATATTATAGTTAAAACAAATGCAGATAGTAATTCTTTATTTGTTTTTATATAGTCTATTATTTGCATATTAATTGTCATCTCCTAATGATATATTGTCATAAACTGACTTTAATTTTGATTTTTCAACATGTGTATATATTTGAGTTGTTGATATACTTGCATGGCCAAGTAATTCTTGAACCATTCTAATGTCTGCACCATTTTTCAAAAGTATAGTAGCAATAGAATGTCTTATTATGTGAGGATACACTCTTTTTTCAATACCACACATTTTTGCATGTTCTCTTAAAGTCGTATAAAATTGTTCTCTTCTTAACTTCGGAAACAATTTATAATCTTTTTCTGATTTTTTTAAAAAATCTCTATTATTTTGAACATATTCTTTTATTTCATTAGCAAGCGAGTTATATATTGGTATATATCTATATTTTGAACCTTTTCCAAATACTCTTATATACTCATAATTATTATCTGAAATATCTCCAACCTTAAGGTTTATAATCTCAGATATTCTAGCTCCACTTGCTATAAGTAACTTTAATATTAGCTTATTTCTTATATTTTTAGGTTCATGATTAAAAGTGTCAAGTATCTTATTAAAATCATCTTCGCTTAAAACTTCAGGTAATCTTTTTTCTTTTTGAAGAGATTTTATAGTATTTGACGGATCTTTTTTAATATTTTTATTTACGTACAAAAACTTAAAAAAACTCTTTACAGCTGATACTTTTCTTTGGACTGTGTTGTGCTTAAATTTCTTTTTAATATCTTCAATATATTTATATATATCTTCTTTTTTTACTTCATCATATTCTTTTTTAGTTGCATCAAAAAAATCTCTAAGGTCAACCTTATAGCTTTTAATTGTTTTTTCACTAAGACCTTTTTCAAACTGTAAGTAGTCTATAAATTCATTTATACATAAATTTGTTTCTTTATTCATAACTCTCACTTATTTTACCATACATTAACATTTCTTTTACATGCTCAAGTAAGGCATTTGTTACATTATCGCCTGATATTATTCTTGCTATTTCTTTTATTCTTTCATCAAAACTTAATTTTCTTATACTTGTACTTGTGTTATCATTTTCAACTGTTTTATATATTAAAAATTGCTCTTTACCCATAGATGCTATACTTGGTGAATGTGTAACACATATCACTTGAACAGTATCAGATAATTTTTTTAATTTTTGTGCTACAAGTTTTACAGTTTCTCCTGAAATACCTGTATCTATTTCATCAAAAATTAAACATTCTATATTATCTACCTTTGAAAATACTATTTTAAGAGCTAACATTATTCTTGAAATTTCTCCACCAGAAGCACATTTACTAAGTTTTACATAATCTTGCCCTGCATTTGATTTTAATAAAAATTCAACACCGTCTATACCGTTTTCTGATATAGCTGTTTTATCTGTAAATTCTACTTTAAAACTTGCATGTTTCATATTAAGTTCAAGAAGTTCATTATCTACTTCTTTTTCTAACTCTTTTGCTACTTCTTTTCTTTTTTGACTTAGTTTTGTTGCCATTTTGTCGTATTCATGTAGAAGTTCTTCTTTTTTTTGTTTTAGTTTTTCTATTTCATCTGATGAATATTCAAGTCTATTAAGCTTATTTTCTAAATCTTCTTTATATTCTAGTATACCTGTTATACTGTTTGCATATTTACTCTTACATTTATTTATCTTATTTAATTTATCAGATATTTCTTCTAAGCTATCCATTTCAAAGTCATCTTGATAAAGTTCATTTATTTCATTACTAAGTTCTGATATTCTATCAACTATTTCAACAAATTCATCTCTAATATTTTCAATATTATCAGCCAATGAACTAATATTTGAAATATGTCTAACAACTTTTTTTAGTGATGTTGAGATAACTTCATCTATTTCATAGTTTACATTATCTACAACTTCTTGTATTCTCCCTGAATTAAATATTATATTATATTTATTTTCTAGCTCTTCATCTATACCTTCATATAGATCTAAATTTTCAATTTCATTTATACTAAATTCATATAAATCTTTTTTCTCAGTAACTTTTCTTTTTTCTTCTTCTAACTGCTCAATCTTATTATTTGTTTCTCTAATAGCTGTTACTATTTCTTTTAACTTAAATTCTTTTTTATCAATAAATCCGTCTAATAATTCTAAGTGGTAATTATGATTTAATAGATATTGATTTTCATGTTGCCCTACTATATCAACAACATTTGACATTATAGACATAAGCATGGTACTTGTTGCTCTTTTACCATTTATACTTATTTTAGATTTACCATCTTTTTGTAATTCACGGTATATTATTAATTCATTGTCATCATAATCAATATCAAAATCTAATAATTTTAATTTTTCAACTAATTTTGAACTAAGAGAAATAACGGCTTCAACGATAAGTTTATTCTCATTATGTCTTATAACAGAAGTGTTTGCACGTGCTCCAAGTATAAAAGCAATTCCGTCTAATATTATTGACTTCCCTGCCCCTGTTTCTCCGGTTAAAACACTAAAATTTTCTTCAAGTTCTATTTGCATATCTTTTATTATAGCGAGATTATTAACCCTTAATTCTCTTATCATAAAAACCCCTTATTGCTCTAAAAAACGCTTTCTATAAATTCTCCCACTTGACTATATGCTAATTTTGTTTCAGGAAGTACAGGTAATAAATGGAATACATGGAACATATTTTCAAATATTACTAGTTTTACATTTACATTTGCCTTTTTCATTTTTTCATATATTATATTTGAATCATCAAGTAATAGTTCATCTCTTCCTACTTGTATTAAAGTTTTAGGAAAATTATGATATACACCAAATACAGGTGATACATACGGATTTTTTAAGTCTTTTACTTCTGATATGTAGTCATTATCTATCATAGCTTTTGGATACATTTCATTCCCAAATAATATATCCTTGTAATAGTTTCTTTTTCTACTTTCAACGGTATTTGTTAAATCTCCCCAAGGTGACATAAGCACAAGTCCGTCTACAAGTTCTTTATTTTCATCTCTTAATTTTTGCATTACAGATAGTATTACATTCCCACCTGAACTATCTCCAACAAGTATTATCTTTTTGTATTTTGTCTTTGCATACTCAAGTAAAGTTTCAAGCTCTTTACTTTGTGTTGGATATTTTTTACCTGTTGTATAGTCAAGCATAATTGATTCAAATGTTTTATCTGTACTTTCTATTATATGTTCCATAACAGTCACATATATTTGGTTAAATGGTAATTTAAATGCACCACCATGTACAAGCAATACTAAATTTTCAGATTTAGTATCCTTTTTATTATATTCTATATACTTAACATCTTTGTATTCTTTTCTCTCGAATACATATCCTTCTTTTATTATATATTTTTTTTGTATTTTACTAATACCTATTGCAAAATCTAAAATACTATCTTTACTTAAAACACCATTATTTGAGACTACATAAAGACTATTAATGGTTGTATCTGTTAAACTACAAGATACAAGAAAAGTAAAAATTAGCATTAATATATATTTTTTCAAGATTATTCCTCCATTAAATCTAATCACTAATAAATGTTTCGTCTAAAAATTCCCCTATAATCTTATATGACTGTTTAGATTCTTCTAAAAATGGTAATATTTGGAAAACATGGAACATTCTATCGTAAACATCTATTCTTACATCAACGCCTGCTTTTTTCATTTTTTCATAAATTATCTTAGAGTCATCAAGTAATACTTCATGATCTCCAACTTGTATTAATGTTCTTGGAAAATCATTATACACACCATAAACAGGTGATATATATGGTTTTGTTATATCTTTTTCATTTTTAATATAGTAATTATGTAAAAGTGCATCCGGATAATCATTTTGACCTATTACTATGTCATCATAATATCTTGTTATTCTACTTTCAACTCTATTTGTAAGATCTGTCCAAGGAGATAAAAGTATTAATCCATCTGGCATTTTCTTTTTCTCATCTCTTCTTTTTAACATAGTAGTTAAAACTAGATTACCACCTGAACTATCCCCTATTATTACTACTCTATCATATTTTTCCATGATATCATCAACTAATTTTTCAACTTCAATATTTTGTTCCGGATACTTATTATCAACTGTATAGTCCATAATGTATGAAACAAAATTACCTTTTGAATTTGCAAAGATATTATCCATCATTGTTATATATGACTGTGATAATGGGCTTTCAAAAGCTCCTCCATGAACCATTAATAGTATATTATTTGTCTTTCTATTATAGTATTCATAATATGTTACACCATCTAATTTTCTTTTATTAAAGATATAGTTTTCTTTACCTACAAACTTAGTATCAAAATATTTTTGATAATATTTATTAATTACACGCATCTTATTTTTAGTAAAAACTCCGTTGTTTGAAACTGTACCTAAGCCTGCCAGTGTTAAATCTGTAGTGCTACACGAAACTAAAAAAATTAACATTATTAGTATTTTTTTCATTTATATCCCAACCATTCTAATTTTGTTTTAAGTATATCATAATATGTTTTTGTTTTTGAATTAATTAATTTTATTCTTTTATCACTAAAGCTTACATTAATTAAGCTAGTATTATCACCACTTACTTTTAAACCGTCTATATATATATTTGAGCTTGATTTAATATTTAAGTTAATAGGTGGTAATATTATTGGTCTTGCACTTAATGTCTGTGGTGCTATTGCAACAATGTTCATAACTTTTAAACTTGGATGTATAAGGCTACCCCCAGCTGACATTGCATAAGCACTAGAGCCTGTTGATGTTGATATTATTAAGCCGTCACCCCTATATCTTGTTATGTATTTATCGTTTTCATATAACTCATATTCGCTTATATGCTCGCTTTTAAATACCACATCATTTAATGCATAGTATTTTTTATCATCTATAATACATTTTAGTAAATCTCTAACACTTAGTGTATAATCACCTTTTTTTATATCTACTAAAACTTCTTCAAGCTCTTCTTTTTCAATATCTGCCATATATCCTATTTTACCAAAATTTACCGGTATAATAGGTATATCATATTTTATAGCTATATCAACAGCTTTTAAAATTGTACCGTCTCCACCAAAAGTGAGTATAAAATCAGGATCTTTATCATCAATAGTAAAATCTAATTTTTTTATTATTTTCTCATACTCCTGTATGTTGATATTATCTTTTTTTAATATGCATAATTTCATTATTTCACCTTATTTTTAAAATGTTTAACTGTTAAATCAAGTATATCTTTTACTTCAGGAAGATATCCAAGAAGTTCCATAAATCCATGAGATAAACCTTTACATTCATACGCTTTTATATCATATTTATTACAAAACTTATCAATTTCATCGTTAAAATAGTCAAATTCAGCTTTTATTAATTGTATTTCTGGCAATTTTTTATCTATATTTAAACAGTTATAATACTTTGAATCTACTGAGTACTTGCCATCTTCTAATATACTCTTGTCATCTGGTAAATATAGCTTAGTTACTAAAGGCATTACTGATTTTAAAAATAGGATTGATGCTTTGGCATTTTCACCTAAATTATCAAATGAAACTTGTTTTTTCTCTGTAAGACTTATAACAGGGTAGTATAGACCTAGAAAATCTATAATATTTTCATCATCTAAAGTTGCAACATTTAAAGCTAACATTCCTCCAGCACTATCACCTATTACTCCAACTTTGTCATACTTATTATCTTTTAAGTATTCTTTTATTACATCATATATCTCAATCATTATATTAGGATATTGCTTTTCAGGTGCTAGAGTATACTCAATTGAAACTACAGTTATACCATTTTTTGCTAAATATTTTGAATTGTTTTCAACTACTTTTGCTCCACCACCGTAAAAACCACCGCCGTGAATGTTAAAAAGTATATATTTTTTATCATCATCTTTAAAATATTTGTAGCAAGTAATCCCCTTTATATTCAATACTTCACAATTTATACCTTCTGTTATATCAAGACTTGGATAACCTATCATTTTCCTTATCTTACCAACATTAATATTTTTATACACTAAATCTGAACCAAGATTAAATGTATCTCCTTTTTTATGTTTTAATGCTAAAAGCATTTCTTCTTTTATGTCCATATATTAACCTTTTTTTAAATAAAAGCTTAGTTATTAGCGTTCACTAAGCTTTTAATCTTTTATTAGTATTCTATTTTTTCTTTTACTTCAGGAACGTAGTTTATAAAATCTTCAGATCTAACAGTTTTAATATTAGGTAATTTTTTCTTGTAATTTCCTATTCTTATACCTGTTCTTAATCCAAATTTATGTAAAAATTCACTCTTGCTATACTTAGCATCATATATTCCTTCAAATACAAAGTTTTCAACTTCAAATCCTAGACCAACACCATAATAAAGTCCACCTGTATATGTATGATCTATTCCCATACCATTTTTCTTTATATTTCCTGAAACAGCATAACCTAGTCTTGTAAGACCATAAAAACTCTTTGTATTATCAAATGTTGTATAGTAATTTAATTTTCCTAATAAATAAATAGGTATCATATATCCTGATTTATCTTTGTCATCTAAAAAATAAAGGGCTTTTGTATTTCCAAATACATATTCAACACCTGTACCTAATTCAATAATACCTCTATTTGCGTGTACATATTCTACACCTAATATGAAACCTGGATCATATTTTTTATCAATGGTAATCATTCTATAAAAATCATATCCTGTTTTAAATTGAACTTCCCAAGCACCAACAAGCATTTGAGATAGCATAAATAAAATTATAAATATCTTTTTCATATATTCCTCCTACACCCTTATTATATTATAGCTATATTAAAAAATCAATGTAATTATATCTTTTAATTTTAAAAAAGAGCAAGATAATATCTTGCTTTATCTCACTCTTTTAATATAATCTATATTAATTAAAATTCTTCAACTACTAATTTTTCAAGTAATAAATCAGAAAATTTAAGTTCAACTCTTCTATTTAAGTATCTTCCTTCTTTAGTCTTGTTAGTTGCCATAGGTTCCATTTCTCCACGTCCAGAAATACTTGAAACTTTAAGTCCTGGATTTAATCCTGCTTCTCTTAATAACTTAGTAACATTTTCAGCTCTTAATACTGCTAATTTATCATTGTATTCATATGATCCAGTAGAATCTGTATGCCCTATAACATCAACATAACCAGTTCCAGAAAATTCATTAATTAAAGCAACTATTTCTTTAATATTTTCTTTTTCTTCTTCATTTGGCATACCTTCATCAACCTTAAATCCATGTATTACACAAACTTTTTCTTCTTCTGAACAAGTTGCATGGATTAATCTACCATAAGTCTTAGTAACCTTAGGTTCTGGTTTTGGCATAACAACTGGTGGTTCTGGAAGTATTGGTTCTACAACTATCATAGGTTTTTTAGCCCAATCACCAAATCTAAATCCTGTTCTTATACCTGCTTTATGGTTAAAGTGATGAATTGCTGTGCTTTCCATATTCCATAAACCGTCATATATTCCTTCAAAAACGAAGTGTTTAATTTCAAATCCAAATCCAGCTCCGTAGTATAATCCACCATCTTTAGGGAATCCTGCTGCATCTTTGTCTTTTGCAGAAAAAGCGTATCCAAGTCTTCCAAAAGTATATAATGCTTTGTCATTTTCAGCATTTCTTAACATATTTACTTTTCCTAAAAGATATAAAGGAACTGTATAACCATTTTTTGCATGTGCTTCTTGATCTTTATCATAAAATGGTGTTGTTGTAGCAAAGTTGTATTCAACACCTAAACCACCTTCAACTACACCCTTATTAAAAGGTATTACTTCTAAACCTAGTGTAAATCCTTTTTCAGAATAATTATGAGTAGTTGATGGTCCTGCTGCAGCTGCTGTAGTATCATATTTTGAATTTCCTCTATAGAAATCATAACCACCTTTTACTTGAACTTCCCAAGCAAAAAGATTAAATGTAGCAAAAGATAAAGCTAATATAGCTAATTTTTTCATGTTTCTTCCTCCCATTATCTATTTTATGTATTTTGTAAATTTAAAAATGCATAAAATACTTATTTATCGGTATATACTAATTATAGTACAATAATTGCAAATATGCAAATATAAAAATGTAAATATTTTGAGAAAAAAATAACTAACTTACAAAAAGCTAGTAAATTGTGATTTTTTAATAATTAAAAAAAGCTTGGCGACTACCTATCTTCCCCACGAGTGAGTATTGTTGGCGTATACAGGC
>CAUVEB010000006.1:0-90112 GCA_963550915.1 uncultured Leptotrichiaceae bacterium
TTTACGTGTGATTTACTTCTTTCAAATTTTTGTTTTGCCATTTCTTTTTTCCTCCATATAATATTTATTTATATCTGATAAATTATATCACATTAAATTTACTTTGTCTATTAATTGAAAATAGTAGTAAATTATGGTAAAATAATACTTAAAGCAAGCTTAGAAAGGAGTATGATATAGGATATTTTACTGTATCAAATATATATGGAATTAACATCAAAAGAAAGAAATTTTTTAAGAAAAAAAGCTCATGATATAGATCCAATTGTAAGAATAGGAAAATCAGGGCTTAATGAGAGTGTTATAGAGAGTATAAGACAGGCAATAGATAAACAAGAATTAATAAAAGTGAAAGTATTAAATAATTCAAATGAAGATATAACTAGAGAATTAGAAAATGAAATATCACAAAAAACAGCAAGTGTTTGTGTTATGTCTATAGGAAGTACTATGATATTTTTTAAAAAGAAAGTTGACGAAAAGAATAACAAAGGTCGTATAACAAAAGAATTCTATGAATTTAGAAATATGAATAGTAAAAAAAATAAATAAAGAAAGAGTATAAAGTATGAATAATGGTATTATCTTTAATAATAGAATAATAGATTTAGTTTTTGTATCAATGTTTATAGCTCAATTTTTGAAAATATTTTCACCAATATTTAAGAAAAGAAAGCCGACATTTTCACTACTTTTTGAAACTGGAGGTATGCCAAGCTCACATTCGGCTAGTGTATCATCGCTTTGTACTTCAGTTGCAATAATATATGGTGTAGATTCTGTATATTTTGCGATTTCATTTGTGCTTGCAACTATAGTTATGTACGATGCAACAGGAATTAGAAGAGAAGCAGGTAAACATGCTAAAGCACTAAATCAGTTACTATTTGAAAATAAAAAAGACATATTTGAAACAAAGCAATTTAAAGAATTTAAAGAATTTTTAGGACATACACCACTTGAAGTTTTAGCTGGATGTATATTAGGTGTTGTAGTTACTATGTTTTTAAGTGGTTATTTACTATGAAAAAAAGACTTGATGTAATACTTTTTGAAAGAAATCTATTTGATAGTAGAGAAAAAGCAAAAAGAGAAATAATGGTTGGAAATGTAATAGTAAATGAACAAAAAATTACAAAAGCAGGAACTATGTACAATGACGATGATAAATTAGATATTAGGATAAAAGATAAGTTGAAGTATGTAAGTCGTGGAGGATTAAAATTAGAGGGGGCAATAAAAAGCTTTAATATTGATTTTAAAGATATGATAGTGCTTGATATTGGTGCATCAACAGGTGGATTTACAGATTGTGCATTACAAAACGGTGCTAAATTTGTATATAGCGTTGATGTTGGTACAAACCAACTAGCATATAGCTTAAGAAATGATAATAGAGTAAAAAGTCTTGAAAACACACATATTAATAAGCTTGATAAAAATGAGTTGAATTTAGGACTAGCAGATATAGTTGTTGCAGATGTCTCTTTTATTTCTCTAACTAAAATTATCCCATATATTAGAGAATATATAAAAGAAAGTGCTTTACTAGTACTTCTTATAAAACCACAATTTGAGGTAGGCTCTGAGTTTATAGGTAAAAACGGAATAGTAAAAGAAGAAGCTTATCATCAAATGGCAATTAATAAGGTAAAAGAAAGCCTAAAATCTAATCTATATGAATTACTTGATATTGCTGTTTCACCAATTAAAGGTACTAAGGGTAATACAGAATATTTAGCATTTGTAAAGGATGTGCGAAATGATGAAAGAAAATAAGATGAAATTTATGTCATATATTTTAGCAAGTTTATTGCTAGGAGCTGTACTTGGTTTGTTTGCTCCTAGAAACTGTTATGCTTTGACAAATAATTACAAAAAATTAACAACAAAATCTGAAAAAGCTAGTTTTAACGATGTGGTAGAATTATCAAAGATAGTTGAAACTATTAATTTAATAAATGAAGTTTGGGTTGGAGATAAAGACGTTGATAAAGAAAGACTTTATAAAGCAGCAATTGCTGGGATTATAAGCGAACTTGAAGATCCATATTCAGAGTATCTTGATGTCAATGCATTAAAAGAGTTAAACGAAGATTTAGACGGTAAATATACAGGTGTAGGAATGTCAATTAGTAAAAAAGTTGGTGAATATATGGAAGTAGTATCTCCATTTATTGGCTCACCTGCATTTAAAGCTAATATACAAATAGGTGATAAAGTAATAAAAGTTGATGGCAAGGACATATTAAAAAATACAGCTGTTGAAGTTTCTAAAATGTTAAGAGGTAAAAAAGGAACTAAAGTTGAAATAGAGCTTATTAGACCTAATGTAAAAAATCAAATAAAACTAACATTAGTAAGAGATGATATAAAAATTGATAATGTAGAGTATAAGATGCTTGAAAACAATATTGGATATATAAGTTTACTTCAATTTGGTAATGGAGTTGCACAAGAAATTGAAGATGCAGTTTATGAACTAAAGAAAAAAGGTATGGATAAATTAATAGTTGACCTTAGAACAAACCCAGGTGGGTCTTTAAAAGAGGCAATAGATATAGCATCACTATTTACAGATAAAAGCCAACTTGTAAGTTTAAAATTCAAAAATGAAAAATATACACAATATACAAGAACGTTAAGACAAGCATATTCTGGTAAAATGGTTTTACTTGTAAATAAAGGAAGTGCTTCAGCATCTGAAATATTAACAGGTATATTAAAAGACTATGATATAGCAACAGTTATAGGCGAAAAAACATATGGTAAGGGTGTAGCACAAAATATAGTGAACTTTAAAACTGGTGATGCAATAAAGATTACAATAGCAAAATATTCAACTCCTAAAAATGATAATATAAATAAAAATGGAATAGAACCACATATATATAAACCAATGGAAAGTATATTATCAACTAAAGGTTATACAAACGAAACTAAAAAAGCAAAACAAAATAGAGTAAAAAAAATAGAAAAGATCCTTATAAACATACATGGTGAGAAAAAGGCAAAAGAAATAATAAAAGCTGGAGATATACAATTAAAAGCTGCGATAGACTTTTTAAATGGTAAAAAAGTTGTTTCAGATAAGAAAGAAGGTAAGTAATTTGCTATATATTGTAGGTACGCCTATAGGTAATTTAGAAGATATGAGTATGCGTGCTATTAGAATTTTAAAAGAAGTAGACTATATTTTTGCAGAAGATACAAGAGTCACAAGAAAATTACTTGATTATTATGAAATAAAAAATACAGTATACCAATATCATGAACATAATAAGGTACATCAAATACAAAATATATTAAATTTACTAAAAGAAGATAAATATATTGCACTTGTAACAGATGCAGGTATGCCTTGTATATCAGACCCAGGTTATGAAGTTGTTGACGAAGCTATTAATAATGATATTAAAGTTGTAACTATACCAGGACCGTCATCAATTTTATCTGCAGCAAGTATTAGTGGTCTTAGTATGAGAAGAATTGCTTATGAAGGATTTTTGCCAAAGAAAAAAGGAAGGCAAACCCTATTTTTAAAACTTAAAGATGAACAAAGAACAATAATTATACTAGAATCACCAAATAGAATATTAAAAACATTAAAAGATATACACGAATATTTAGGCGATAGATATGTTGTCATTGCAAGAGAACTTACAAAAATGTACGAAGAAGTAATAAGAGATAATGTATCAAACTTAATTAAAAAAATAGAAGCAAAACCTATAAAAGGAGAGATTGTACTCATAATAAAAGGTTTAGAGGATTAGAATGGAAATAGAAAAAACAAATATAAACTGGTATCCTGGGCACATGAAAAAAGCTGTGGATATGTTAGAAGAACAACTAAAATTAGTTGATATAGTCATAGAAATTTTAGATGCAAGAATACCATTATCTAGTAAAAATCCAGTAATAGAAAGACTTGCTAAGAATAAAAAAAGAATAATCTTATTAAATAAAATGGATTTAGTAGATAAAAAAGATTATCACTTATGGGAAGAATATTTTTTAGAAAATGATTTAGCTGATAAAGTTATACCTATAAGTGTTGAAAATGGAAGTAATTTAAAAGAGCTAAAATTACAGATTGATAAATTCTATAATGAAAAATTAGAAAAAATGAAACAAAAAGGGCTTAGAAAAACACAAGTGAGAGCTATGGTAGTAGGTATTCCTAATGTAGGAAAATCTAAGTTTATAAATCGTTTTTCACTTAAAAATAAGGCTGGTGTAGGTAATTTACCTGGTTTTACACGTGGAAAACAATGGATAACAGTAAGTGATAAATTCTCACTACTTGATACCCCAGGTGTTTTGTGGCCTAAATTTGATAATGATGAAATTGCTATGAATCTTGCAATTACAGGCTCTATAAAAGATAATATACTACCTCTTGAAAAGGTAATATTAAGATTACTAGACAAGATGAAAGAGTATAAAATAATAAATAATATAAAAAAAGTATATAAGCTTGAAATAGAAGATATGCAAGATGTAGATAATTTTGAAATTCTTAGTATACTTGAGAGAAGACTTCAAATATATAACAATAAGGAACACGATTATGAACAAATTTCAAGAAAGATACTAAAGGATTATAGAAGTGGGAAACTAGGAAGATTCTTCTTAGAAATACCTAGAAAGGGAACTAAATGATAAAATTTGAAGACTTAGGTTTAAGCCAAGACACATTAAAAGCAGTAAAGGAAAAGGGGTTTGAAAATCCATCAGAAATACAAGCACTTGTTATACCTGAATTATTAAAAGAAAGAACACATTTAATAGGACAAGCACAAACAGGAACAGGTAAAACAGCAGCTTTTGCACTACCAATATTAGAATTATTAAAACCTGAAAAAAAGGTTAAAGCAATAATATTAACTCCAACAAGAGAATTAGCAGTTCAAGTATCAGAAGAAATATATTCATTAAAAGGTAAAAAAGATATAAAGGTACTTGCAGTTTATGGTGGAGCCTCTATTGAAACACAATTAAAAAATCTTAAAAAAGGTATAGATATAGTAGTAGGAACACCAGGGCGTGTTATGGATATGATGAGAAAAAAAGCTCTTGATTTAAGTATGCTTGAATATTTTATATTAGACGAAGCAGATGAAATGCTAAATATGGGATTTATAGATGATATAAAAGAAATATTATCAAAAACAAACGATGATAAAAAAATGCTATTCTTCTCTGCAACTATGCCTAAAGAAATTTTAGCTATAGCAAAAGAATTTATGCCAGGTCATAAGACTTTAAAGGTAGAGAAAAAAGAACTTACAACTAATCTTACAGAACAAATATATTTTGAAGTAAGACCTGATGATAAATTTGAAGCATTATGTAGAGTGTTAGATTTTAGACCTGATTTTTATGGTATAGTATTTTGTAAGACAAAACAAGATGTAGATGAAGTTACTAAAAAATTAAAGGCAAGAGGTTATGATGCTGAATGTATACATGGTGATATAACACAAGGATTAAGAGAAAAAACTCTTGATTTATTTAAACAAAAGATACTAAATATACTAGTTGCAACAGACGTAGCAGCAAGAGGTATTGATGTATCAGACTTAACTCATGTTATAAACTACTCAATACCACAAGAATCAGAAGCTTATGTTCATAGAATAGGAAGAACTGGAAGAGCTGGTAAAAAAGGTATAGCAATAACATTTGTAACACCAAAAGAAGCAAATAAATTAATGCAAATAAAAAGACTTACAAAATCAGAAATTAGAAAAGAAAGAATACCTAATGTTGAAGACATATTAGAGGCAAAAAAAGAATATTTAATTTCAAGTATAGAAGAAATAATACTTGAAAATGATTATACACAATATCTTGATTTATCAAGAAAAATATTAAAAAACAGAAATGCAGAAGTAATATTATCAGCTATATTAAGACATATATATGATGATGAATTTTTAAAAGAAAACTATAATGAAATAAAAGATGTAAGTGTATCACTTGAAGATAAGACTAGACTATTTATTGCACTTGGTGCAAGAGATAAAATGACTTCATCAAAACTTTTAGAATTACTTCATAAAAAGGCTAATGTTCCAGGTAGAAAAGTAAAAGATATAAAAATAATGGATAAATTTTCATTTATAACTGTACCACTAAAAGAGGCTGAAGATATAATGAAATCTTTAAATAGAAAAGATGCTAAAAAACCTATAGTTGAAATATCAACAGGTGGTAAATCACAAAGTAAAGATTCAAATAAAAAATCATCAGGTAGAAGAAAGAAAAAAGAGAAATAAGATAAAACAAACTAGAAAAGAGTGTTATTATGAATGAAGAAATAGAGATATTAGAAAATATACTACTTAGTTCATTAGATAAAGATATTTTTTCAATAGTAAACAATATTAAAAATTCAGTATTAAATGGTAAGTATGATGAATTATCAGAAATTATAGCTAGTATTGAAGATGACAAGGCATATGAAGTTGCAAGAATCTTATCTTTTTTTCCACTCCTTATAAACATAGCAGAAGATGTATTAAATGCTAGAGAAATTCTAATAAAAAGAAACGGTAATGAAGAATGGAAAGGTAGTCTAGAGCATGCTTTTTCAAAAATTAAAGATAAGAATGTAGTAGAAAAAGTAAAAGTAGTACCAGTACTTACAGCACATCCAACACAGGTGCAAAGAAAAAGTATACTTGATCTAACTAAAACTATATACGACCTTATAAACGATTATGAAAAAGTAAAAGCAAATAGAATAAATAGTAAAATATGGTATAGTAAGCTTGATCGTGCAATCAGTATATTAAAACAAACTGATACATTAAGAAATGCTAAACTTCGTGTTACAAATGAAATTAATAATATTATGGGATATTATAGATCAACATTTTTAGAAGCTATACCAGATTTAATACTTGATTACAATAAAAGAGCTAAAGATTTTTGTGATATCAAAAGTAATTTAATACCCATTAGTCTTGGAACATGGATAGGTGGAGATAGAGACGGAAATCCATATGTAAGTGAAAAAACATTAGAACTTTCAATTAAAACAGCATCAACTACAATATTTGAACATTACATTAAAAAATTACAACTACTTTATAGGGATTTTTCAATGTCAGATGAACTTGTAAGTGCAAGTGAAGAGCTTTTAGAATTAGCGAATAATTCAAGTGATTTTTCAGTGCATAGACAAAAAGAACCATATAGAAAAGCAATAAAATATATATTAGATAGAATAGTTGCTACAGCATATAAGCTAGAGCTTGACACAACAACTATGCCTAATAATACAACACAAAAAGAATATAAGGCAAAAGAAGAGTTTACAAAAGAACTTAAGATAATAAAAAAATCATTAAAAGATAATAACTCATCTAATCTTAGTTGTGGGACTTTAGATAATTTAATAGTAGCATCACAAGTTTTTGGTTTTCATCTTGCAACAATAGATCTTAGACAAGATTCAAGTATACATGAAAAATGTATAGATGAGCTTTTTAGATCTGCTAATATACATGAAAATTATGCAAGTCTTAGTGAAGATGAAAAATGTGAATTATTACTTTTAGAACTTACTAATGATCCTAGACCATTATCATCAAACTTAATTGAAAAGTCAGAGCTTTTAGAAGGTGAACTTAAAATATATTTCATGGCTAAAAATATGATAGATATATTTGGTAAAAATGTTATAAGACAAAATATAATATCACATTGTACTAGCGTGTCAGATATGTTAGAAGTTGCACTTCTTATGAAAGAAGCAAATCTATGTAATAAAGATAGACTTGATATAAATATTGTACCACTATTTGAAACAATAGAAGATTTAGAAAATTCTATAGAAATAATGAAAAAATGGTTTAATATTGATGTAGTAAGAAAATATATAGAAAATAACAATAATAATCAAGAAATCATGCTAGGTTACTCAGATAGTAATAAAGATGGCGGATATCTAACTTCAAGTTTTAATTTATATATGTCACAACAAAAACTAGTTAAAATGGCTAAAACTTATGGTATAAACCTTAGTTTCTTCCATGGACGTGGAGGTACTGTAGGTCGTGGTGGAGGGCCTAGTTATGATGCAATATTATCACAACCTACTGATAGTATGATAGGAAGAATAAGACTTACAGAACAAGGAGAGGTAATAGGTGCTAAATATGGTAACTATGAAAATGGTTTATATAATCTTGAAGCATTAGTATCAGCAACTCTTGAATCTGTAGACTTAATAGGAGATAATAATAGTAGATATGAAAATATTATAAAAGATATTTCTGATTTAAGCTATAATTCATATAGAGATTTAGTCTATGAAACTGATAATTTTGAAAACTTTTTCTATGAAGTAACACCAATAGAAGAAATAGCAAAATTAAATTTAGGTTCAAGACCAAGCTCTAGAAAAAAGGACAAAAGCATTGAAAATCTAAGAGCTATACCTTGGGTATTTTCTTGGTCACAAAGTAGAATCATGCTTGTTGGTTGGTATGGACTAGGAACAGCATTTAATAGTTATATATCTCAAAATGAAAATGGTCTTAATACATTACAAGAAATGTATAATAATTGGGCGTTTTTTAGAGATTTAATATCAAATGTTGATATGGTTTTATCAAAAGCAGATATGAATATAGCAAGAAAATATGTAGAACTTAGTAAAAATAAAGATGAAAGTATGTCTATTTTTGAAAAAATAAAAAATGAATTTGATCTAACAAAAGAAATAATCTTAAAAATATCTAATAAAACTATGTTACTTCAAGATAACAAAGAGTTATTTATGAGTTTATCTAATAGAATGCCTTATTTTAACGCATTAAACTATCTTCAAATTGAGCTTATAAAAAGAGTAAGAAATGGAAATAGCAATGATAAGCTTATAAAAGCAATACATACTTGTATAAATGGAGTAGCAACAGGACTTAGAAATTCAGGATAAATTAGGAGGAAATTATGCCAATAATAGGTAAAAAAATTGAAGATTTTACAGTAAATGTATATCAAAATGAAGAATTAAAAGAAATAAATTTTGAAAAAGATGTTAAAGGAAAATGGTCTTTATTCTTTTTCTATCCAGCAGACTTTACTTTTGTTTGCCCAACAGAATTAGAAGATTTACAAGAAAATTATGAAGAATTTTTAAAATTAGGATTTAACGTATTTTCAGTAAGTACAGATACTCATTTCTGTCATAAAGCATGGCACGACACTTCAGATAGAATAAACAAAATAAAATATGCAATGATAGGAGATCCAACAGGTAAAGTATCAAAAATATTTGATGTTTATCAAGAAGAAACAGGACTTGCAAATAGAGGAGCATTCATATTAAATCCTGAAGGTGTAATAGCTGCATGTGAAATTACAGCAGACGGTATAGGTAGAGAAGCAAAAGAAATATTAAGAAAAGCTACAGCTGCTAAATTTGTTTATGAAAATCCAGGATTTGTATGTCCAGCAAAATGGAAAGAAGGAATGGAAACATTAAAACCAGGTCTTGACTTAGTGGGGAAACTATAATGGCATTTTTAGATGAAAATATAAAAGGACAATTAAAACAATATTTTTCATATATAAATGAAAGTGTTAGTTTTAACTTTAAATATACTGATAATGACAAGGGTAAAGAAATAAAAGGATTTTTAGAAGAGATTGTTGAACTATCTGAAAATTTAACTCTTATTATAGATGATAGTTTAGAATATAGAGAAAATTCATTTGAAATATATTTTAAAAACAAGGCTACAGGAATGGTATTTTCAGGAATACCAAGTGGACACGAGTTTAATAGTTTTATACTGGCAATATTATCTTTATTTGGTTTAGGTAATAAGCTTACAGAAGAACAAAAAGAAAAAGTAAGTAGTATAAAAGATAAAAAATACATTGAAGTATTTATAACATTATCATGTACTTTATGTCCTGAAGTAGTTCAGGGACTAAATCTTATAGCACTAAATAATGAAAATATAGTTTCAAATATGATAGATGGAAATTGCTATATACAAGAAATGACAGAAAAGAAAATATCTGTATCACCGACTATTTATGTTAATGGTGAGTTTGTAACATCAGGAAAACAATCAATTGATAATTTAATTGATATTTTAAAATAAATAATTAACAAACTTTAAAAAGTAAAATAACAGATAATTAATAGATATCAACCTTCAAAAATTAGGTATTAATTCTAATTGGTAGAGGTTGATATTTTTTATTTGTTAAATATTGACTTTATTATAATTTGGGGTATAACTTTATTGTAATGAATAAAAACTGGAGGATTAAATATGAAAAAATTATTTGCAATGGTAGCATTAGCATTTACTGTATTTTCTTGTGGTTTTGGATCAAGTGAAAAACAACAAGAAAAATTAACTTTTTATGCAGGATTACAAGAAGATCACGCAGCTATGATAGCTGAAAGATTCCAAAAAGAAACAGGAATACAAACTGAATTTGTAAGACTTAGTAGTGGAGAAACACTTGCAAGACTTAAAGCTGAAAGAGATAATATGACAGCTTCAGTATGGTATGGAGGACCTGTAGACGGAATAGTAGCAGCAAATGAAGAAGGTCTTATAGAAGCATACATTTCACCAGAAGCTAAAAATATAAAAGAAGAATTTAAAGAACCTAATGGTGTATGGACAGGAATATATGTTGGATATTTAGGATTTGTTGGAAATGAAAAAATATTAAAAGAAAAAGGTATTGAAATGCCTAAATCATGGGCTGACTTATTAAAACCTGAATATAAAGGAGAAATAGTTGTAGCTCACCCAGGTTCATCAGGAACAGCATATACAATGTTAGCAACAATGGTTCAAATGATGGGAGAAGAACAAGGACTTGAATATCTTAAAAAATTAAATGGTCAAATTAGACAATATACTAAATCAGGAACAGCACCAGGTAGAATGACTGGTATGGGAGAAACAACAGTAGGAATTACATTCTTACATGACGGTATAAAATATAAAAAAGAAGGATATTCAGATTTAATATTTGCATCACCATCAGAAGGAACAGGATATGAAATAGGTGGAGTTGCACTTCTTAAAAATGCACCAAATTCTGAAGCAGCTAAGAAATTTATTGACTGGGTACTAAAAGCTGAAACACAAGATTTAGGTAAAACAGTTGGTTCATTCCAATTTTTAACTAACGTAAACGCTACAAACCCTGAAGAAGCAAAAGAAATAGCAAATACAAAATTAATTAAATATGATTTTGATTGGGCTGGAAAAAACAAGAAGAGATTAGTTGATGAATTTACAAAGAAAACAAACGCACAAGCCCCTAAGAAATAGGAAGAACGTCCACTTTTATAGTGGATGTTTTGTGTAGGAGGAATAATGGACAATTTTAAATTTAGACTTAAAGAAGAAATGAAAAACCTCTTTAAAATAGCACATGATCCGACTTTATTAATTACTATTATTTTTTCAATAGTAGTAGTTAGCTTTTTTATATTAGTACCAGTATATAACGTGTTTAAAGAAAGTTTAACTGTCGGAAATGGAATATATGGATTTGCAAATTATATAGAATCTTTTAAAAGCGAAGGTAATCTTAAAATAATAGTTAATACCCTAGTACTTGGTATTACAACAGGATTAATTTCACTTATAGTAGGATTTTTCTTTGCATATATAGCAGTATATATTAAAGTTAAAGGAAAAAGAATATTTGACTTTATAGCACTACTTCCAATAATATCACCACCATTTGTTGTTGCATTATCAGCAATACTATTATTTGGAAGACAAGGTATAATAACAAGAAAATTACTTGGACTTACAAATTTTGAAATATATGGATTTTGGGGATTAGTTTTAGTACAAGTACTTAGCTTTTTTCCAATAGCATACTTAATGTTAGTTGGACTTTTACAAATGATAGATCCATCTGTTGAAGAGGCTGCACAATCATTAGGAGCTACAAGATTTAAAGTATTTATGACTGTAACTTTACCATTAATGGTTCCTGGTATGGCAAATGCATTTTTACTTGTGTTTATACAATCTTTAGCAGATTATGCAAACCCTTTTGTTATAGGTGGTCAATTTACAACAATAGCTGTTAAAATTTTCCAAGAAGGTGTTGGAAACTATGAGCTTGGAGTTGCAACAGCACTATCAGTTATACTTCTAACAATATCAATATCTATGTTTACACTTCAAAGATATTATGTTGAGAAAAAATCTTATGTTACTGTAACAGGTAAAGCATCAAGAGATAGAGAGTTAATAGATAGTCCTAAAATTGTAATACCAGTGTTTATTACTCTTATTATACTAACTACATTTATAATAACAATGTATGCATTAATTCCAATAAGTTCATTTGTTAAATTATTTGGACAAGATAATACCCTAACTTTATATCATTATAAAGAAATATTTAGATTTTCTAATCGTGTACAACCAATAGTAGCTACAACACAACTTGCATTAATTGCAACTGTAATAGCTTCATTATTTTCAATGATTATTGCATTTTTAATTGTTAGAAAGAAATTTATAGGTAAAACATTTATAGAATTTAGTGTTATGATAGGACTTGCTATACCTGGTACTATAATAGGTATAGGATATGCAATAAGTTACAATAAAAAATACTTATTACCATTTACAGATATACCTTTAGTTCCAACCCTTACAGGTACAGGATTTATAATAATAATGGCATTTATAATAAGATCATTACCTGTAGGAGTAAGATCAGGAATATCAGCATTACAACAAATAGATCCGTCAATTGAAGAGGCATCTGCTATACTTGGAGCATCAAGTAGACAAACATTCTTTAAGATAACTATACCTATGATAAAAGAAGCATTTTTAAGTGGACTTATATATAGCTTTGCAAGAGGAATGACATTAGTAAGTACAGTAGTATTTTTAATATCTGCTAACTGGAAATTACTAACGCCTGCAATAATGGATCATATAGATCAAGGAAGAATTGGACTTGCTACGGCATATTGTACAATACTTATTATAATAGTATCTGTATTTATGATAATAATGAAACTTATAATAAAATTATTATCATCTAAAAAATAATTACAGGAGAGCAAGAAATGGCAAAAAATATAAAATTAGATATATGTAAATTAACAAAAATATTTACCCCAAAAGGTAGAACTGTAAAAGCAGTAGATGATGTAAACCTACAAATAGAAGAAGGGGAATTTGTTTGTCTTTTAGGACCATCTGGTTGTGGTAAGACAACAACACTTCGTATGATAGCAGGGTTTGAAATACCAACAAGTGGTAGCATAATTATGAATGGAAAAGATATAGCATATTTAACACCTGATAAAAGAGGTATATCAATGGTGTTCCAAAACTACGCACTATTTCCTCATATGAATGTATACGATAATATTGCATACGGATTAAAATTACAAAAAAGACCTAAAGAGGAGATACAAGAACGTGTTGCAAATATATTAAAAATTATGAAAATGGAAGAATTTGCAGACAGAGTTCCATCTCAAATGTCAGGAGGACAACAACAAAGAGTTTCGCTTGCAAGAGCTCTAATAATGAACTCAGAAGTACTTTTATTTGATGAACCATTATCAAACCTTGATGCTAAATTAAGACTTCATATGAGAGATGAAATTAGAAAATTACAACAAGAAGTTGGTATTACATCAATATATGTAACTCATGACCAAGCAGAAGCAATGGCTTTATCTGATAAGATAGTTATTATGAAAGACGGTAAAATAATACAAGTTGGAAGTCCAAAAGAAATTTACCAAAAACCAAATAGTGAATTTGTTGCTAAATTTATAGGAAGAGCAAATATAATAGATGCATATGTAAAAGAAAAGTTTGAAGATAAAACTAAGATAAATATACTTGGTGTAGACTATATTGTAAACGAAAAAATTGAATATGATATAGATGAAAAATGCCAAGTAGTTATAAGACCAGAATCTATTATATTTAATTCTAATAACCACACTTTAAAAGTTGTAAAGAGTGTATTTATGGGTGAAAATCACGAATATGAAGTTGAAGCATCTGGAAGTATAATAGAAATAATATTAAATAATCCACACGGAAAAGAAATTAAAAATGTAGGTGAAAACTTAACATTTGGATTTGATGAGGACTCTATACATATACTATGATAAGTAATTATGAGTTTGTATTTAGAATTGTAATTTCAGCATTATGTGGTAGTGCAATAGGCTATGAAAGAACAAACAGAAATAAAGGAGCAGGTATAAGAACACACGCTATTGTAGCTTTAGCCTCAGCACTTATGATGATAATTTCTAAATATAGTTTTTCAGATGTGGGTAATTATGATGCATCAAGGGTCGCATCACAAATAGTAAGTGGTGTAGGATTTTTAGGTGCAGGTTTAATATTTGTAAGAAATAATAGTATAATATCAGGACTTACAACAGCAGCAGGTATATGGGGAACATCAGGTGTAGGAATGGCAATAGGTAGTGGACAATATTTTATTGGTGTATTTTCTACTTTACTTATAGTTTCAATACAAATATACTTTCATAAAAATAATTTCTTTACAAAAGGTGAAGGGTATAGATACAAACTTTACTTAAAAATAATAAATATGGATTCATACTCAAAAATAAAAGGAACTATAGTAAAATCAATGCAAATTGAAGCACTTAGTATAAAAAAACACATGGATACTACAGTTGATATTGAAATTGATATCCTAATAAAAGATTCATATAAGAGGTTTGAAGTTTTAGAAGAACTTATGAAATCTGAATATGTTATTGACGGTTATTGGGAGTAAAAAGTACTTGAAAAAATTTTTATTATACTGTATCATATACTAAATGATGAAATAAATTGGAGAGATATATATGAAATTTACAATTACGATGATGATGCACATGTTATTTAGCTTGTAGTCAGCATAATGGCACAAGCTGATTTGCGTGTGCCACTGTAATTGTAAGTTTACAATCAGGCACACAGCCTGATTTTTTATTTAGGAAGGGAAGATATGATAAAGCTGTATAATTTAAAGAAAAGTTTTGATGATAAAGTAGTTTTAAAAAATATTAATCTTAATATAGAAAAGGGAGAAATATTTGGTATAGTTGGATTATCAGGAGCTGGTAAATCAACATTAATTAGAATGTTAAACTTACTTGAAAAACCTGATAGTGGAGAAATAATTGTTGACGGTAAAAATATACTTAAGTTTAATGATAAAAATTTAAGAGATTATAGAAAAAAGACATCAATGATATTTCAAAGTTTTAACTTATTATCATCAAGAACAGTACTTGAAAATGTCTTATTACCACTAGAATTAGACGGTAAAAAAGATATAAAAAAAGTAGAAGAAGTTTTAAAATTAGTTGAATTATATGATAAAAAAGATAGCTATATAAATAAGTTAAGTGGAGGTCAAAAGCAAAGAGTTGCAATTGCAAGAGCTTTAGTTACAGAACCTACAATATTATTATCTGATGAATCAACATCAGCACTTGATCCAATAATATCATCAAGTATTTTAGATCTACTTAAAAAGATTAATAAACAATTAGGTATAACTATAGTATTAATTACACATCAAATGGAAGTAATAAAGAAAATGTGTGATAGAATTGCAGTTATACAAAATGGGGAAATAATTGAAAGTGGTAATACAAAAGATATATTCTTAAGACCTACAAATGAATTTACAAGACATTTAATAAGCTCACTAAATGAAGAAGAAGATAGTAAGAAGTCTTGGATATTACATTTCTTAGGAACGGATGCCAATAAATCATATATATCAGAAGCCTCAAAACTTTTTGGAGTAAATATAAATATATTAGGTGGTAATATATATACACTAGCAAATGGTGAAAAAGTAGGATATCTAAGAGTACAATTTGAAGCCAAAAATACTGATGATATAGTTAAGTGGTTTAAAGATAATATGATAGAAGTGGAGGAAATAAATGCTTAAATCAATAATTGAAACTTTATATATGCTTTTTTCTTCAATGTTTTTTGCAAGTATAATAGGAATACCAATAGGTATTGTACTAGTACTTACAAAAAAAGGTGGATTAAAAGAAAATAGATTTTATCATAAAATACTTGATATATTAATAATTAATTTAACAAGATCAATACCTTTTGTTATATTAATAGTCCTTCTTATACCACTATCAAGACTTATAGTACATAAATCATATGGAACTAGTGCCTTTATAATCCCGTTATCAATAGCAACAGCACCATTTATAGCAAGAATAATTGAAAGCTCATTAAATGAAGTAGAATATGGTTTAATTGAAATGGGGTTATCAATTGGAGCTAGTACAAAAGATATAGTATTTAAAATTTTAATACCTGAAGCAATGCCAAGTATAGTAAATGGACTAACTCTAACTTTAATATCACTTGTTGCATACACAGCAATAGCTGGTATAGTTGGTGGTGGAGGACTTGGAAGTCTTGCAATAATTGAAGGATATCAAAGAGGTAATAAAGAATTAATGTATAAATCAACAATAATAATTATTCTTATAGTACAAATTATACAATTTATAGGTACAAGAATAGTAAGAAATATTGAAAATACAAGGGGGAAATAGGATGAAAAAAATTTTAAAATATTTATTAGCAGTATTTTTGTTAATTATTGTATCTTGTGGTAAAAATGAAAATAGACTTGTAATAGGAGTATCACCAGTTCCACATAAAGAATTAATAGAGCTTGTAAAAGAAGACTTAAAAGAAAAAAATATAGATTTAGAAATAGTTGAATTTAATGATTATGTTCAACCTAATCTTGCATTAAAAGACGGTAGTTTAGATGCAAACTTTTTCCAACATACACCATATATGAACTCATTTGCAAAAGAAAATAATATGGAAATGGTAAGTGTAGGGGCAGTACATTTAGAACCACTAAAAATTTATGCTGATAAAATTAAAACATTAGATGAATTAGAACAAGGTGCAAAAGTATTAATACCAAATGATCCTACAAACCGTGGAAGATCATTAATATTATTAGAAGTAGCTGGAATTATTAAGTTAAAAGATAGTAAAAAATTAGATTCTAATATAGATGATATATTAGAAAATCCTAAAAATTTAGAAATAACAGCACTTAATGCAGAACAAATAGGTCCTAGACTTGATGAAGTAAGCATTGCTGTTATAAACACAAATATTGCACTTGCAAGTAAAATTGATAAAAGTAAGGCAATATATGTTGAAAGTAAAGAATCACCTTATTCAAATATAGTGGCAGTATTAAAAGAAAAAGAAAATGATCCTAAAATATTAGAACTTATGAAAGCTTTACAATCAGAAAAAGTTAAAAAGTATATAGATGAAAAATATCAAGGTGAAATAGTTAGTGCATTTTAAAAAAATGGAGTTGTATTTAATACAACTCCTTTATTTTATAATAAATTAATTCCAAGTTTTTTACATTCATTTTCAATATCAGCAGTCCAAAGTGAAGCTTGAACTTCCCCTATATGTGCTGTTTTTAAAAATAGCATACAAAGTCTTGATTGACCTATTCCTCCACCAATTGTAAGTGGTAGTTCTCCGTTTAATAACATATTATGAAATTCTTTATAATCTGTTACCTTAGCTATATCAAGTTGTCTTTTTAGTGATTTTTCATCAACCCTTATACCCATTGAAGATATTTCAAAGGCAATATCTAAAACTTCATTATAAACTAATATATCTCCATTTAAATTCCAGTCATCATAATCTGGAGCACGACCATCGTGTTTTTCACCAGATTTTAATACACCACCTATTTGCATTAAAAATACTGCACCGTATTTTTTTGTAATTTCTTTTTCACGTTCTTTAGCACTTAGGTTTGGATAAAGGTCTTCTAATTCTTGAGAAGTAATGAAAAATATTTCAGATGCTAAAAATGAATTATAAAAAGCATATTTATTTTCTAACATTTTTTCAGTGCTTATAAGCACAGAATATATTTTTCTAACAACTTCTTTTAAAAATTCAATATTTCTATTTTCTTTATCTATAATAAATTCCCAGTCCCATTGGTCTACATATATTGAGTGAATATTATCTAAGTCTTCATCACGTCTTATAGCATTCATATCTGTATAAAGACCATAACCTGTATTAAATCCATATCTTTTAAGTGCGTATCTTTTCCATTTTGCAAGTGAATGAACTATTTCAATAGTTTTATTTGGTTCTTCTTTCATATCAAATGCAACAGGTCTTTCAACACCGTTTAATGTATCATTTAGACCAGTTTCACATCTAACAAATAAAGGGGCTGAAATTCTAGTTAAATTAAGTGCTTTAGCAAGTTCAACTTCAAAAAAGTCTTTTATTTGTTTTATTGCAATTTCCATTTCCATAATGTCAAAAATCGGTTTGTAGTTATATGGAACTTCAATTTTCATATTTATCTCCTCGTAATCTATTTTGTTTTCTCATTGTATATTGGTACATAGTCTTGTATACAATAAAATATGTTATGATAATAAGTATATTATAAAGCCATATAGGTTTTATAAAGCTTAAAAATGATGATGCATAGTCATTTAAAAACATATAGTTGGTATTAAAATTGTAATTTATAATTAAATTTATAAATATAAGTATACTCATAAATATTTTTGTAGCATCATATCCTTTTTTAGTAACAGATACATTTAAGTAAATAAGGCTATAAATTATAGTAATGTATTCAAATGTATGAGTAGTCATGTATATAAAAGGATAATACCAGATATTAAAAGTACTAAAATCTGGGAATATTATCGCAAGTATAGCTCCAAATGAAAAGAAATATAGTATATTAAATAAAATTTCTTTTCTTGTTATTAAAAATAATGCACCAACTATTAAAGAAATATTACAAATATGTAGTGGTAAAGCTTCAATAAATCTATATCCTTCATATTTTAACAGAATAAAAGTATCAAAAATTTTAAGTAAAATTAGAAAAATACCAAGTGAAGTAGTGTATGAATTTAAAAATTTTTGTGGTATATACTTAGGTATTTTTGTAAATACTATAAATAATATAGCTGAATATATAATAAGTGATATATGTAGTAAACTAAATGTATTTAATTCTTTAATCATTTTTCAACTCTATCATTTTTATAAATTCATCTTCTGTTAAAATATTAATATTTAGGTCATTTGCTTTTTTTAGTTTAGAACCTGCTTTTTCACCTACAATTAGATAATCTAAATTTTTAGAAACAGCTGATAAATAAATACCATTATATTTTTTTATTATATCTTTTATATCTTCTCTTTTAAAATTAATAAATGTGCCTGTTGCAAGAAATGATTTACCACTTATATTTTCATTATGAAGTAGTTCTTTTTCTTCATATTCTAGTTTAAATCCTATTTGTTTTAAACTTGCTATAATTCTTTTTGCATTATCAGTTTGAAAATATTCATATATTGAAGTTGCAACCTTAATTCCAACTCCTTTTATATCAGAAAGTTCTGCTATATTTGCACTCATTAGCTCATCTATATTTGTGTATTTTTCACAAATAAGACTTGCAGTAGTCTTACCTACATAATTTATACCTAACGAATATATTACTTTTTCATATGAATTATTTATACTTTCTTCAATGCTGTTTAAAAGATTATCAACATTTTTTTCGCCCATTTTATCAAGCTCTATAAGTTTATCACGCATATTTTTAAGATTATATAAATCTAAAATATTTGTTATAAATCCCATATCAATTAATTTTTTAGTTATTTTAGTTCCAAGTCCTTTTATATTCATACAATCACGAGAAACAAAATATTCAATTAATCTTAAAATTTTCTCAGGGCAATAAGGGTTTATACATTTTATAGCTACAATATCTTCAAAAGTATGAAGTTCATAATTACAACTAGGACAAATACTAGGTTTAGTAATTATTATTTCACTACCATCTCTTTTATCAAACAATACATTTATAACCTGCGGTATTATTTCAGCGGCTTTTTCAACAACAACCTTATCAAAAATCCTTATATCCTTTTTATATATTTCATCAAAATTATGAAGTGATGCTCTTTTAACTATAGAACCAGATAGATTAATAGGTTCAAAATTAGCAACAGGAGTAACTACACCAGTTCTACCTACTTGATAATCTATAGACTTAATTTTAGTTATCGCTTGTTCAGGTTTAAACTTATATGCTATAGCCCATCTAGGACTTTTTGCAGTAAATCCAAGTACATCATAAAGCATTAAATCATTTACTTTAAAAACAAGCCCGTCTGTTTCATAATCTAATTTTTTTCTTTTTATATTCCAGCTTTCAATAGCTTTTTCAATCTCATCAAAGTTTTTATATATTTCAAATACATTAGTTGTTGCAAAACCAAGTTTTTTTAGTAAATTAACACTTTCAATATGTGTTTTTATACCAAAATTAGTTGGGTTTACAACATAATATAAGTAACAAGCAAGACCTCTTTCTTTTACTATATTTTCATCAAGTTGTCTTATTGTTCCAGATGCTGCATTTCTTGGATTAGCAAATACATCTTCACCATTTATTTCACGTATTTCATTAATCTTATTAAAATTTGAAATTGGAAGTATAATTTCTCCACGAACTTCAATATCAATATCTTCTGATAGTTTAAGAGGAACATTTTCTATTTGCATAACATTTTGAGTTACATCTTCACCATAGACACCGTCACCTCTTGTAACAGCTTTTTTAAGTATACCTTTTTCATATATTAAACTTATACTAATACCGTCAAGCTTTAGTTCTAAGACATATTCAAGTGGAGTACTTGTATTTAGTATTTTTTGTATTCTATTATTAAAATCTTTAATATCACCAATATTATATGTATTTGAAAGACTTAACATAGAAGTAGTATGTTTAACTTTTGAAAATTTTTCACTTACAAAACCACCAACTTTTGATGTTGGAGACATATTATCTTTAAAGTGTGGAAACTTTTGTTCCATTTCACTAAGTTTTACAAGTAAGTCATCAAACTCTTTATCAGAAATTAAACTTTCATTTTTTTCATAATAATGATAGTTATATTTATTAATATCTTCTTTTAATTTTAAATAGATTTCATAATCTTTATCCATTATTCCTCACTATTTAATAGTAGTATAATTTGGAGCTTCTTTTGTAATTATTACATCATGTGGATGACTTTCTTTAAGTCCGGCATTAGTAATTTTTACAAATTGTCCTTTTTCTTTTAATTCATTTATTGTACCAGCACCACAATATCCCATACCTGAACGAAGTCCACCGCATAATTGGAATATAGTGTCTTTTAATCTTCCCTTATATGGAACCATAGATTCAATTCCTTCTGGAACTAATTTATCTGTTGCAGATTCAAGTTGAAAATATCTATCTTTACTTCCTCTTTTCATAGCAGATATAGATCCCATACCAGCATAAGCTTTAAAAGTTCTACCGTTATATAGTATTTCTTCACCTGGTGCTTCTTGAGTACCTGCAAGTAGACCACCTAACATAACGCAGTCAGCTCCAGCTGCAATTGCTTTTACAATATCTCCTGATAGCTTTATTCCACCATCTGCAATTACACAAACATCTTTATCTTTACAATATTCATAAACTTCCATAATAGCTGTAATTTGTGGAACACCAACCCCAGCTATTACACGTGTAGTACATATAGAACCAGGTCCTATTCCTACTTTAACTGCATTTACTCCGGCGTCAATTAGATCTTTTGCAGCTTGTGCAGTTACAATATTTCCGCCAATTAAATCAAGATTAGGGAAGTTAGCTCTAATTTCTCTAACTTTATCTATTACACCTTTAGAATGTGCGTGTGCAGAGTCAACAGTTACAATATCAACTCCAGCTTCTACTAAAGCTTTTATTCTTTCAATAGTGTCAGAACCAATACCAACAGCAGCACCTACTCTAAGTCTACCTTTACTATCCTTACAAGCATTTGGATAATTTAGTACATTATCAATGTCTTTAATTGTAATAAGACCTTTTAATTTACCGTTTTCAACTATTGGTAGTTTTTCAATTCTGTGCTCTAATAATATTTCTTTTGCTTGTTCAAAAGTTGTACCTATTTTTGCAGTAATTAGATTTTCACGTGTCATAATGTCAACTACAAGAGCATTTAAATTTTCACGATATTTTAAATCACGATTAGTAATAATTCCTAATAAATTGTTTTCATCATCAATAACTGGAAGACCTGATATTTTGTATTTACTCATAAGATTATGTGCATCTTGTAAAGTAGCATTAACATCTAGTGTTATAGGGTTTGTTATCATACCACTTTCAGATCTTTTAACCTTTGAAACTTCTTCTGCTTGTCTTTGTATAGTCATATTTTTGTGTATAAATCCAATTCCACCTTCTCTTGCAATGGCTATTGCAAGTTGTGATTCAGTTACTGTATCCATAGCAGCACTTAAAATTGGAATATTTAATGTAAGATTTTTTGTTAGCTTAGTTTTTAAACAAACTTTATGTGGTAATACATCAGATGCTTGTGGGATTAATAGGACATCGTCAAATGTTAATCCGTCTAAAACAATTTTACTCATAATTATTCTCCTCCTAACCAATTTATCTTATCTTTGGTATTAATAAATGATAATCCGTAGAAAAAGTCATTTGGATTATCGAAATTTCCTGCACTACTTGGATGATTATGTATAATTATATTACCGCTTAATATATTTTTTTCAAATATTTTTAAATCTTTACCCCATAAAAAGTATGTAATATCTTGATTAACAGTACTTATGTACTCAAGTATATCTTTTGTGAAATTACTCCAAAATTTACTATGAGATCCTGTTTCGTTAATAAGTACAGTTAATGCTGAATTAAGTAGAAGTACACCTTGATTCTCCCAAGATTTAAATATTTTATCAGGTGGTAAAATTTTAAAATTACCCTTATTTATCTCATTTTTAATATCTTCAATCTCTTTTAATTCACCATTATATGAATAATATATTAATTTTAATATATTCTTAAGTGTATTATTAATTGTACTTGAAAACCAAGATTTTTCTTTTATTTCATATGAAAGTCCAGTTGCAATATGTGGGTAAACATTGTATGGTTCTTTACCAAGCATAAGCACCTTTTTATTTGATATTGGACTTGATAAAGCTTTAAATATCTGTAATTTAGTAGGTGCATAAAATGAACTACCTGATATTTCAAGTTTTTTAATGAAATTTTCAATTTCAGTAACACGATTAACACTGAAAAAAGCTTTGTATTCTTCATGTATTTTGTATTTTTCCATAAATTCATCTACAACTACTACATTGTCTTCATCAAATAATGAGAATACAAGAAGTTGATTATTATCACAAAGTACATATAAGGTGTCATCATAATAGTAGATTTTTCTGATTTCGCTTTTTATCCAATTAATGGTTTTTACAACTTCAAGCTTATCATTTGTAACTATTAAATCTCCTCTTGCAGTACCAAAATAGAACCATTCATCATCATTTTCTATATATGTTATACGTGAATCACATATATATTTTGTATCAATCATTTCGTTTGTTATTGCATCCCATACTTCAACTAAACCATTTGCAGTAGCACCAAAATATCTAGTACCTATAAGTTTCATAAAAGTATGATTATTTTCAGTTTGTATATCAAAAATTTTAAATAGTCCTTTACCACAAAAAATTTTAATATTATTTTCATTTTTACCAAATTCTCTACTCTTAACTATGATGTTTTCATTGTTTATAAATAAAGATAGGTTTGTTCTTGATTCATCTCCTATACCAACACTAATAGTTTTATCATTAAAAGAGTCGTATAAATAAAGATTATTTGAATTAATATATGCAATTTTACCGTTATTTGTTACGTTTATGCATTCAATATTGAAGTTTGGCTTAAAAATGCAACTTATAACCTTTTTACTAGAACTATCACATTTATATATATAGTTATTAGAGTTTATAATATAAAAAGAAGAAGAAGTAAAAAGTTGACTTTCTTCTTTTATGTATTTAATTGTTTCACAATTATTTATGTTTTTTGTTATTTGTTTATCTTTTGAGAAGTTTTTCTTAAAAAAAGTTAAACCTTTTCCAATAGTTATAAGTGTGTTATTTAAAGGATTTAATGTAAAATCTTTAATCTTGTTATCTACATTTATTTTTTCTTTAAGTATGAGTTCCATTTTTATTCCTTATATTTTAAAATTTCAATATATTTAATACTCATTTTTAATTTATTTATGAATAGATTTTCAAATTCAGTTTTAATATTTTCATCTTTTAGATCAGTGCTGTGTAAATCATCTGTATGATAAATAACTTTATAGCCACTTGTGTTTGATATTAAATCAAGTACATAAGTGTAATAGTCATAGTGATCAGTTTTAAAATATATTTTTGAATTATCTTTTAAAATAGGTTTTAGAGTATTAAGTAACTTATCTGATATTATTCTTTTATGTTCTTCATCTATCCAAGGATCAGGGAAGTTAATAAAAAGACCAGACAGCTCATTTTCATCTAAAAACTCATCTATTTTAGTTGCGTCAAAACGTATAAATTTAATATTTTTTAAATCTCTTTTTTGTGATTTCTTTGCTGAGTAAACAAGTCTTTTAAGTCTTAGTTCATCGCCTATAAAATTAATATTACTATTTCTACAAGCCATTTCAATAGTGAAATTCCCACTACCTGAACCAATTTCAAGATAGATGTCGTTATCATTATTAAAAAGATTATTCCATTTTCCTTTTAACTCTTTTATTTCTTCATCAGCAAACAGTAAATATTCTGGATAATTTACCATTTCAAACATGTATTTATTATAGTAATTTTTTGGTTTATTAAAGAAATAAGTCCAAAGTTCACGATTTTTATAATTAATCATTAGTTAATAACAGCTCCATCATCTTTTTTATATTTTTCAATTTCTTTATCAAGATTATATTTTTGTACAATACTTTCAATAAATTTATTAGTATTTTCATTTACTTTAAGTTGATATAAGTAGTTTGAAATTTGTGAATAAGCATATTGCATATCAACACCTTCAAAATCTTTTGTATTATCAACATAATATTTACTAACTTCTTCATCAGAGACACTTACATCTTTACTGCATAATACATTTACATAGTATTTAAGTCTGATTTCCTTATTTATTGTTTCAAGTTCTTCTTTATTATCTTCAAAAAAAGTCTTTTTTATTGCTTCTTGATTTAATAAATTTTGTAGTAAAATTGACTTTATAATATTAGGATCTCCTTTAGAAAATAGGACATCTTTTTTTGAAAGAGTAACAGTATCTTCCATATTGTGAACTAAATTATGAACTAAATCTTGCTCTAGACCATAGTTTAACTCATTTGTTAATTTTTCCTTTATAATCTCACGTGCTTTTGCAAATGGAATATTTTGGCTTTCAAAAAAGCTTTTTTCTAAATTGTATTGGTCTATAATTTCAGTTTCAGTAACTAAAATTCTAGGTTCTACAGTCTTTCTCATGTATAATTTTACAGCTTCATTTTGTTCTATATATTTTATTTCTTCAAGTTCACTTTCTGTAAACTCGTGATTACAACTTTCATTATATATTGCTCTTGAAACAAGTAAATTTTTTATTACATCTGGATTATACTTAGTCTCTTCAAGTTCTTCTTTTGTAAGTTCAAGTGATAACATGTTTTCTCCTTTAAAATTAGTATATAAATAAATGGTACCTAGGAAGGGACTCGAACCCTTATGGATTACTCCGTCAGATTTTGAGTCTGATGCGTCTACCATTTCGCCACCCAGGCACCTTAATAATTAATACAATTTTATTAAATTTATTATAAATTGTCAAGTTTAAATTCTTATTAAAAGTTCAACAGGACAGTGGTCTGAACCTAATATATTACTATGTATTTTAGCATCAACTAGTAAGTCGTTTATGTTATTTGAAGTAACAAAATAATCTATTCTCCAGCCTGTATTTTTTTCACGAGCTTTCATTCTATATGACCACCAAGAATATATGTTTTCTTTATCTGGATAAAAATGTCTAAAAGTATCAGTATAACCGTTTTCTAAAAGAAGAGAAAACTTATTACGTTCTTCAATTGTAAATCCTGCACTTCTTGTATTAGTCTTAGGATTTTTAAGGTCAATTTCTTTATGTGCAACATTTAAATCTCCACAAACTATAACTGGTTTACTTTTCTTCAGATTATTAAGGTATGCTCTAAATTCATCTTCCCATACCATACGATAATCAAGCCTTTCAAGCTCTGTTTTTGAATTTGGAGTATAAACTGTTATGAAATAGAAATTATCATATTCTAGTGTTATAACTCTACCTTCATTATCATGTTCTTCTATACCTATACCGTAAAATACATTTATTGGCTTTTCTTTTGTAAAGACTGCAGTACCAGAATAACCTTTTTTCTTAGCATAATTCCAATATGTATAATAGTTTTCTGGATTAAAATCAACTTGACCTTCTTGTAATTTTATTTCTTGTATACCTATAATATCAGGATTTTCAGTCTCTAAAAACTCATTAAATCCCTTTGTTAAAACTGCACGAAATCCATTTACATTCCATGACATCATTTTTTTCATTATTACCTCTTTTCTATGAATAAACACCAAAATCCTTATTATCAATAAGTATTTCAAGTTTATCGTTATCTTTTATTGTAGGATAAACTTCTGTTACAAACCATTTAACTAAATCTTCATCTCTTTTTATCTCGGTACCATTATCAATGAAAACACTTATAGTTGTAAGATTAAAGTTTTCAAGTCCTAATTTTATATCATTTAATATTTGTTCACGAGTTTGTCCTTTAGTACATATTAGAAGTAGTGCAGTATAGTATTCTTTTTTTAGTTTTTCTAATATTTTATCTGTTAAGTAAAAGTTCTTTTTTAAAGTTCTTATACGATATTTATTATCGAAAGTTTCAATTCCTATAATAAATCTAATCTCTATGCCACTAAAAAACTCTCTAATTTCATCAAGTCTTCTAACATATCCGAAATATGCTTCAAAATATATTATTTTAATATTTTTTTCATAAACAATTTCCCTTATTTTTTCAAGGGTTGACATTGGCAACTCAAAAACAGAAGCAGAATTTATTACTTCAAGTACAGCAAACTCACCAGTAATATTAGCTAGAGTTTGCATGTTTACCTTATATATTTCATCTTCATCTATGCTGTTATCTAAAATATAGTTACAAAAAGCACATTTTCCATAATCACATGGCAAGCTTTTAAGTAAAACTATTTCTCTTTTATTTTTATAATCAGTTATTTTACTATATCTATTCATTATATTTCTTCAATTTTTCCTTTTTTCTTCCACCAAGCTGCTACATATACAAAAGGAGTATCAAGAGTTGAAATTATTAATTTTAAAAAGTAAGTAGAAAACATTATACTAATTAAAATTTTAAACTCAAATACACCCGCAAAAGCAACAATAGTGAATATTATATTATCAATTATTTGACTAAAAATAGTACTAAGATTATTTCTTATCCATATATTTTTAAAACTAGGCCATATATTTCTAATCATTTGATATGAATATATGTCTATAAATGCTGAAACACCATATGCAAGTAATGATGCAAATGTAAGTCTATAAAAAGGCTTAAATAAGGCGTATAAATGAACTTGTGCAGTATCATTTGCAGAAGCATTTATCATTATTGCAATATTCATTATTATAGTTGTAAAAATCATAGTTGCAAAACCTATAGATATTACATGTTTAGCATATTTTTTACCATAATTCTCTGATAAAATGTCTTCAATTAAAAATATACTTCCATATGCTATATTACCCATTGTTGTTTCAACTCCAAATAAGACCATAAGCTTGTTTACTTGTATATTTGCCATAACAATAGCAAGAGGTATAAAAATTAAAAGTCCTAATTTCCCCCATTTTTTATATGCAAAAAGCACAAAAGTATAGTTTATTATTATGTAAAATAACCATAACAACTCATTTATTGTAAAAATATTACTCATTCATTAACTCCTTTAATTATTTGTAACTATGTACTAGCTCTATTATTTTTTCTACTGAATAACTACTAGATAATTTTTTCATATTTTCCACCATTTCATTATATAGATCTTTATCTTCTAATAGCATTTTTACGTATTTTGGTAAATCTTGTATATCATTTATACTTATTGCCATTTTCTCTTCAACTAAAAATGCGGTATTTTCTTCTTCTTGACCTGGTATAGAAAAAGGTATAATCATAGGTATAAATTTATTTATCGCCTCAGTTGATGTAAGACCACCCGGCTTTGTTATAAGGAGCTTTGAGCTATCCATAAGTTCATCAATATTATCAACAAAACCTTTAACTTCAATTTTACCTTCAATTATTTTTGTTTTAAATTTTTTAGTTAGTTTTTTTCTAAGTTCTATGTTTGAAGCACAAATTACTGTTATTTTAATATTAAGATTTGAATTTACGAGTACATCAACAGATTTCTCCATATTTTTAAGACCCATTGATCCACCCATTATTAAAATTTTAAATATATCACTTTCAACCTTATTATTATTTCTAAATTCTTCTTTAATAGGTATACCATAAACAAATATCTTGTTTTCAGGTATCCCTTTATTAGTTAAACTTGTCTTTGTGAATTCGCTAGCTGTAATATATGCATCAACACCTTTATCTATATATGTGTAGTGTGCTTTAAAGTCTGTTATTATTTGTATAAAAGGTATAGTATATTTATTATCTTCTTTTATTTTTGAAATTATAGGGACACTAAGTGGATGTGTTGAGATAATAATATCGGGTTTTATTTCATCTAATATTATTTTTAATTTTTTTTCTACTTTAAAAAATATGTTTTTTAAAAATATAGGATTTATTAACTTATTATTTGATATGTTATAAATTATCCCATATGTTTGTGGTAATTTACTAGCAAATACATCATAACCTTGACATATAATTTTATTAGTATTCTTAGTAGTTTCTTGAAAAATGTCAATAATTTTAATTTCATCGTTAAATTTAGCAAATTCTTTTGTTAAATTTTTTGCAGCTTGATTATGACCAGCCCCAGTAGAAGCAGTTAAAATTACTATTTTCATATTTACCTCCTAATGATAAATTATATAATTATTAAAAAATAAATTCAATAAAATTTTTACAAACTATTGACAATTAAAAAATATGGGGTAAAGTATATTATAAAAATTTATTTACTTACAATATTTAAAAGAGCGGTTTATATTTCAAAACGGCAAATTTTTGTCGTGCATATAAACCTTTTTTATTACTATTTGAATAGGAGAAATTATGCTAAAGGATATAATAGAAAGAAAATACTATGGTTTCTATGATAAAGCTGAAAATTGGGAAGATGCAATAATAAAAAGTTGTAAATCACTAGAAGCAAATGGTGCAGTAAGTAGCGATTACAGTAGAGAGTTAATTGAATGTGTTAAAAGCTATGGACCTTATATAGTAATTGAACCGGGTATTGCAATGCCACATTCAACACAAAGAGGAGAAAATGTATTTAAGACAGAAATAGCATTTACAAAATTTGAAACTCCGGTAAAGTTTGATGAAGAAAATGAAGCAACCCTATTTTTTACACTAGCATCAAAAGATCCGGAAATACATATTGAAAACATACAAAAATTAATGGAAGTACTAGTAAATGATGAATTAAAAGAAGAATTATTTAAAATAAAAAATATAGATGAACTTAAAAAATTATCAGAAAAATATAATTTATAGGAGGAAATATGAATATATTAGCGTATATTTGGACATTTTTTTACTCAAACATTTTAACTAAACCTGCATTTTTTATAGGGTTTATGGTATTAATTGGGTATTTATTATTAAAAAAATCTTGGTATGAAGTTTTAAGTGGAACATTAAAAGCAATAATTGGTTACTTCATCTTATCAGTAGGTTCAGGTGGACTTGTTAAAAACTTTAGACCAATATTAGTTGGACTTAAAACAAAATATGATTTAAAAGCGTTAGTTATTGACCCATATTTTGGACAAAATGCAGTTGAAGCTGGAGTTAGTGAAGTTTTTGGGAAAGGATTTTCAGGAGTAGTATTACTTTTAGCAATTGCATTTATAACAAACTTAATTTTAGTAAGATTATCTAAATATACTAAGTTAAGATCAGTATTTACAACAGGACACGTGCAATTACAACAAGCAGCAACTGCTTATTGGTTAATCTTATTTGCTCTTCCAGGTCTTATAACAAATGATATTAAAATTATGATAATAATGGCAATATTATTAGGATTATACTGGGCAGTAGGTTCAAATTTATTAGTTAAATATTCACAAGAATTAACAGATGGTGCAGGATTTACTATAGCTCACCAACAAATGTTCGGTGTTGCACTATTTACATATCTTTCTGAAAAATGGGCTAAAGCTGATAAAAAAGCTGGAAGAAGCGGAAGTAAGAGAATAGAAGATATAAACCTACCAGGATTTATGTCAATATTTAATGATAATATGGTTTCAACAGGAATATTAATGCTAATATTCTTTGGTGGAATACTTACTATACTTGGAAAACCATTCTTAGTTGAAGGTAAATTCTTAAAAGAAAGTGATAATTTCTTCTTCTATATACTTCAAACTTGTTTACATTTTGCAGTTTATCTAGCAATCTTACAATTAGGTGTTAGAACATTCATAGCAGAATTAACACAATCATTTAAAGGTATATCAGATAAATTATTACCAGGTGCAGTACCAGGTGTAGACTGTGCTATATCATATAACTTTGGTTCACCAAATGCAATAACAATAGGATTCTTAGCTGGTGCAACAGGTCAATTCTTAGCAATCATGGCTTTAATCTTACTTAAGAGTCCAGTATTAGTTGTAGCAGGATTCGTTCCAGTATTCTTTGATAACGCTACAATAGGAGTATATGCAAATAGTAAAGGTGGACTTAAAGCTACAATAGTATTCCCATTCATTTCAGGATTATGTCAAGTATTCGGTTCTGCTTTCATAGCAAGTTTTGTTGGAATGGCAGCTTATGGTGGATACCTTGGAATGTGGGACTGGGCAGTAGTATGGCCTATATTTACAGTAGTTATGAAATACTTAAGCTATGTAGGTGTTGGATTAATAGTATTAGTTCTAGTATTAATACCTCAATTACAATACAGAGCAGACAAAGAAAATTACTTCTTAATTACTGAAGATTATGAAGAATACAAAAAAAGAAAAAATATTGAATAGGAAGTGAATAATATGACATTTCTAGTATCATGTGCAAATGGTGCAGGTACAAGCTTAATGATGAAATTAACAGCTGAAAAAGTTATAAAAAGAAATAACATACCTTGCACTAAAATACATCACTGCTCTTTATCAGAAGGTAAAGGTCAAGCTAAAATGTTTGATGTTACATTATGTCCTTTAGCTTTTATAAAAGAATTCAGTCAAGCAATTGAATCAGGTAAAATAGTTATAGGTCTTAAAAATCCAATATCTGATAAAGAAATGGAAGAAAAATTAAGAGAAGCTGGAATAATACAGTAATATATATTAAGGGCAGGTGATCCTGCCTTTAATTATACTTGAATGAAAGGAACTAAGATGAAGATAACAAAAAAAGTATTAGATAAACTTACAAAATGCTATTGTATAGCAAATGTAACGTATAATAATGAACCTCATATAGTAGTAGCTGCTGAAAAACAAGATCAATGCTATATTTACAATTATAACTTTGAAAGAAAAGCTACTATATGGGATGGTCCAGGTGGGTCTATGAGTATAGTTCCACTTGAAAATACAAATGGAAGTTTTTTAGCAACGCAAAAATTTTACTCTCCTAATGATTCAAAAGAAGCTAAGGTAGTTTATGTTAGTGGAGATGAAAACTATAATTTTAAAGTTAGAGTAATAGCAGATGTTCCTTTTGCACATAGATTTGATGTATTAAAAGGACAAGATGGTACAAAATATTTTATAGTCTGTGCTTTAAAATCAGGTCATGAGTATAAAGATGACTGGACTAGTCCAGGTAAGACTTACTTTGTAGAGCTACCTGAAAATCTTGATACATGTCCTGTAATTACAGAAGAAGATTGTACTGTTCTTCAAGAGAACATGCTAAAAAATCATGGATATTATAGAATAGTTGAAGACGGTTTAGAAAAAGCAATAATTTCTTGTGATAGTGGTATATATCTATATACACCACCTAGAAATAAGGGAGAAAATTGGGATATTAAATGCCTTGTAGCTGATAGTGCAAGTGATGCAACTCTAATTGATTTAGACGGCGATGGACAAAAAGAATTAATTGCATTTTCACCATTTCATGGTCATAAATTAAGAGTATATAAACTTATTGATGGAAAATATACTTTAGTTAAAGAATTTGAAGAAGATATAGAATTTTTACACGCAATATGGGGTGGAGAAATAAAAGGTGAAAAAGTAGTTGTAATTGGTAATAGAAGAGATAAAATGCAAACATTTATACTTCGTTATAAAGATAATGACTATGTTTATGATATAATTGATGAAAATGTAGGAGCTGCAAATGTTAGCTATTTTGTAAAAGACGGAGTTGAACATATAATAGCAGCAAATAGAGAAACAGATGAAATAGCACTTTATGTTATTGAGTAATTAGATTAGGAGAAAAATGTATACAGATAAAGCCTTGTATGATTTAATAAATTTATTAATTATTTCAAATAAAAGTTTTAGTATAACTAAACTTGCTGAAAAGATAGCAAAAAGTAGAAGAATTGTATACTACAACATAGACAAGATTAATATTGAATTTTCAAAATCAAATATTGACCTTATAATCAATCAACCAAGAAAAGGTATAATTTTAAATACTAAACAAAAAGAATTTTTAAAAAATTTAATAACGAATAAAGAGTATGTTTTAAGTAAAATTGAAAGAGAGCTTGCAATCAATCTACTTATTGCAACGCATCCACAAAAACAAACTTTAGATGCTTTAATGAATACATTTTTAGTAAGTAAAAACTCTATATTAGCAGATATAGATAAAATAAAATCTAATTTAAAAAGCTTTAATAATAGTATTAAAATTGTTGCTCAAAAAAAAGGTGGTTATAGATTAGTTGGTTATGAATTAGTGCAAATACAATATATCTATATGATATTAAAAAAAATATTTGAGCTTAAAAACTATAAGTACATAGAATTTATACAAAATCTATACCAAAGTACAAGTATAGTATTTAGCGATGAATTTGTAGAAGTATTAATAAATGAGTTTTTAAAATTACAAGAAAAATTGGGTAAAAAAGTCAGTGCAAAAGAAACTCAAAGTTTTGTATTTTCTTTTCCTTATCTTTACCTTTTTTCAATAAAAACTAAAAATATTGAAAAAGAGTTAATAATTTTAAAAGATAGATTAGAGTACAAGATTATAAAAGACATGCTAAATGAGTTATATATTAAATTTAATCTTGAGCATAATGATAAGATAATAATGCTATTTACCCTTATACTACTTTGTACAGGTAAAATAGCGGATATACATAATACTAGTAAAGACTATGATAATCAAAGAAAATTAGCAAATGATTTAGTTAGAAAGTTTGAGATATTATCAAATACAAATATTGTAAATAAAGATGAAATTGTGGATGATGTTGTAACATATTTAAAAGTTATGTTTTTTAGAAAAAAATATAATATAATCTCTCATGATATAAATATAAACAAGGTAAAAAAAGAATATAAATATATATTTGAAACAATAAAAAAGATATCGAAAATGTATAGCTATAATCTTAATGATGAAGATTTATCTGTAATAACTTTAAGTTTTGCAAGAGTATACAATGAAAAAAATATAAAAGTTTTAATAGTTACAGATGAAGGTAAGATTATAAAAAAACTTCTTGAAACTAAGCTTAAAAAATATATTTCAAACATTAAAATAGTTGATATAGTAAATAAATCTGAAATAGAAAAATATGATATAAGCAGTATTGATTTAATACTATCAACAGAAAATGAAATATCATATAAAAAAGATATTATCTATATAGATTATCTATTAAATAAAGATGATTTACTTAATATATTTATGCAAATTTTAAAAATAACTGAAAATATTTGATAAAATTTAAACAAGCCTATATATAAAAATGTTATTTGAAACATTATCTATATATAGGCTTTTTTTAGTGCTTATAAACATATTTCACATTTTATTAGTTTAAAAATGAACACTACGTTATAACTATCTTGCACTTGAATATCTAAAAAATGATAATATAATATTAATGTAAGTAAATATAATAAATTTTTAAAACCGTTCTAATTTTAAGTTAAGGAAGTGATACAGTTTGGCAAAAGTTAATGAAATTACAAGAGAAAGTTGGATTTTAAACACATTCCCTGAATGGGGTACTTGGATAAATGAAGAAATTGAAGAAGAAGTTGTTGAAAAAAATAAGGTTGCTATGTGGTGGCTTGGAAATATGGGTACTTGGATAAAAACAGAACAAGATGCTAATATTTGTATAGATTTATGGCTATCAAGTGGTAAAAGAACTAAAACAAACAAACTTATGAAAGAAAAACACCAACACCAAAGAGCAGTAGGGTGCGTAAAATTACAACCAAATTTAAGAAACACACCTTGCTTAATAGATCCGTTTAAAATAAAGAAAATAGATGCGATACTTGCAACACATAGCCATAGTGATCATATTGATGTGAATGTTGCTGCAGCAATTACACAAAATTGTCCTGAAGCTAAATTCATAGGGCCTAAGAGCTGTTCTGATTTATGGATAAAATGGGGTGTTCCTGAAGATAGAATAATCACAGTAAGACCTGGTGACGTTGTAAAAATAAAAGATATGGAAATAGTAATGTTAGAATCATTTGATAGAACAATGTTACTTACAGTATCAGAAGATGTTACACTAAAAGGTAATATGCCACCAGATATGGATGATATGGCAGTAAACTATCTTGTTAAAACTCCAGGTGGAAATATTTATCACGCAGGAGATTCACATTATTCAAACTATTATGTAAAACACGCAAAAGATCATAAAGTTGACGTAGCACTTGTAGGATATGGTGAAAATCCAAGAGGTATGACTGACAAACTTACAGCATCAGATGTATTAAGAGTTGCTGAAAGCTTAAATACACAAGTAATAATACCTATACACCATGACATATGGACTAACTTCATGGCAGATCCAAAAGAAATACAAGTATTATGGAACATGAGAAAATATAGAATGAAATATACATTTAAACCATATATATGGCAACCAGGTGGTAAGTTCATATTCCCAGATAACAAAGATGATATGGAATATATGTATCCACGTGGATTTGAAGATGCGTTTGAAATAGAACCAGATTTACCATTTATTCAAATATTATAAGGAAGTAATATGAGTAAGTATGTATTAGGAGTATATGAAAAGGCAATGCCAAATACTCTTAGTTTTGAAGAAAAATTAAGATATGCAAAAGAAATAGGATATGACTATTTAGAAATAAGTATAGATGAAACACCTGAAAAATTAAGTAGACTTGATTGGGATAAGAAAACTCGTGATGAGTTAGTTAGTACCATGAAAAAAGTAGGATTACCTATAAGAAGTCTATGTTTATCAGGTCAAAGAAAATATCCTATGGGTAGTGAAAATGAAGAAATAAGAAAACAAAGCATGGAAATCATAGAAAAAGCAATTATACTTGCCGATGATTTAGGTGTTAGAATAATTCAACTTGCTGGATATGATGTATATTATGAAAAAGGTAATGATACAACAAGAGAACTTTTTATGAAAAACTTAAGAAAAGCAGTTGAAATTGCATCAAAACATGGAGTTATACTTGCTTTTGAAACTATGGAAACAAGCTTTATGGATACTGTAAAAAAAGCACATGAAGTAGTTGAAAAAATATCTTCACCATTTTTACAAATATATCCAGATTTAGGTAATATAAAAAATTCATCTTTAATATATAATCATGATGTGATAGATGATATAAAAGATGGTAAAAATCATATAGTTGCAGTTCATATAAAAGAAAGTATAGTAGGGCACTATAGAGAAATACCGTTTTTAACAGGACATGTTAACTTTAAAGAATGTTTAACTCAGTTATGGAAACAAGGAGTAAGAAGATATGTAACTGAATTATGGTATGTTGGAGCAGAGGATTTTACTCTTGATTTAAAGTTTGCAGTAAAAACATTTAGAACTATGCTTGATGAAATAGAAGGTGAATTAAATTGTTAGAAGATTTAAAGAAAAAAGTATATGAAGCAAACATGGATTTACCAAGATATAATCTTGTTAAATTCACTTGGGGTAATGTTTCACAAATAGACAGAGAAAGTGGGCTATTCGTGATAAAACCAAGTGGTGTTGATTATGATAAATTAACATATGAAGATATGGTTGTAGTTGATCTTGAGGGTAATATTATAGAGGGGAAATATAAGCCATCATCAGATACTCCAACACATATTGAGCTATATAAAGCATTTCCAAAAATTGGTGGAATAGTTCATACTCATTCAACTTGGGCAACTAGTTTTGCACAAGCAGGTCGTGATATTCCATGTTATGGTACAACACATGCAGACAGCATATATGGTAGCGTTCCTTGTAGTAGAAATCTTACAAAAGAAGAAATTGACAATGGATATGAAAAAAATACAGGTACTGTTATAATAGAAACTTTTAAAGATAGAGATTATATGGCAACACCAACTGTTTTATGTAGAAATCATGGTTCATTTGCATGGGGAGAAAATGCAAAAAAAGCTGTATATAATGCAGTAGTTTTAGAAGAAGTTGCAAAAATGGCACTACTTACTGAACTTATAAACAAAGATGTAAATGTTGCACCACAAATAATACAAGATAAACACTATTATAGAAAGCATGGTAAAAATGCTTACTATGGTAATAAAATAGAAGATAATGATTAAAATTTTTTACACACTTTTCCTTAGTTCCCGAAAGGGAACTTTTTTATTTGACAAATGTTAAAAGTAAATGTATATTAGAATAAAGAAAATAATTAGGAGTAAAAATGAAAAATATATACTTTGATAATGCTGCTTCTACAAAAATGAGAGAAGAAGTCATAGATTTTCTATGTGATAGCTATAAAAATACATATGCAAATCCATCAGCAGTACATACATATGGTAGAAATTCAAGGGCATTACTTGAAAATGCAAGAAAGGATATTGCAAATTTATTAAATATTAAACAAAGTGATTTAATTTTTACATCTGGAGCAACAGAATCAAATAATATGGCAATAAGAGGAGTGCTAACAAGAACAAATAAAAAAGAAATAATATGTTCTAGTATAGAGCATTCTAGTATATTAAAAGTCTTTGAGCATTTAAAAGAAAATGGATATACAGTAAAATATATTAAAGTAAAAGAAAATGGTAAAATAGATATAGAACATCTAAAAACTTTAATAACAGAAAACACAGCCCTTATAACAGTAATGGCAGTTAATAATGAAACTGGAGTTATACAACCGATAGAACAAATTGCTGATATTATAAAAGGTAAAAATATACATTTTCATGTAGATGCAGTACAACTAGTTGGTAAAAAGATTTTTAATCCTTATGATTTAGGTATAGATAGTTTTAGTGCTTCTGCACATAAATTTCACGGGCCTAAAGGAGTTGGCTTTTTATATATCAAAGATAATATTGAAATAGGGAAAATAAGCTTTGGTGGAAGTCAAGAAAGAAATAAAAGATCAGGAACTGAAAATCTAAACAGTATACTTGCAAGTAGTCTTGCACTTAAAATAGCGGTTGAAAATCTTAGTAAAGAGCAAGAACACTTGAAAAGCTTAATATCATATTTAGAAGATGAAGTTGAAAAATGTGACTATTTAAAAATAAATGGAGAAGATAGAATAAATAGTATAGTAAGCATACAAGTTAAAGGTCAAAATATACAATTCTTACTACCTATGTTAGATATGAAAGGTATATATGTGAGTGGAGGCTCTGCTTGCATGTCTGGAAGTGTTTTAGCATCTCCTACATTAATTAATATGGGACTTAGTGAAGAGCAAGCACTTTCATCAATAAGAGTTAGTTTTAGTATATATAATACAGTTGATGAAGTAAAATATTTTATAGAATGTTTAAAAAACATATGTAAAGGAGAATAAATTGAGTATAAAAAGTATTTTTTTTGATATTGACGATACAATTTTACAAAATAATGACAATAACACAATTGACAAAGAACTTATAACTAGAATTAAAGAGCTTCAAGATATGGGGATTAAAGTTCATATAGCAACAGGAAGAGGCTATGTTTCTACAATACCTGTTGCAAAAAAATTAGGACTTAAAGATGAGTTAGTTATATATAACGGAGCAATGGTTACAGATTTAGAAGGTAATATACTACATAGTGAATTAGTTGATAAAAATATATTTACTGAACTTATAAAAATATCAAGAGAACAAAATATACATTTAAACTTATACTATAATGATACTATATATGTTGAAAATTATAACGAGTATATAAAAGACTACATGACTAAAACACTTCAAAAATTGGTTGTTAATAGTTTTGATGAATATAACTTTGAACATTCAATAAAATGTCTATTTATATCTGAATCAGAAATATTAGATAAGCTTAAAATATATATTGAAAGCAAAATAAAAGATATATACATTGTTAAATCAACTCCAAAATATCTAGAGATATTAAGTAAAAATTCAAATAAAGCTAGTGGAGTTAAATATCTTTTAAATAAATATGGTATAGACAAAGAAAATGCTATGGCATTTGGAGATCAAAATAATGACTATGATATGTTAAAATATGTAAAATATGGATATATCATGGGAAATGCAAAAGATGAACTTAAAGATAAATTTTCAGATGATAGAGTAGCATTACATACAAAAGATAGTGGTGTACTTAAAAAAATAGATGAAATAATTTTTAATAAATAAAATAGGTGATTATGTGGAATTTATAAATTTAAAACTCCATACAGATTATAGTCTGCTTGAAGGAGTTGGAACAGTAGAAAAGTATGTAGAAAAAGCAAAACAACAAAATGCTAAATATTTAGGTGTAACAGATACTTCAATGTTTTCTGCTATCAAATTTTATAATTCTTGTAAAAAAAATAATATAACACCTATACTAGGACTTGAACTATTTACATATGGGTATTTTATACAAGGAGAACATGCATTAACCGTTTATGGTATAGGATATGAAGGGTATAAGGAACTTGTAAGACTTAGTACAGTTTCTTATTCAAGATATGTAAGCACAAGACCAATAATTGATATACAGGATATAAAGAAAAATAATGATAAATTAGTTGTAATTGCAGGTGGAATAAACTCGGAGCTTTTAAAAGCTATAACTGAAATGGAGTTTGACTTTGCAAGAAAGATTCTAAAAAATTTAAAAGAAACTTTTAAAAATCTGTATATAGAAATCCCTGCTTTTAAGTTAAATAAAAGGGAAATAGAACAATATATAAGACTAATTACAGAAATGAATGTAGAGTATGTAATTACAAATGATGTATATTATGTAGAAAAAGATGATTCTTATCTTCAAGTAATAGTAAGTGCAATAAAAGAAAATGTTCCTATACAAAAAGTAAAAAATGCATATAAATATGATGATCTATATCTTAAAAACATAGATACTATAAAACAAGATTTAGAAATTTTAGATGAAGAAATGTTTAATATTGGTATTTTAAATGCCGAAAAAATTGCTAGTATGTGTAGCTTTGAAATACCTAAAAATGAATTTAAATTTCCTAAATTAGAATTAGAAATAAGTGAAAAAGAATATTTAAGAGAGCTTGTAATTAAAGGTCTTAATAAAAAATATGAAAATATAACAGAAGAGATAAAACAAAGATTTGAATATGAGCTTGATGTAATTGATAATATGGGCTTTAATGGATATTTTCTAGTAGTAGCTGATATAGTAAAATATGCAAATGACAATGATATTCTAATAGGACCTGGAAGAGGTTCAGCATCAGGAAGTATAGTAGCTTATGCACTTGACATAACTAAGGTTGATCCGATAAAGTATGATTTAATTTTTGAACGTTTTTTAAATATCGGAAGAAAATCAATGCCTGATATAGATATAGATTTTGAGCCAAGTAGAAGAGATGAAGTAGTACAATATATTATGAGAAAATATAAAAAAGAATATGTATCAAATATAATAGTATTTTCAAGACTTCAAGAAAAACAATTACAAAAAGATCTAGAAAGAGTTTTAGATAAAAATAGAAATTTAATACCATATGCATTAAAAAAACTTGAAGGTAATGTAAGACATAGCTCTATTCACCCATCTGGAGTAGTTATATCAAAATATCCACTTATTGAAGAAGTTCCAACATATAAAGATGATAAGCTAAATATTAATGTTACACAATATCAAATGGAAGAGCTTGAAGATTTAGGCTTACTTAAAATAGATATTTTAGCACTTAAAAACTTAGAAATAATAAAGCAGACTATAAATAAAGTTGGTATAAAACTAAAAGATATAGATTTAGAAGATAAAAAAACTTTTAATACTTTTAATAGTGGTAATACACTTGGAGTATTTCAGGCAGAATCTCAAGGTATGGTAGACCTTATAACTAAATTTAAGGTTGAAAGTTTTTTAGATATATCAGCAATATTAGCTCTATATAGACCAGGTCCACTAAATAGTGGAATGACATATGAGGCTATAAAAAGAAAACACAGTGATAATATAGAATATATTTTTAGTGAGATTGAAAGCATTCTTAAAGAAACATATGGGATAATAGTATATCAAGAACAAATAATGAAAATTGCAAGTATTATTGCAGGTTATACTTTACTTGAAGCTGATGAATTAAGAAAAGCTATAAGTAAGAAGAAAATTGATATTTTAAAATTACATAAAGATAGTTTTATTAAAAAAGCAGTAGAAAGAGGATATGATGAGAATAAAGTTCAAAAACTATATTCTCAAATTGAAAGTTTTGGAGGTTATGGATTTAATAAATCACATACTATACCTTATTCTATGCTGTGCTATTATACTGCGTATCTTAAAACAAATTATACTTTAGAATATATGTGTTCACTTTTAAATAATGATATAAACGATTACTCAAAATTAAAAAAATATGTAATAGAATTGAAAAAGTATAAATATGAAATTGAAAGACCAAGTATAAATAAATCAGATGCTTATTTTAGTATAAAAGATGATAAAATCATATATGCCCTATATTCAATAAAAGGTATAAGTGAAAATATAGCAAAATCAATAGTTGATGAAAGAGAAATTAATGGTAAATATACAAATATTGATGATTTTTGTTATAGAATGATTAAATATGATTTAACTAAAAAACATATAGAAGCACTTGCAAATGCAGGAGTATTTGATGAATTTTTAATTACAAGAAGAGAAGTAAATGAAAATAGTGAAGAAATATATAATATATGTAAAAAGAATTATGAAAATTCAAGTAATGTTGGAAGAAGTCTGTTTTTAGTAAATCCTAATGAAATATTTAGTTATAATCAAAAAAATATGGCTGAGTATACTGAAAGTGAATTAATAGCTAAAGAAATAGATGGTATAGGTTTATTACTTTCAATTGATTTAACTAAAAAAGTTAACGAATTATTAAAAGTTATTAACTTGCCGGATAATATAGGTGTTGGAGTTGTTTTAGCGTATGAAGTAGTTTTAACACGTAAAAGAGAAAAAATGGTGAAAATAAGTATAGATGAAAATGGAAGTGTACAAAAGTACGTTATATTCTCTAGCTTATACAATAAAATATCAGAGAAAGTTTTTAAAAATAAGGTATGCATATTTGAAAAAGATGAAAATATAATAAGGGATATAGAATATTTTGAAAATATATATAAATTTAAAGATGTAAGCCTTAATATTTTAATAGATAAACTTAGTGAAGAGCAAAAAATAGAATTAAAAAAACAATTTAATGAAGGTGGTTTTGCAAAGATAAATTTCTATGAAAATAGACAAAGGCTAAAAAATAAGCATGATATTTATTGTAAAATAACAAATGAGTTTATAAAAAATATAGCCAGAATTATAGATTGTAAAAATATTAGGGTTAATATAAGAAGTATGAGAAGAATAACAAAATAAATGAAAAACTCGTAATCAAAATTTGATTATGAGTTTTTTTTAAATAATTTTTTTATATATAATTGAAATTTAAACAAGTTTCAATTGAAAACAAAAAATAGTTATGATATACTGAAATTAATAAAAAAGGAGTGATCTTATATGAAAAAAGCTAGGATATTTAATTTGCAAAAATTTAGTCTACATGATGGTCCGGGGATAAGAACGGTAGTCTTTTTCAAAGGTTGTCCTCTAAAATGTCCATGGTGTTCTAACCCTGAATCTCAAAGTCGTGATATTCAGATTGTTTGGAGTGATAAAAAATGTAATTTTTGTGAAGATTGTGGCATAACTGAATTAGATTGGATTAGTAGAGATGGCAAAAAGTTGATTAAAGATGATAGAGGCAATTATATTAATATGAAGAAAATTAGCCAAGAAGAAGCTGAAATTCTTAAAAAAAATTGTAAAACAGGATCGCTTAAATATGAAGGTTATGATAAAACTGTAGAAGAAATAATGGCTGAAATACTAAAAGATAAACCTTTTTATGAACAGTCTGGAGGTGGAGTAACTGTTTCTGGTGGGGAAGTGCTTACTCAATCTGATATAGCAATAGAAATTATGAAAATGTGCAAAAAAGAGGGTATACATACTGCTGCAGAAACAACATGCTATGCCCCACATGAAAAATTTAAAAATTTTGTTGAATATCTAGATCTTTTGCTTTGTGATGTTAAACATTGGGATAATGAAAAAGCGAAAAAAATTATGGGAGTGCCGCTAGATACTATTAAAAAAAATATTAAATATGCTATAGGTCTCGAAAAATTAGAGGTGATATGCAGAGTTCCTGTAATACCTAAATTTAACTATACATTAAATGATGCTAAAAAAATATGTGAGTTATTGTTAGAGTTAGGAGCAACTAAGGTGGAACTGTTACCGTATCATAATTATGGAGAAAACAAGTATAAGTTGCTTAATATTCCTTATGAATACGAGGATGTAGAGCAACTTCATAAAGATGATAAAGGTTTTGTAGAGTATAAGAAAGTTTTTGAAAATTATGGCTTTAATGTAAGATGATCAATTTTTTTTGAAATTTAAAATCTTACAATTGAAATCTAATATATTGACAATTGAAATTTTAGAGGTATACTGTAAATAGAAAGAGAAAAAAATAACAATCTATTTAAGGGGGATTTTCTATGTCGAAAAACAATTCAAAAGCTTTTGAATTATTGCAAAAAATGAGTAAATCATTTTTCTTACCAATTTCAATTTTACCTTTTGCAGGTATATTTTTAGGGATAGGTGCATCATTCACTAATCCTGCAAATATAAAAAGTTTAGGGCTTGAAACAATTTTAGCTGATGGAACATTTTTAAATATACTTTTAAAAATATTCACAGGAGTTGGAGAAGTTGTATTTGGGAATTTACCTTTATTTTTTGCTATAGCCGTAGCTATAGGACTTGCTAGACAAAGTAAAGAAGTTGCTGCTATGTCATCAGCAGTTTCATATTTAGTAATGAATATTACTGTTAATAAATTACTAGTTAATAGTGGTAAAATACTTGCAGATGGTAGCGTAAGACCTGATATTCCGCTTGGTTCAATCACTTCAGTTCTTGGGATACAATCACTACAAATTGGTGTTTTTGGTGGAATAATTGTTGGTATGGTTGTGGCATATTTACATAATAGATATTATAAAATTGAATTACCTTCAGCACTTTCATTTTTTGGAGGAACTAAATTTATACCGATAATTTCAATAGTATTTGGTGTTTTTTTAGGAATGTTTTTTTACATATTTTGGCCTTTTATACAAATTGGTATAAGTAAGCTTGGAAATATTGTAATTAATTCAGGATATTTAGGAACTTTCATATTTGGTGCGACAGAACGTGGACTTATACCTTTTGGTCTTCATCATGCATTTTATTTACCAATTTGGACTACTGAATTAGGTGGTTCAATGGAAGTAGCAGGTAAGGTAGTATCAGGTGCACAAAGTATATATTTTGCACAATTACAAGATCCAGCAACAACAAAATTTTCAATTAATGCTGTTAGATTTTTAGTAGGTAAATATCCGTTTATGATGGGTGGACTTCCAGGTGCAGCACTTGCGATGTATCACTGTGTTCCTAAGGAAAATAGAAAAAAAGTTAAAGGTCTTTATCTAGGTGCAGGACTTACAACATTCTTAACAGGTATAACTGAACCTATAGAATTTACTTTCTTATTTTTATCACCATTATTATTTGTGATTCACGTTATTTGTGCAGGATTTTCTTTCTTAGCGTGTCATGTTCTAAATATTGCAGTAGGAACAACTTTCTCAGATGGACTTATTGATTTTACAATGTTTGGACTACTTCAAGGTGTGCAAAAAACAAATTGGCCATATTTAGTATTACTTATGTTAGTTTATTTTGTAATATACTATGCAATGTTTAAATATCTAATAATTAAATGGGATGTTAAAGTTCCAGGTAGAGATAATGAAGAAACAAAACTATATACTAAAGCTGATTATCTTGCAAAAAATGCAGATAACAAAGAAGATTTAATTTCAGAATTAATAATAAAAGGATTAGGTGGAAGAAATAATATACTTGATTTAGATAATTGTGCAACAAGATTAAGAGTAAGTGTTGTAGACGGAAGTTTAGCAGATGAAAATATCCTAAAAGCAACAGGTGCAAGCGGAGTATTAAAAAGAAATACTGCTATTCAAGTAATATATGGACCTAGAGTATCAATAGTTAAATCAAATTTAGATGATTATATGAGTACTCATTTAGAAGATATTGAAATATCAGACAAAGATTTTAAAGAAATAAAAAGTGAAAGAGAACTTCCTAAAGAAAGACAAGTAAAATGTGACTTAGTAGTTCCGGTTAATGGTAAATTATTATGTATAAATAAATGTAGTGATGAAGGATTTAGTAAAAAAATGTTAGGTGATGGATGTGTTCTAATACCTAAAGACGGTAATGTATATTCTCCGGTTAATGGTGAAATAACTATTATATCAGATACAAAACATGCAATATCAATATATACAGAAACAGGAGAAGAACTTCTTGTTCACATGGGTCTTGACACAGTTAACATGAATGGAGAACCATTTGATATTTTTGTTAATGTAGGAGATAAAGTTGAAAAAGGTCAAAAAATAGCTCATATTGATTTAGATAAAATAAAAGAAAAAGGATATAGCACTGAAATAATATTTTCATATCCTGAGCTAGATGATGAAACTTATTTCGTTGATGTAAAAGAAGGAGAAGTTCAAGTAGGAGACAAAGATAAAATAACAATTAATAAGAAATAAACTCTAACGGTTTGAATTGACATAATTAAAACTTAATTATATACTTGTTTCATAATAATATAAAAGAAAGAAGTGTTTTTAGTGAAAAGAAAGGATCAGATTTTAGAATTAATAGTATCAGAAGGGAAAATATCAGTTGTAGATTTAGCAAATAAAATGAATGTATCTCAAGTTACAATAAGAAAAGATCTAGATTATCTAGCTGCAAAAGGACTTATAACAAGAGAATATGGTTATGCTCTTACTTTGAGTAATGATGATATATCAAACAGACTTATACATAATTATTCTACAAAATTGAAAATAGCTAAACTCGCTGCACAAGCAGTTTCAGACGGTGAAATTATAATGATAGAATCAGGATCTACTTGTGCACTACTAGCTGAAGAATTATGTAAAACAAAGAAAAATATAAAGATAATTACAAATTCAATATTTATAGCTAATTTCCTAAGAGAATACAAAAATGTTGATATAACAATTTTAGGTGGAGAATTTCAAAGTGTTTCACAAGTAAATACAGGACCTATAACAAGACTATGTGCTGAGCAATATATGGTTGATAAGTTATTTGTTGGTGTAGATGGATTTGATGAAAATTATGGATTCTTTGGTGCTGATATTTTAAGAACATATGCGGTAAAAGATATGGCAAACTGTGCTAAAAAAGTTATTATTTTGACAATATCTGATAAATTTAAAGAAAGAGGATTAGTTAAATTATTCAAACCTGAAGAAGTATATGCAGTGTATTCAGATTGCTTGACTTGTGAAAATATAATAGAATTTTTAAAGGACAAAAACGTAAAAGTGAACATTGCAAAATAATAAGGAGGAATGATGAGTAGCAATTATTTTGGAAATTTGACAGACAGAATGAATAAATATAGAGAAGATGTTCTTAAAACAAAAAGAATGGTATGTGTTGAAAGAGCAATTTATACGACTGAGGCGTACGAGAAATATATGGCAATGCCATTAGCAATAAAAAGAGCTAAAATGTTAGAAAATATACTTGAAAATATGAGTATATATATCGAGGACGAAAGCCTTTTAGCTGGAAATCAGGCATCTTCAAATTGTGCAGCTCCGATATTTCCAGAGTATGCGATGGACTGGGTAATAGATGAACTTGATAAATTTGAAAAAAGAGATGGAGACGTTTTTTATATCACTGAAGAAAATAAACAAATACTAAGAGATATAGCACCATTTTGGAAGGGTAAAACTGTAAAAGAAATTGCACTTGCATCTATGCCTGACGAAAGCAGATTATTTTATGATTTAGGTATAATAAAAGCTGAAGGTAATATTACAGCTGGAGACGCACATTTATCTGTAAATTATTCAAGACTTATCAGAGAAGGGCTTGAGAGTTTTGAAAAACAAACACTTGAAGCTATGGCTAAACTTGATATTTCTACATATGAAAATCAAGAAAAAATGCATTTTTATAAAGGTATATTAATAACAATTTCTGCAACTATAAAATTTGCTAAAAGATATGCTGATTTAGCAAAAGAATTAATGAATAAGACTAGTTGTGAAAAAAGAAAAGAAGAATTATTAAGAATAGCTAAAACACTTGAAAAAGTGCCATATAAACCAGCAGAGAATTTTTTTGAAGCAGTTCAATCAATATGGCTTGTGCACTTAGTTTTACAAATTGAAAGTAATGGACATTCGCTTTCTTATGGTAGAATGGATCAATACTTATATGATTTTTATATAAAAGATATTAAATCAAATGTTATCACTGAAGAAGAAGCTATAGAATTATTATCTAATTTATGGATAAAAACATATACAATAAATAAGATAAGATCATGGAGCCATACACAATATTCAGCAGGAAGTCCACTTTATCAAAATGTTACTATAGGTGGTCAAACTGTAGATAAAAAAGATGCTGTAAATGAACTTAGTTATGCGATAATAAAATCTGATGCTAGAGTTCATTTACCACAACCGAATTTAACTATTAGATATCATGCGGGACTTGATGATAGATTCATGAAAGAAGCAATAGAGCTTATGAAACTTGGAACTGGAATGCCAGCTTTTAATTCAGATGAGATAATTATCCCATCTTTAATAGATAAAGGGGTTTCTGTAGAAGATGCGTATAATTATAGTGCTATAGGTTGTGTTGAAGTGGCAGTACCTGCAAAATGGGGATATAGATGTACAGGAATGAGTTTCTTAAATTATCCAAAAGTACTTTTAATTGCCATGAATGATGGTATTGATCCAAAAACAGGTAAAAAACTTATGGAAGGTACAGGTAAGTTTACAGATTATACAAGTTATGATGATATGAAAAAAGCATGGGATAACATAATAAAACAATTTACGAGAGAACAAGTTATAATGGATACTTCAGTTGATAGAACACTTGAAAAAACAACTATGGACGTTTTATGTTCTGCACTTGTAGATGATTGTATTGATAGAGGTTTAAGCTTAAAAGAAGGTGGAGCAGTATATGATATGATTTCAGACCTTCAAGTTGGTATAGCGAATTTAGCAGATTCATTGTCTTGTATAAAAAAATGTGTGTTTGAAGATAAAAGTATAACACCATCAGAATTATGGGATGCCCTTATGAACAATTTTGAAGGTGAAAAAGGTTCAAAAGTAAGAAGAATACTTCTTGATAATCCACATAAATATGGAAATGATGATGATTATGTTGATAGTCTTATAAGAGAAGCATATGATTCACATATAGTTGAAATAAAAAAATATAAAAATACTAGATATGGCAGAGGTCCTATTGGAGGAAACTATTATGCTGGAACATCTTCTATTTCAGCAAATGTAGGTCAAGGACTTGGAACACTTGCAACTCCTGACGGAAGACTTGCTGGTGAACCTTTAGCAGAAGGATGTGCACCTTGTCATAATGCAGATATAAACGGTCCTACTGCAGTATTTAAAACAATTTCAAAATTACCTGTCATGGATATAACAGGTGGAATACTTTTAAATCAAAAAGTTAATCCACAAACAATTTCTAATGAAGAAGATAAAATGAAACTTATCATGTTAATTAGAACATTTTTTGACAGACTTAAAGGTTTTCATGTTCAATACAATGTTGTTTCAAGAGAAACATTAAAAGATGCACAAATAAATCCTGATAAACATAGAGATTTAATAGTAAGGGTAGCAGGATATTCAGCATTTTTCAATGTGTTATCTAAAAAAACACAAGATGACATAATAGAAAGAACAGAACAAACATTGAACTAATTTTGGAGGAATAATGTACATAGATACAGCGAATTTGGATGAAATAAAAAAAGCACTAAAAACTGGAATAGTAAAGGGAGTAACAACAAATCCTACAATTCTAAAAAAAGAAAATAAAAAAAGAGAAGAGCAAATAAAAGATATTATTTCTCTTGGAGTTAAAGAGTTATTTGTTCAACTTTTAGGAGAAACTTGTGATGAAATTATACAAGATTTTGAAAAAATAAAAAAAATTGAGGAAAAACTAAATTGCAAGTTAAGTTTAAAGGTCCCTATAAGTTTATCAGGACTTGAAGCAATATCTAAAATAAAAGTTGAAGATGAAAAAAGAATAGTTTTAGGAACAGCAATTTATTCTTCAGAACAGGCAATATTAGGAGCATTAGCGGGCTGTGATTATTTAGCACCATATGTAAATAGAATGCAAAATAATTCGATTGACTCTATTAATGAAATAAAAAAAATAAGAAAATTTATTGATTTAAGAAATTTAAATACAAAAATATTGTCTGCAAGTTTTAAGAATTGTAATCAAGTAATTGATTCTCTTGTAAATGGGGCTCATACAGCAACTATACCATATGACATTTTAGTACAAATGGTAAATAAAGAGATTGCAATAAATGCAATAAAAGTTTTTAATGAAGATGGAAAAATAACAAAATAAAGTAAAGGCAACTGTTTAGTTGCCTTTTAAAATATAAATTTTTTCAAATTATTCTTTTTTTTATATATTAATGGTATAATAAAATGAGGTGATTAATTGTGAAAGCTTTAATTTTTCAATCAGATTTTGGTTTATGTGACGGAGCTGTTGCAGCTATGCATGGTGTTGCATATAGTGAAGATCCAAATCTAAAAATTTACAATTTAACACACGACATACCACAATATGATATATGGGAAGCATCGTATAGACTTATACAATCAATCTCTTTTTGGCCTAGTGGTAGTGTTTTTGTGTCAGTAGTAGATCCTGGCGTTGGTAGTAGTAGAAGAAGTGTAGTTGCTAAAACTTCAACAGGACAATTAATTGTAACGCCTGATAACGGTACATTAACTCATGTAAAAAAAATGTTAGGTATTGAAGAAGTAAGATTACTTGAAGAAACTAAAAATCATTTACCTATAAAGGACTTATCATATACTTTTCATGGAAGAGATGTATATGCATATACAGGAGCTAGACTTGCTTCTGGTAAGATAAAGTTTGAAGATATAGGTCCTAAAATGGGTGTATCTAGCGTTGTTGAATTGACAACTATAGCTCCTGAAATAGAAGATGATAGAATAATAGGTACTATAGATGTACTAGATGTAAGATATGGAAGTTTATGGTCAAATATACCATATGAATATTTTAAAAAAATGGGCATATCAGTAGGTGATAAAATTGAAGTTACAATAATGCATACTGATAGAGTACTATATCAAAATTATGTAAGTTTTAAAACAAGCTTCTCGGATGTTAGAATAGGAGAGCCTTTAGTATATATAAATTCATTAAATAACATAGGTCTTGCAATAAATCAAGGATCATTTGCTAAGGCATATAATATTAATACAGGAATAAACTGGAAAATATCATTTAAAAAGTAGAGGGGATATATTATGAAATTACTTTCAATTAAAAAAATAACTGCAATAGGAATAGGAACAGCACTATTTGTTGTATTATCTTATTTAATAATTCCAATAGGAATACCAAATACAAGTATACAACCAAGAATAGCGATTTTATCATTTTTTAGTATAGTTTTTGGACCTATAGTAGGTTTTTCAATAGGAATTTTAGGACATGCACTAGCAGATGCACTTCAATGGGGTTCAGTATGGTGGAGCTGGGTTATAGCAGACGGTATATTAGGATTATTAATAGGTCTATTTTATACTAAATTTGATATCGAAAATAAGGTGTTTGATATAAAGAATATGATATTATTTAATATTATTCAAATAGCATCAAATGTAGCTTGTTGGGTATTTATAGCACCAACACTAGATATATGGATGTATAGTGAACCTGCTAATAAAGTATATATACAAGGAGTAGCTTCTGCGTTTGTAAATACAATAACTATATTAATGATAGGTACTATAATAGTAAAATATTATTCAAAGACTAAAGTAGGAAGCAACAAACTGATTAAGGAAGATTAGTAATGAGAAAAATAATTGAATTTAAAGATTTTACTTTTAGTTACAAAAATAATAGTAGTCCTACTTTAAAAAATATAAATTTAGATATATATGAGGGTGAAAAAGTCCTTATAGTAGGTAAATCAGGTTGTGGGAAAAGTACGCTTGCAAAATGCATAAATAAATTGATACCAAAAGTATATAAAGGTGATATGAGCGGAGAAGTAAAAATAAATTCAAAAAACATAGGAACTATACTCCAAGATAGTAATAGTCAATTTGTAGGTATGAATGTTGCAGAAGATATAGCTTTTTCACTAGAAAATGATTGTGTATCTAAAAGTGAAATGAATGATATGGTAAAAAATATAAGTAAATTTGTTGATATGTCTAATTTTTTATCATCAAAACCACAAAATTTATCAGGTGGGCAAAAACAAAGAGTAGCTCTTGCTGGAGTTCTTGTGGATAGCTCAGATATACTTTTATTTGATGAGCCTCTTGCAAATTTAGATCCTAAAACAGGTGTTGATGCAATTAAACTTATAAACGATATTCATAAAAAAACAAATGCAACAACTATAATAATAGAGCATAGAATAGAAGATGTACTATTTATTGATATAGATAGAATAATTGTAATTGATGATGGACAAATAGTTGCAAATGGAAGTGTATACGACATACTATCTATGAATATACTTTCAAAAGTTGGTATAAGAGAGCCTTTATACTTACTTGCAATGAAATATAGTGGTGTTGATGTTAATAATATTACTAATGCAAGTAAACTTGATGATATTGATGTTAATATATATAAAGATAATGTTATAAATTGGTATAAAAGTATAAAAATACCAGAAGAAAATATAGAAGAAGATGATCTACTAGTATTTTCAGATGTTTCATTTGCATATACAGATAAAAATGTTTTAAGTAATATTAATTTTAAAGTAAAAAAATCTGAAATGATAAGTATAGTAGGAAAAAATGGAGCAGGGAAGAGTACTATAGCCAAGTTAATATGTGGTTTTGAAAAAAATTATACAGGTAAAATATTAATAGACGGTAATGATATATCAAATCTTTCAATAAAAGAAAGAGGAGATATAATAGGCTATGTAATGCAAAATCCAAATCAAATGATATCTCAAAATTTAGTATATGATGAAGTTGCTTTTTCTCTTAGAGTAAAGGGTGAAAAAGAAGAACATATAACTAAAAAAGTTCATGATATACTTAAAGTTTGCGGTCTTTATCCATATAGAAATTGGCCTATAACATCTCTTAGTTATGGTCAGAAAAAAAGAGTTACTATAGCAAGTATACTTGTTACAAACCCTAAAATACTTATACTAGATGAACCTACAGCAGCCCAAGATTATACGCATTATCTTGAAATAATGGAGTTTGTTAAGAGTATAAATGAAAAATTAGGTATTACTATAATAATGATAACTCATGATATGCATTTAATGTTAGAATACACAAAAAGAGCTATAACTTTACTAGACGGTTTTGTAATTTCAGATGATAGTTGCATAAAAACATTATCAAACATTGATATTGTTAAAAAGGCAAATTTAAAAATACCGTCATTATATGATTTAGCAAAAAAAATAGATGTTGATGAATATAGCTTTGTTTATAATTTCATAATCTATGAAAGAGGATTAAAATATGAGAATATTCGGGTATGAATATAAGAAGACTTTTATACACGATTTAAATGGTCTTACAAAACTTATAGTATTTTTACTATGGTCAACTTTAGGTATGCTTACATATAACACATATGTACTATTTTTTATGCTACTTATAAGTCTTCTTGCATTTTATGTATCAAAGATTAAGTATAGTGATATATCATTTGTATTTTGGGTAATAATAATCTTTTTACTTTTAAATACTTTTACAATATATCTTTTTTCACCACAAGAAGGTGCTAAAATATATGGTAGTATGACAAAAATAACTAATTTTTTTGGAAATAATTATGATTTAAGCTACGAGCAATTATTTTATGAATTTAATGTATTTTTAAAATATATGGTAGTAGCACCAGTTGCTCTTATATTTATCTCAACTACAGATCCAAGTGAATTAGGTTCAAGTTTAAATAGAATGGGAGTTCCTTATGCTATTTGTTATGCAATAAATATAGCTTTTAGATATATACCAGATGTACAACAAGATTTCTATAATATAAAAAATGCAAAAGAAGCAAGAGGAATAGAATTATCATCAAAAGAAAATTTATTAAAAAGAATAAAAAATACCATACCTATATTATTCCCCCTTATATTCACAAGTATTGAAAGAATTGAAAATATAAGCATAGCAATGGAGCTTAGAGGTTTTGGTAAAAAAAATAAAAGGACTTGGTATAGTTATAGAGCTCTTAATATTAAAGACTACATTACAATATTACTAACAATAGTAATTGTAGTACTTTGTCTTTATATAACATTTAAAGATGGTTCAAGATTTTATAATCCGTTTATTTAACAAAAAAGTGGATATACATCCACTTTTTTGATTACTATTTATTTTCTAAAATTGCAAGATATGCAGAACCATATATTCCAGCATCATTTCCAAGTATTGCTTCTTTTATTTCAAGATTTTCAAGTACAGGTGCTATTGCATATTTTGGTAATTTTTCTCTTATCTTACTAAATAAAATTTCACCAGCTAATGCAACTCCACCACCTATAACAACAACTTCAGGATCTAATATATTTAACATATTAGCTAGCCCATAAGCTATTAATTCTGCTTCATTTTCAACTATATCAAGTGAGAATTTATCGCCTTGTTTTGCAGCTTCAAATACATCTTTAGCTTCAAGTTCTCTATCTTTAGTTAATTCATATAGTAAATTATTTTTATTAACCATAAGTCTTGAACTTGCTTCCCTTATTATACCTGTTGCTGAAGCATAAGCCTCAAAACAACCTTTTTGACCACAACCACAAAGACTACCATTAGGAAATAACTTTATATGTCCTATTTCACCGGCAGCACCGACTTTACCAGAAACTATTTTTCCATTTGATACTATACCTCCACCGATACCAGTACCAATTGCAAGTCCTAGAACTTCGTTATAACCTTTTGCAGCTCCCACCCAAACTTCACCTAGAGTTATTACATTAACATCATTATCAATATATACAGGTTTATGTAAATGTTCTTCAAACTCTTTAGCTAAATCTAAATTTTTAGGCCAAGGGAAATTTGCAAACATCTTAATAACTCTTTTGTCTACTACAGGTCCTGGTATACCAACACCAACAGAGTTAAGATTATCAATTGAAATACTGTATTCTTGCATTTTAGCAAGTAAAGTATCACATATTCTTGTTATTGTTTTATTAACACCTTCTTGTGAATTTGTTTTTATACTTGTATTAAAAATCATAGTTCCATTTTCATCAAGTAGACCAATTTTAGTATTTGTTCCACCTAAATCAATACCGCCATAATATTTCATTTACTACATCCCTCCTACATATCAAAGACTATACTTTTTATTTTTGTCATACTTAAAATACTATTTTTTATACCTTGAACACCAACACCACTATCTTTTATTCCAAGAAATGGGAAGTTATCAGGACCTCTTTGTGTTTTGTTATTTATTTGAACTGTACCAACTTCAAGTTTTTTAGCAATAGAAAAGGCTTTTTTCATATCACTTGTATATACAGAACTTTGTAAACCATAATCTGACATATTGGCAATTTTTATTGCTTGCTCTATATCATCAACCCTTATTATTGGAAGTACAGGACCAAAAGGTTCTTCAAATGCTACTTCCATATCAAGAGTAACATTATCAAGTAAAGTAGGGTATATTATATTTCCTTCTCTTTTATTACCTATTACAAGTTTTGCCCCTTTATTTATTGCATCATCAATTAGACCCTTAACAAAATCTGCAGATTTAGTATCAATTAATGCTGTAATATCAGCGTTATCTAATGGATTTCCAATTGTTAAATTTTTTATGTGCTCATGTATTTTTTCTACTAAAATATCAGCAACTTCATTTTTTACTAAAACTCTTTTTATTGCAGTGCATCTTTGTCCTGAATAATTAAATGCACCAGATACTACATCTTTTGCACACTTATCAAGATCTGCATCTTCAAGTACAATAGCTGCATCTTTACCACCAAGTTCAAGCATAAGACCTTTCATACCGGCTTTACTTGCTATTTGTTTACCTACAGCTGTACTACCTGTAAAATTAATATAGTTTATATCTTTATGTTCGTTAATATAGTCACCAATTACACTACCTTTACCTGTAGCAAGTTTAATTACATTCTTAGGCATATGCTTTATAAACATATTTGCAAGTTTCACAGCACTTAAAGATCCTTGTGTAGGAGGTTTAAATAGTACAACATTTCCTGTAATAAGTGCAGGAACTATCTTTGAAACCGAAAGATTTATAGGATAGTTAAAAGGTGCAATACAAAGAATAACACCTAAAGATTCTCTTTCAGAAATAGAAATTTTACCATCTACACCGTAACTATCACCTTTTGCAGTTTCAGGATTTATTCTAATTGCTTCTTCTATTGTATAATATATCATATAAACTGATCTTTTTATTTCATCAACACATGAGTTATATGGTTTTGCTATTTCCATTGAAAGTAATTTTGCAAGTTCTTCTGTATTTTCATCTAACTCTTTAGCAACGTTTTTTAAATATTCTGCACGTTTTAATATACTTGTTTCAGAAAATGATGAAAAAGCATTTTTTAAATCTTGTATTGAACTTTCTATTTCATCTGTTGTCATTGCTTTTGTGCTACCTAAATATTCATTATTTATTGGTGAAAATATTTTTATTTCGTTCATAAGTATCCTCTCGTAATATTACACTAAATTGTTTATCCAATTTAAAATTTCATTAAAGACAGTTAATTTATTTATTTCATGAAGACTATCTCTTCTACCGTTTTCATTTTTTAATATATTAATATGTCTTGCTTTGTTATTTATTCTAATCATATATTTTTTTAATTTTTCTTGTGAAATTGAGTTGTCATCTGAACCATAAACAACTAGAACATTAGCATCTTCTCTAATGTTTTTTAAATTTCTTTTTACATATCTCATAAGTCTTAATATATCTGCAAAAAATTTTGGACTAGCTTCAGTATTGCCTATAAGCTCATCTAATTCTTTTTGCTCAAACTTATCTCTTGTTAAAAATGCAAATCTATTCTCATTTTTGTATTTTGCATTAAAAATCTCGATATTTTTATTAAATGTACTAACATTTAAACCTAGTTTATGTTCTAACTGATTTTTAATAATACCAGTTGTTATTGTTATTATTTTTTCAAGTGGCATTGATGACAATATTAAGTTTTTAAAAGAACTGTTAATTCCAAGATAACTAGCTAAAAGTGCACCATAACCATGACCAAACAATATTATATCCTTATAATTCATATTTAAAAATTTAGTATGAATAAATAGATTAATATCACTAATTACAGCTTCAATTCCATTTGCTCCAAAGTCTAATATATCTGAGTTTTTAAGCTCTCCATGACCTCTTAATTCAATTATATACACGTTATAATCATTTTGATATAAGAAGTTAGCAAATTCAATATATCTAGTACATGGTTCAAAAATATCATGTATAATTAAAATGTTCTTTCTAATTTTGTCGTCTTTATGTAAAAATTCATAATATGGTATTTTGAGATTGTTGTATCCCTCATAATATAATTTATCCATAAATATTCTCCTTAAGTTTATCATTTAATTATATCATATTTTTAACGTTTTTGATATTTATTGCTCCATATTCTCTGATATTCACCTTATATATCTTATCATTAACATATTTTGATATGAATTTAATATAGTTATCGCTATCAGATTTTGGTAACATAGCCATTATTACACCTGCAAATCCACCACCATGTATTCTACAAGTTCCTTTTATATTATTTTTATCTATATATTCTTTTGTAAGAGCAAGCATTATAGATATAGGTTGCACATTTGGATATGCACTTACATAACAATTTTGTAGATATTTCCAAGAAGAATCACCAGATTTTTCTATGATATCTAAAAATTTATCATACTTTTTATTTTCTATAGCTACTATTAAATCGTCAACTCTGTCATTTTCATCAAAAAAATGTAAGGCACGTAATACTGCACGATCTCCACAATTTTTTCTTATTTTATTCATGTTGTCTATAACAAAGTCTTTATCTATATTTCTAAGCTGTGTATTTGCAATGCTTATCATTTCATTTGGTATTGCTGAATATTCATCTGATAAACTTTCGTGACTTCCTCCTGTTGGAACTAAAATTATGTCATACATATTTTCAATATCACTTGCATTTAATTTTGTTATTTTTGGATTTTTAATATCTTTAAAATCGATAGAAATAAGACCACCATATGCACAAGCTATTTGATCTAAAAGACCAGATTTTTTATTCCAGTTCTTATTTTCAGAATACTGCCCAGTTTTTGCAATACTAATTACATCTAATTTATCTTCGTTATAATACGAGTTTATAATACTACCTATTAGCATTTCAAATGATGCAGAAGAACTTACTCCAGAAGATGCTATTACATTTGAAGATATACAAATATTAAGTCCACCTATATTACCGATTTTTTTAAATGCAGTTAACATACCTTTTACTAGTATGCAAGACCAAGTTTCATTATGCTTAGGTTCTAAATCATCTAAACTTATTTCATAATATTGGTTATATTCAATACTTCTAATTTTAACCTTGTTTTCATCATTTTTTGTTGCGACTGCTATTGAATCAAGACTTATACTAGCACATACAACCTTCCCATAATTATGATCTGTGTGATTTCCAATTATTTCAGTACGACCTGATGAACTAAAAAATTCATATTCATCATTTTTCCCATATGTTTTTTCGTATTCATTTAGTAATTTTCTATATCTATCAAGACTATTTTTATCATTTTTATATAACGCTAAAATCTTATCTTCAAATTTCATTTTTAATCCTCCTTAATCTTTACTTAATTTTACCCAATAAATTATATACTTTTTGAGCCAATATATCTACTTTAATATGATTTTATTAACTAAAATTAATAAAATACATTATCATACCCATTTTTGTTAGTTTAATATTATTAACTTATTATACATTTTACTTTTTTTTGTAATATGTTACAATAAATAAAAAAAGGTGATATATATGTTAGAACTTTATGATGAAGTAAAGCCATATGACAGTGGCTATTTGAAAGTGTCAGATATACATGAAATATACTATGAGCAATGTGGTAATCCTGATGGTATACCAATAGTTTATGTACATGGTGGACCTGGTGGTGGAAGTGGAGAGCTTGCAAGAAGATTTTTTGATAAAGATAAGTATAGAATAATAATATTTGATCAAAGAGGTTGTGGAAGATCAAAACCTTTTGTTGAACTTAGAGAAAATACAACTTTTGATTTAGTTGAAGATATGGAAAAATTAAGAAAAAAATTAAATGTAGAAAGTTGGATATTATTTGGTGGTAGTTGGGGGACAGCACTTAGTCTTGTGTATGCTATAAATTATAGTAAATATGTAAGTGGAATGATATTAAGAGGAATATTTTTAGCAAGACAAGAAGATGTTGACTGGTTATACTGTGGGGGAGCAGGATACTATTTCCCACAAGAGTTTGAAAAATACATTTCAATATTAAATGAAGAAGAAAAAAAGGATATAATAGGAAGTTATATTAAATATTTAGGTTCAAATGATATGAAAGTTGTTTCATATTATGCAAAATATTGGAATGATTGGGAAACTAGTTGTGTTGCACTTTATAAAAGAGAAATACCAAAAGAGGTTACAGACTACGATATTGCAATAGCTAGAATGGAATGCCACTATTTTTATAATAAAAGTTTTTTGCCAGAAGATAACTATATTTTAAATAATATTGATAAGATAAAAGATATAAGAACTATGATATGCCATGGTAGATATGATATTGATTGTAGACCAAGTGGTGCTTATGAATTATATAAAAAAATGGATAATTGTGAACTTGTTTTTGTTGATGCATCGGGGCATTCATCACTTGAACCAGCTATAGCATCGCAATTAATAGAATTTACAAATAAATGGTAGGGAGTATTATGACTATAAGAGAAAAATTAGCTTTTTTAAAAGAAGGGTTTGAGAAAAGACAAATCTTACAAAGAGAAAGTAAAGGTATTGAAGAAGTAGAATTATTAAAAGAAATGACAAAGATTACAGAAGAAGTATATGGTAGTACAAGTAATCAAACTATAAATATATTAAATGAATTAGGAGGTTCTGCAAAATATATAGGTGAATACGAACTTGCAATTGAAAGTATTACAAGAGCAAAAGATATTTTAGCTGATAAATTTTCAAAAGATAGTATACCTTATGCAACTACTTGTCTTAATTTAGCAGAAGTATATAGATTTGCAAATAAGTTCGATGAAATTGAAAAAATGTATTTAGAAGTAATAAGGGTTTATAAGGCAAATGATATGGAAAATAGTTATGAATATGCAGGAGTATGTAATAATCTTGGATTATTTTATCAAGATACAAACAATGCTAACGAAGCTCTTAAATTACATTTAATAAGCTATGATATATTAAAAGATATGCAAGATAGTAAAATTGCTTTTGCTACTACTTTAAATAATCTTGGCGTTGTTTATAGAACATTAGGTGACATAGAAAAATCTGATAAATGTATTGATGAATGTTTTGAAATATACAAAAAAGAAGTAGGTGAAAACCACTCTATGTATTCAGCGGCTTTAAATAACTTAGCAGTTGCTATGTTCTCAAAAGGACAATTTGAAAAATCATTAGAACTATTTAATAAAAGCCTAGTTATTTGTAAAGATTCATTTGGTGAAAATAGTAGAAGTTATCAAAATCTAATAGAAAATATTAAAGTGGTTGAAGAAACAATGGAAATGAGAAATAAGAAATGAGTGGTTTAGAGTTATCTAAAAAATATTTTGAAGAAGTACTTTATAATGAAATTAAAAAAAGGTTTAATTTTAAAATATCAGCTGGATTAATTGGATATGGTTCAGAATGTTATGGTTTTGACGACATGATATCAAGAGATCATGATTTTTATCCTATGCCTTGTATTTTCATATCAAGTGAAGACTATAGAAAATATAAAGATGATATAGATAAATTTTTAAAAGAGCTAAGTCCAACATATATGGGTTATAAAATAATGGATACAAGTGAATTTGGTTCTAATAGACGTGGATTTTTAGATGTTAACGAATATATATCAAGTTTTTTAGGAACAGTTCCCCAAAATAATATGGATTATAGATATATACCTCAATATTTGTTATCTTCTTTTACTAATGGTGAAATATTTATAGATGAACTTGGAATAATAAGTGAAGTACGTGAAAAAGTAAAATATTATCCAGAAGATATAAGGCTTAATATGATTACAACTAGATGTATGCAAATACATAGAGAAGGCATATATAACTATACTAGATGTATAAGAAGAAATGAGTATGTGGCAAGTAATCAAGCTCTTGGTCTTTTTATAACAAATGTAATAGAAATGTATTTTTTAATAAATAAAAAATACAGCCCTTACTATAAATGGCAACATAAAATGTTAAAAGATATAGATAACCGTACATATGAACTTCTAAAAAAACTTGTTATGCAAGATACTAGTTATAACACGAAAATAAATATAATAGATGAAATAACAAATAATATAATAGAAGATTTAGAAAAACAATTTAATCTAAATAATGTAAGAGATTTAATAGAATGTGGTATTTTAATACAAGATAAAATACAAGATGAGAATATAAGAAAAATAGGTTGCTGGAGTGATTAATGTGGGAATAGTTAAACAAATTGTTGATATGGAATGGGACTTATTTACTAACCTTAATAATACAGGTGGACGTGCTTTTTGTCAGGATAATAAAGAAGAATTCTATATTAACCGTACAACACAATGGGAAAATTTAACGGAAGAAATACAAGATAGTTATCTTAATGATATGTTAATTGCAGAAGAGCAAGGAAGAAATATGCTCTTTGAAAAATATGCGTATATGATGAAAACAACACATCCTGATGAATATGAAAATATAAAAAAATATTTACCAAGAGAAGATCCAATGAAAACAAGGGTAATTGAACGTATTGAAAACATCGTTATGAAATGGGAAATAGAATTTAAAGAAAAATATCCAAAGTTTGCAAAACTATGTAGACCTACTGAAAATAATATTGAAGATGAGCTTACAAGTGCTAGAGTATATTTAGTAGGAGAACATATGACGTATTCATATACTACAAATTTATACTATTTTGAGTATGTAAAAAGTCTAGAATATAATCTGGTTGAAAAAATATTTACAGACATTGTTAAGAAAAAAGGATATGAAAGTATAGAACAAGTTGAAAACAGTCTTGAAAATTAATAAAAAACCTTAGAGTAAAAAACTCCAAGGTTAATTAAAATTCAGACAATACTTATATTATAAGTATTTATAGCTTTAATAGGGTTGTGGACATAAATATCCGCTCCTAATATAATGTTATCATGTTTATAAACTAAATTCAATGAAAGAGGTCATAATATGGTATTAAAAGTATTGGCAACTGTATTAAGCTTTTTAGCTTTAATAATAGGAATATATATCATTTATAAAATAAGAAAATTACTAAAATAAAAATATGTTAAAATATACTACACCCCAAATATTGGTGTAGTTTTTTTATGAGTAAATTAAGAAAATAGAATGAATCAAAGCCAAAATATTCTTGTTGTCTTGAGGGATGCAAGTACAACGTTATCATTCTAATTTGTTGTTTTTAGAATTTGATTCCAATTGTTTTTTCTTTTTTTGCTCTATTTCTTTAATGCTTTTTTCTGGAGTTGGTAATTTTTCTGGTGCAATTCCACTTATATCAATCATTGTCTGCCTTACTTTTTTACCTATTTCATAATGTTTTTCATTTGCCTTATCCTCATTTGTAATGTCTCCAATCTTTAGTCTTTCATCTGTTTGTGTAATTCTAAATAGATTTGCTGCTGCTTCAGTAGAATACATATAATCCAATATATCTTCTTTTTCGTCAATTTTTTTTCTTCTCTTTATATCTTTAGCAGTTTCTCCGTCATAAAGACCTTGATATCCATAATTATTGAATTTACCATAATTATTGACACCACAATTTTTGGCAGTATCAAAAAGTATTTTGTTTTGCTCTTTTATGTTATTTCTTAAAAATATTCTTTTTTCATCTTCAGTTAGAGATTCAAAATTAAATGAAATTTTTAATTCCTGTTCCATTTTATTAAATTCATTTATATATGCCATTTTAAAATCATTATATCCCTGAATGTTAAACATATATAAAGTGAACCCATCTTTTGTTAGTAGGTATTCTTTGTATTCTCTATTCTGACCTTTAACCTTATAAGAGCTTGAAATTATTAGAGAACTCAAATTTGAGTTCTCAGAATTTGATAAAATATTTTCTAAATCTCTTATAACATTGTTATGTTGTTTACCTAATTGTTCTGCGATAATTCTACTACTAATTGCATTTATACCATTTATATTTTCGCCTTATTTTATCGTTTTACATCATAAGAACCATTATGTTAGTAGTTATTATATCTTGTGTTGCTTTCTTGTTTCTATTACTTGTATAATATTTATTAATAAAAATTCTTCGTTACATCTATTTTATAATTAATATAAATGAAATTCAATCTGATATTACTAAATTTGTACAAAATATTGTTAAACTACAAAAATAAATAAGCTATAAAAAGGTAGGATTATTGTAAAAAAGACTCATTTATTTTGGAATTTAACACAATTAATAAAAAATATGTATAAAAACCTTGACAAAAATAATATTTTGTGTATAATAATATATGTATTAAAAAACAAAGCCAAAGACAGTAGGTTACAGTAAATCCTACCGAGGTATAAAATATAAAATAATGTTGTGTTATACATAATATATTTTACCTCTGGCTTAGAGGTTTTTTTTAGTAAATAGGAGGTGAATATGTATGGCAGCACAATATAAAGTTGATGAAGTAAAAAAACTTGTTTCAAAATTAGAAAACATGAAAGCAATGGTTTTTGTTGACTATAAAGGAATAACAGTTAATGAAGATACAGAACTTAGAAGATTTGCAAGAGCAAACGGTGTTGAATATTTTGTAGCTAAAAACAGACTTGTTAAATTAGCACTTAAAGAAGTTGGAGTTGACTTAGAATTTGGTTCATTACTTGAAGGTACAACATCATTCGTAGTTGGTTATGAAGACGGAGTTGCACCATCAAAAACAGTATATGAATACAGTAAAAAAATAAACAAACTTGATATTAAAGGTGGATATGTTGAAAGCGGTCTAGTAGACAAATCAGTTGTTGAATCATTAGCAAAACTTCCATCAAGAGAAGAACTATTAGGACAAATAGCATTTGGATTATTAAGTCCAGTTCGTATGTTAGCAGTTGCATTAACAAATGTAGCTGAAAAGAAAGAAGCTTAATTAAAAATATAGGAGGAAATAGAAATGACGTTCAATAAAGAACAATTTATAGAAGATTTAAAATCAATGTCAGTATTAGAATTAAAAGAAGTAGTAGAAGCAATAGAAGAAACTTTTGGAGTATCAGCACAACCAGTTGCAGTAGCAGCAGCAGGTGGAGCAGCAGCAGCTGTTGAAGAAAAAACATCATTTGATGTAATCTTAGCATCAGCAGGAGCAAGCAAGATAAATGTAATTAAAGAAGTAAGAGGAATTACAGGTCTTGGATTAAAAGAAGCTAAAGAATTAGTAGAAACTGCAGGAGCTAAATTAAAAGAAGGAGTTTCTAAAGAAGAAGCTGAAGAAATAAAAGCTAAATTAGAAGCTGCTGGAGCAACAGTAGAAGTTAAATAAGTAGATTAATGAATAGACACTCTACATCATTTGTCAGTAGGGTGTCTTTTACGCTTTTCATAAATATCAAAAATCCGTTAATTTATAAATTTAAAATATTTTTGTAATTCTTTTACAGGGAGGAAAGAAATAAATGAAAAAACTGATAGAAAGATACAGTTTTGGTAAAATAAAAGATAGAGGAGAAATGCCAGATTTTCTTGAGTTTCAACTAAACTCATATGAAGACTTTTTGCAAGCTAATGTTGAGCCTATGCAAAGAGAAGAGAAAGGACTAGAGGCGATTTTTAAAGAATTATTTCCAATAGAATCAAGCCACGGGACTTTAAAGCTAGAATATGTAAGCTATGAAATACATGATAATGATGAACCGTTAAATGATGAACTAGAATGTAAGAGAAGAGAGAAGACATACTCAGGTCAATTAAAAGTAAAATTAAGACTTACAAATAATAAGACAGGTGAAATACAAGAATCACTAGTGCATTTTGGTGAAATACCTTTAATGACAGATAAGGCAACTTTCGTTATTAATGGAGCAGAAAGAGTTGTAGTATCACAACTTCATAGAGCACCAGGTATTACTTTTAATAAAGAAATTGATATGCAAACAGGTAAGGATATGTACGTTGGTAAAATTATACCATATAAAGGTACATGGCTTGAGTTTGAAGTTGACAAAAAAGATGGTTTAAATGTAAAAATTGATAGAAGAAAGAAAGTTCCAGCAACAGTATTTTTAAAAGCTGTTGAATTTTTCAAAACAAATGAAGAAATAATTGATGAATTTTTTGAATCAAAAACTATTGATCTTGCAAGCATATACAAAAAATATCCAAAAGCAGAACTTGTTGAAACAATAAAATCAAAAATAGATGGATTTTTTGCTAAAGATGATGTAATTAATGAAACAACTGGTGAATATATTGTAGAATCAGGTAAGAGAATTGATGAGCAAACAATTGAAAATATAGTTTCTGTAAAATTAAAAGAACTTAATTTCTGGGAAGTAAAACCAGAAGATCAACCGCTTGCTAACTCAATTTTAATGGATACAACAAAAAATTCAGATGAAGCTATAATTGAAATATACAAAAAATTAAGACCTGGAGATTTAGTAACACTTGAAAGTGCAAAAACACTTATAAAACCAATGTTTTTTAACTCACAAAGATATGATTTAGCAAATGTTGGAAGATACAAGATAAATAAAAGACTTAAACTAAATTTACCAGATACAGAAATAGTAATAACAAAAGACGATGTTGTTGCAACAATAAACTATATTAGAAAACTAATTAGAGGAGAAGGAACAACAGACGATATTGATAATTTATCAAACAGACGTGTTAGAGGTGTTGGAGAGCTACTTGCAATACAACTTAAGGGTGGTATGATCAAGATGGCTAAAATGGTAAAAGAAAAAATGACAACACAAGATATATACACATTAACTCCACAAAGCTTACTTAACACAAAACCACTTAATGCCTTAATACAAGAATTCTTTGGAAGTGGACAATTATCACAATTCATGGATCAATCAAATCCACTAAGTGAATTAACACACAAAAGAAGAATATCAGCATTAGGACCAGGTGGACTTTCAAGAGATAGAGCTGGGTTTGAAGTGCGTGACGTACATAACTCACACTATGGAAGAATATGTCCAATAGAAACACCAGAAGGACCGAATATAGGACTTATAGCATCACTTTCAACATATGGTAAAGTAAATAAATATGGATTTATAGAAACACCATATATAAAAGTGGAAAACGGTGTTGCAAAATTTGATGAAATAAAATACTTAGGAGCAGATGAAGAAGAAGGATTATTCATAGCTCAAGCAGATACACCAACAGATGAAAAAGGAAACTTACTTACAAATCCTGTATGTAGATATGATGATGAAATTGTAACAATAGATAAAAATATGGTTGATTTAATGGACGTATCTTCAAAACAATTAGTATCAGTATCAGCTGGACTAATACCATTTTTAGAACACGATGATGCCAACCGTGCATTAATGGGTTCAAACATGCAAAGACAAGCAGTACCTCTACTTAGAACAGAAGCACCACTTGTTGGAACAGGACTTGAAAGAAAAGTTGCAATAGATTCAGGGGCTGTTATGGTTTCAAAAACAGCAGGAACTGTAACAAAAGTAGATGCTAGAAAAGTAGTAGTAACAGATGAAAATGGTAAAGAATATGTACATAGACTTTTAAATTTTGAAAAATCAAACCAATCAATGTGTCTACATCAAAAACCTATAGTTGACTTAAACCAAAAAGTAACAAAAGGTCAAATCTTAGCAGATGGACCATCAACTGCAGGTGGAGATTTAGCACTAGGTAGAAACGTATTAATTGCATTTATACCTTGGGAAGGATATAACTACGAAGACGCAATTTTAATTTCAGAAAGACTAAGAAAAGATGATGTATTTACATCACTACATATTGAAGAATTTGACATTGAAGCAAGAACAACAAAATTAGGTGATGAAGAAATAACAAGAGAAATACCAAATATTTCAGAAGAAGCACTTAGAAATCTTGATGAAAACGGTATAGTTAGAGTAGGAGCATATGTAAATCCAGATGACATACTTGTTGGTAAAGTAACACCTAAGGGAGAAACTGAACCACCAGCAGAAGAAAAACTATTAAGAGCAATATTTGGAGAAAAAGCAAAAGATGTAAGAGATACATCACTTAGATTACCACACGGTGTAAAAGGTACAGTAGTTGACGTTTTAGAATTATCTAAAGAAAACGGAGATGATTTAAAAGCCGGTGTTAATAAATTAATAAGAATATATATTGCCGAAAAGAGAAAAATAACTGTTGGGGATAAAATGTCTGGAAGACACGGTAATAAAGGTATTGTTTCAAGAATACTACCTGTTGAAGATATGCCACACTTAGAAGACGGTACACCAGTTGATATTTGTTTAAATCCACTTGGAGTGCCATCACGTATGAATATAGGGCAAGTATTAGAAGTACACTTAGGACTTGCACTTGGTACTTTAGGACAATATATTGCAACACCTGTATTTGACGGAGCAAGTGAAGAAGATGTAAAAGATAAACTTGAAGAAGCAGGATTTAGCAGAACAGGTAAGGTAAAACTAATAGATGGTAGAACTGGAGAACCATTTGATAATCCAGTAACTGTAGGTAGAATGTATATGTTAAAACTACACCATTTAGTTGAAGATAAGATGCACGCAAGAGCAATAGGACCATACTCACTTGTAACACAACAACCATTAGGTGGTAAGGCACAATTTGGTGGACAAAGACTTGGAGAAATGGAAGTTTGGGCATTAGAAGCTTATGGAGCATCAAGTATTTTACAAGAAATGTTAACAGTAAAATCAGATGACATAAACGGAAGAACAAAAACATATGAAGCTATAGTAAAAGCACAAGCGATGCCAGAAGCAGATGCACCAGAATCATTTAAAGTATTAATGAAAGAATTCCAATCACTAGGACTTGATATTAGTCTATACAATAGAGACGGGGAACAAATAGAGTTAGATAATAACATAGATATGTAAGGAGTCAAAATTAAATGAGTATAAGAGATTTTGATAGTATTCAAATAAAATTAGCATCTCCAGAAAAGATTAGAGAATGGTCTTATGGAGAAGTTACAAAAGCTGAAACAATAAACTATAGAACTTTAAAGCCTGAACCAGACGGATTATTTTGTGAAAGAATATTTGGACCGTCTAAAGACTATGAATGTTCTTGTGGTAAATACAAAAGATTAAAACATAAAGGTATAAAGTGCGAAAAATGTGGAGTAGATGTTACAACTTCTAAAATAAGAAGAGAACGTATGGGGCATATTGAACTTGCTACACCAATAGCACATATATGGTACTCAAAAGGGACTCCAAACAAAATGAGTTTACTTTTAGGAGTTTCAACAAAAGATTTAGAATCTGTTTTATATCACTCTAAATATATAGTAATAAATGGTGATGAAGAAAATCCAAGAGGAAGCATTATTCAAAGTAGAGAATACGAACTTATTAAACAACAAAATAAAAAAGACTTTGTAGCTAAAATGGGAGCTGAAGGAGTTCTAACATTACTAAAAGACATTGATTTAGAAGAATTAGATAAAAAACTTGAAGCTGAATTAGAAGAAGTAAATTCAGCACAAAGAAGAAAGAAAATAGTTAAAAGACTAAAAATAGTAAGAGATTTCATAACATCAGGAAATAGACCTGAATGGATGATATTAACAGTATTACCTGTAATGCCAGCAGATTTAAGACCTATGGTACAATTAGACGGTGGACGTTTTGCAACTTCTGATTTAAATGATCTATATAGAAGAGTAATAAACAGAAATACAAGACTTAAAAAGCTACTTGATATGCATGCACCTGAAACTATGGTTAAAAATGAAAAAAGAATGTTACAAGAAGCTGTTGACTGTTTAATTGATAATGGTAGAAGAGGTAAAGCAATATTATCTCAAAATAATAGAGAACTTAAATCATTATCATCAATGTTAAAAGGAAAACAAGGAAGATTTAGACAAAACTTACTTGGTAAACGTGTTGACTATTCAGGAAGATCTGTTATAGTTGTAGGACCATCACTTAAGATGAATCAATGCGGACTTCCTAAGAAAATGGCATTAGAACTATATAAACCATTTTTAATGAGAGAGTTAGTTAAAAGAGAATTAGCTACTAACATTAAAATTGCTAAAAAAATGGTAGAAGAAGAAAATGAAAATGTATGGGAATTAATAGAAGAGATTATAAAAAATCACCCAGTTCTATTAAATAGAGCCCCAACATTACACAGACTTTCAATACAAGCATTTGAACCTACATTAATAGAAGGTAAAGCAATAAGACTTCACCCATTAGTATGTTCTGCATTCAATGCTGACTTTGATGGAGACCAAATGGCAGTACACTTGGTATTATCTCCAGAAGCACAAATGGAAGCAAAAATACTTATGTTATCAACAAACAACTTACTTGCACCTTCAAGTGGAAAACCAATTGCAGTTCCATCTCAAGATATGGTTATGGGTTGTTACTACATGACTAAATCAAGAGCAGGTGAAAAAGGTGAAGGACTTAGATTTTCAAATAAAAATCAAATGATAACTGCATACCAAAATAACAAGATAGGGACACATGCATTAGTTGATGTAAGAATAGACGGTAAGATTGTAACAACAACACCAGGTAGACTTATGTTTGCAACAATGTTACCTAAAGAAGTAAGAGATTATACAAAAACATACGGTAAAAAAGAAATAGGTAATTTAATAAGTAGTCTTTATAAAAAATTCGGACCACAAAAAACTTCAGAATTACTTGATAAAATAAAAGAATTTGGATATCACTACGGAACAATTGCCGGAGTTACAGTAAGTGTTGGAGATCTTGAAATACCTGAAACTAAAAAAGCATTAATTGCAGAAGCAGAAAAAAATGTGTTAGCAATTGAAAAAGAATATAGACAAGGTAAAATAATAAATGAAGAAAGATATAGAAGAACAGTAGAAATATGGTCTGAAGTAACAACAAAAGTTACAGATGATATGATGAATAATCTTGATGAATTTAACCCAGTTTATATGATGGCAACTTCAGGAGCCAGAGGTTCAATAGCACAAATGCGTCAATTAGGTGGTATGAGAGGACTTATGGCTGATACTCAAGGTAGAATCATGGAAAAACCAATTAAGGCTAACTTTAGAGAAGGTCTTAGTGTGTTAGACTTCTTTATGTCATCACATGGTGCAAGAAAAGGATCTGCCGATACAGCGTTAAGAACTGCCGATTCAGGATACTTAACAAGAAGATTAGTTGATATATCACATGAAGTAATAGTAAATAAAGATGATTGTGGTTGCTTTGAAGAAGGAATTTTAGTATCTGATTTAGTTGAATCTGGAGAAGTTATTGAAAAACTTTCTGAAAGAATATATGGAAGAAATCTTGCAAAAGACTTAGTTCTTGATGGAGAAGTAATTGCAAAATATAATGAGCTTGTAACTGATGAACTTGTTAGCAAGATTGAAAAACTTGAAATAACAGAAGTAATGGTAAGATCACCACTTACATGTAAACTTGAAAAAGGTGTATGTAAGAAATGTTATGGTATAGACTTATCAAACCATAAAGAAATATTAAAAGGTGAAGCAGTAGGAGTTATAGCTGCACAATCAATAGGAGAACCTGGGACACAACTTACGATGCGTACTTTCCATACAGGAGGGGTAGCAACAGCAGCAAGTGTACAAACAAACTATAGAGCAGATGCTAATGGTAAGATAAAATATGTTGACTTAGTATTAATAAAAGATGAAAACGACAATGAAGTTGTAGCATCTCAAACTGCTAGAGCAATAATTGGTAAACATAGATATGAAATACCAACAGGTTCAAAATTAATGTTTAAAAATGGAGACAGTGTTAAAAAAGGTGAGATTATAGCAGAATTTGATCCATATCAAACACCAATAATTACAACAGAATCTGGTAAGATTGAATTTAGAGATATCTATATTAAAGAAAACCACGATATCAAATATGATGTTGTTGAAAAATTAGCAGTTAAACCATCAGAAAATAGTGAAATAAATCCAAGAGCAATAATATATGGCAAGAATAATAAGAAAGTTGCTGAATACAGCATACCTTATGGTTCATACTTGATGTTTAGTGAAGGAGATAAGGTAAAATCTGGAGAAATTATTGCTAAAATAATTAAGACAAATGAAGGTAATAAGGATATCACTGGAGGTCTTCCAAGAGTACAAGAATTATTTGAAGCAAGAAATCCAAAAGGTAAAGCTACATTAGCTGATTATTCAGGAAGAATAATATTTAAAGATGATGTAAAAAACAAAAAAGGTACACGTACTATTTCAATAGTAGATCCTGAAAATGGAACTGAAATAAAACAATATGTAATACAAGGAGGAGAAAGACTTGTAATTACAAATGAAATGCTTATTGAAAAAGGTGCTAAAATAACAGATGGACCTATATCACCACATGATATATTAAGAATAAAAGGTGCTGTTGCAGCACAACAATTTATACTTGAATCAGTTCAAGGTGTATATAGAGGACAAGGTGTTTCAGTAAATGATAAGCATATTGAAATTATTGTAAAACAAATGTTCCAAAAAGTAAGAATTGTAACATCAGGAGCATCATTATTCCTAGAAGATGAACTTGTTGATAGAAAACAAATAGAAAAAGAAAATGAAGTATTAAAATCAAAAGGTAAAGAACCTGCAACTTATGAACCAATTATACAAGGTATAACAAAGGCTGCGGTTAATACTGAAAGCTTTATATCAGCTGCATCATTCCAAGAAACAACAAAAGTACTTGCAAATGCTGCAATTGAAGGTAAAGTAGATAGACTTGAAGGACTAAAAGAAAATGTTACTATAGGTAAGAAAATACCAAGTGGTACAGGATTTAGAGATTATCAAGATATTAATATTATAATAAAAGAATAAATAATGGGAGAGCTCTCGTTCTCCCTTGTTTGAATATAAAGGAGCTATAGTATAATGAAAGGGAAGTTATTTATAGTTTCTGGACCATCTGGCTCTGGAAAATCAACTATTACAAAAAAAGTAAGAGATATACTAAATATACCTTTATCAATTTCAGCTACAACAAGAAAACCAAGAGTTGGTGAAGTAGATGGTGTTGATTACTATTTTTTAACTACTAATGAGTTTGAGAAAAAAATTGAAAATGATGAATTTTTTGAATATGCAAATGTACATGGTAATTATTATGGTACACTTATATCACAAATAGATAAAAAACTTGAACTTGGTCAAAATGTTATACTTGAAATAGATGTTCAAGGTGGTATAATTGCAAAATCAAAAAGACCTGATGCAATTTTAATTTTTTGTAGAACAGAAGATGAAAATATATTAGAAAATAGATTAAGAGCAAGAAATACAGATAGTGAAGAAATCATACTAAAAAGATTAGAAAACGCAAAAAAAGAATTAGAGTATGAAAAAAAATACGACTACGTAATTGTAAATAAAGAGCTAGAAATATCTATACAAGAATTAATAAATATAATTAATGGTGAGAATAATGGAAAATAAAAAAATAACAGCAGACGATTTAATGAAAAAAATACCAAATAAATATGAATTAGCCATAGCATGTGGAAAAGTTGCAAGAGAAAAATTTGTAGGTGGGATACCAAAACACAAGGTTATGGATGTAGTTTTTGAAGAAATAATGAATGATGAAATAATAATTGAAGAAAATTAACTTGACATTATCAAATATTGTATTAAACTAGATATTGAGGAGTATAATTATGATTACATCAGAGGAAAGAGAAGAGCTACTAGCAAAAATTGATATTGTTGACCTAATAAGTCAATATGTTGATTTAAAAAAATCGGGTTCTGGCTATAAAGGATACTCTCCATTTAAAAATGAAAACACACCATCTTTTATGGTAAGTCCTGAAAAAAAGATATTCAAAGATTTTAGTTCAAATATAGGTGGTGATGCCATCAGTTTTTATATGAAAATAAATAATCTTAGTTATACTAGAGCAGTTCAAGAACTTTCTAAAAAATATGGTGTAATTTTAAAAAATTCAAACTATTTTTTACATGATGATAAGAATAGTAAATATTATGAAATTTTAAAAGATGTCTGTGATATATACGTTCAAAATTTAAACGAAGATGAAAATGCAAAAGAATACTTATTAAAAAGAGGATATACATTAGAGGATATAAAAAGATTTAAAATAGGATATGCTAAAGATGAATGGAATAATGTATATGAAAAGCTTAAAGATAAGTATAGTCTTGAAGAATTGCAAGAACTTGGAATTGTAAAAAAGACAAATGAGAGCATATATGACGTATATAGAAATAGAATAACTTTTCCTATATATAACATAAAAAAGCAAATTATAGCTTTTGGTGGAAGATATATAGGTAGTGATAAAGAAATACCTAAATATTTAAACTCAAAAGAAAGTTTGATATTTAAAAAAAGTGATGAGCTTTTTGGTATATTTGATGAAGGAAAGTCAATAATTAAAAGAGAATATTGTATTTTAGTTGAAGGTTTTTTTGATGTGTTAAGCTTACATAAACACGGTTTTTCTGAAACTGTGGCAAGTCTTGGTACATCATTTACTGACAACCAAGCAAAACTTTTAAAAAAATTTACAAATAATATAATTATTGCATATGATGATGATGAAGCTGGAAATAATGCTAAACTTAGAACTATATTATTACTTAATAAATATGAGTTTAATATTAGAATATTAAGTTTAAACAAAATGGCAAAAGATCCAGATGAATTCTTATTTAAATATGGAAAAGATGAGTTTTTAGAAAAAATGAAAAATTCTAAGGATTCATTTGACTATATTTATGATTATTATAAAAAAGATTATGACATTAGTAAAATACCTGCAAAACTTAAAATTATAGAAGATATGAAGCAGTTTTTTAGTACCTTAAGAAACGATATCTATCGTGATGAGTTTTCAAAAAGACTATCAAATAATCTTGAACTTGATATAAGTACAGTTAAAAAATATTTAAAATTTATAAAATTAAATAATCAAAATGTAAAAGAAAAACAAAAAAAAGAAGAAAATGAAACAGTTAGTTTTAAAACTAAACAAGATTCATTAGAAGAAGAGACAATAAGATTATTATGTCTACAAAAAGAATATTTTAATTTATTTAAAAATTTTAAATTTACCAATCCATATCTTGAAAATATATTTGTTAAACTTTCAAAAAATAAATTTAATAATATAGAAATGGTGAATTTTGATGCTGAAGAAGAAGAAATATACTTTCAAATTACTACACAATATCAAAATGAAAATATAATAAAAAATAATCATGCAGTATTATATAGGGAGTGGATAAAAAAAGAGATAAATGAAGTGCTTGACATCATTATAGCTCAGTATGGAGGCATTAATAATATACCTATTGATGCATATGAAAGAAGCATTGAAATAAAGAAAATACTAAAAAGTATAGACAAAAGCAGAGACATTAAGCAGATTGAAAACGCATATAATATATATAAAGAATATAAGGAAAGGGAGATTGCATGGCTGACAGAAAACAAAATTTGAAAAATAATTTATTGATGTTGCTTAAAAAAGCACGTGAAAACAAAACAATAAACATAAAAGAAATAAATGAATTGCTTTCTAGTAAGTTTAGTCAAGAAAAAATATTGCAACTAATTTCTAAAATTAAAAGTGAAGGTATTACAGTTGTTGAAGATGCAAAAACTCCAAAAGAAGAAAAAAAAGAGAAAAAGGTTGAAATATTAACTATACCTTATGAAAAGATAGATGATAGCGAAGTAGAAAAAATGCTAAGCGATGATATAATGAAAATTGCTGAAAATATGGATGTAGACGAACCTATAAAAATGTATCTACGTGAAATAGGGCAAATACCATTACTTACGCATGAAGATGAGATAGAACTTGCACAAAAAGTTCTTGAAGGAGATACTATAGCTAAGCAAAAACTTATTGAATCAAATCTAAGATTAGTTGTAAGTATTGCTAAAAAACATACTAATAGGGGTCTAAAATTACTTGATTTAATACAAGAAGGTAATATGGGACTTATGAAAGCAGTAGAAAAGTTTGAATATGAAAAAGGATTCAAATTTTCAACATATGCAACTTGGTGGATAAGACAAGCTATTACAAGAGCAATAGCAGATCAAGGTAGAACAATAAGAATACCTGTTCATATGATAGAAACAATAAACAAGATAAAAAAAGAAAGTAGAATAATTTTACAAGAAACAGGAAAAGAACCAACACCAGAAGATTTAGCACTTAAACTTGAACTTCCTGTAGATAAAGTAAAAAGTATACTTGAAATGAATCAAGATCCAATTTCACTAGAAACACCAGTAGGTAGTGAAGATGATAGTGAACTAGGAGATTTTGTTGAAGATGATAAATTCTTAAATCCATATGATGCAACAACTAGAGTACTTCTTCGTGAAAAATTAGAAGATATTTTAAAAGATACTCTAAATGAAAGAGAAGAACAAGTATTAAGACATAGATTTGGATTAGATGACGGTTCACCAAAAACACTAGAAGAAGTTGGTAAGATTTTTGATGTAACAAGAGAAAGAATAAGACAAATAGAAGTAAAAGCTATAAAGAAATTAACATTTAATAAAAACAAAAAAAGCTTAGAAAATTATAGAACATAATAGACAAAAAATATTAATATGATATAATAAGTTAGGAGAATTATGGAAAATTTAATACCTAAGGCAGTAGGACCTTATTCACCATTTAGAATTTCAAATAATACAATATATATTTCAGGACAATTAGGGCTTGATCCTATTACAAACACATTAAAAGAAAGTGTTGTAGAACAAGCAAAACAGTCATTAACAAATATAGAAAATATATTGAAGTTAAATGGATATAAAATGTCAGATGTTATAAAAACGACAGTATTACTTGACGATATAAACGATTTTACAAAGGTAAATGAGGTATATGCAACATTTTTTACTGAGCCATATCCTGCAAGATCAGCATTTGCTGTTAAAAGTTTACCAAAATCAGCATTAGTTGAAATTGAGGTTATTGCAGTAAAATAAATTTAATTAATATAATGAAAAACAAAAGGATAGAGGAGCATAAATTATTAGTAGTTTGTGGAGGTGGCGACCTATGAAACAAATAAAAGGAATTTTTGCCGAAATAATGGGCGTGCAAACCTGATTATTGGGGATGTATGGAATACATACATAACTGTCATTAGAAATAATGTTGAGCTATCAATTGTATATAATTTTTTTGATATACACTGATAGCTAATCTATCAGTTTTTTTATTCAAAATAAAATAAAGGAGAGATTAGCGTTGAAGAAATTTTTATTATCACTACTAACAATATTTTCAATATTTAGTTTTAGCAGTGAAAAGAAAGTATTAAGAGTTGGAATGGAGGTAGGTTATGCACCATTTAATTGGTACCAAAAAGATGATGCCAATGGAGCTGTAAAAATACCTACAGGTTATGCAAATGGATATGATGTACAAATTGCAAAATTAATTGCAAAATCACTTGATAGAGAGCTTGAAATTGTACCAAGTGATTGGGACTCATTACTAGGTCCAGCACTAAATTCAGATAAAATAGACTTAGTTATAGCTGGAATGTCACCAACTAATGAAAGAAAAAAGAGTATTGATTTTACTAATTCATATTATGAGGCAGATATAGTTGTAGTTGTAAAAAAAGACGGTAAATATGCAAATTCTAAGACTTTAAATGACTTTACAGATGCAAAAATAACAGGTCAATTAAATACATTACACTATGGATTAATTGATCAATTAAAAGATGCAAAAAAACAAGTTGCAATGGAGAATTTTCCAGCAATGGTAGTTGCACTTAATTCAGGTAAAATAGATGGATACATAGCAGAAAGACCAAGTGCATTATCAGCAAGTTTTTCTGATACAAGTATTAGTTTTGTAGATTTTAAAGATAACGGATTTTCATATGATAAAGATGAAGTAAATGTTGCAATTGGTGTAAAAAAAGGAAATACGACATTAGTTAATGAAGTAAATAAAGCATTATCAAATATTTCAAAAAGTACAAGAGAAAATTTAATGCAAGATGCAATAAAAAATCAACCGCTTCAAAATGATGCTGAAAATGAAGAAGAATTAGGATTTTTAGCTTTAGTTAAAAACATATTACAAAATTATGGTATAAAATATCTAATAGGTACACTAACAACAGTATATTTAGCAATTATTGGTACAGGAGTAGGCTTTATTATTGGAATGATAGTAGCACTAGTAAATACTGCATCAATAAAAGATAAAAGAAAAAAATTACATAATTTCATATACTATATACTAAAGAAGATAAATGCAGTCTATATATCAGTATTTAGAGGAACTCCGATGATAGTTCAAGCTATGATATTTTACTATGGACTAGGTCAGGTATTTGATATAAACTTAACACCTATGGTTGCTGCAATGATAATAATATCAGTAAATACAGGAGCATATTTATCAGAGATAATAAGAGGAGGAATATTATCTATTGATAATGGTCAATATGAAGCTGCAATGTCACTTGGATTTACTCATAAACAGGCAATGATATATGTCATTTTACCACAAGCAGTAAGAAATATTTTACCAGCTGTTGGTAACGAATTTATAATAAACATAAAAGACTCAGCAGTATTATTTGCAATAGGTGTAACAGAACTATATACAATTTCAAAACAAATTGCAGGTACAAATTTTAGATATTATGAGGTATTTATAATTACTTGTGTTATATATTTCATATTAACAACAGTACTTAGCAAATTACTTAAATATATAGAAGTTAAAATGGACGGAAGTAGTACATACGAAATTGTAGAATAGGGGACTTATATGAATAAAATATTAAAAATAAATAATCTTAAAAAAATATATGGAAATAGAACAGTATTAGAAAATATTAATCTTGATGTAGAAGAAAAAGAAGTGATTAGTATAATAGGTTCATCAGGTAGTGGTAAATCAACTCTACTAAGATGTATAAATTTACTTGAAATACCAACTCAAGGAGAAATAAAGTTTCATGATGAAAACGTACTTACAGGTAATATTAAAAAAGAAAAATATTGTCAAAAAGTAGGTATGGTTTTTCAAAATTTTAACTTATTCAATAATCTTACAGTCCTTGAAAATTGTATATTAGGACCTACTAAAATATTAGGAATAGAAAAAGAACAGGCAAAAGAGCAAGCACTTAATTATCTAGAAAAAGTTGGAATGAGAAAATATATAAATGCAAGACCAAAACATTTATCTGGTGGGCAAAAGCAAAGAGTTGCAATTGCAAGAGCATTGTGTATGAAGCCTGAAATTTTACTTTTTGATGAACCAACATCAGCACTTGATCCTGAAATGGTAAATGAAGTGTTGAAGACTATAAACGAACTTGCAAAAGAAGGTATGACTATGCTAATAGTAACTCACGAAATGGAATTTGCAAAAAATGTATCAACTAGAGTTATATTCTTAGAAAAAGGTCACATACTTGAAGACGGTACTCCAGAACAAATATTTAATAATCCAAAAAATGAAAGAACAAAAGAGTTCATTCAAAATTAAAATAAGCAATGAGTTATTCATTGCTTATTTGTTTGTAATAGTATTGAAAGGTAAAGGGGTGATACTATTACATAACATTAAAACCTTAAAATGAAGATTAACATTTAAGAAAAAAGTGATAAATAACAATATAAAAAAAGTTTTGATATTGTTATTTAAAATTTATCTTATGCATAGTATAGGTTGAAAATAAAAATAAGCTTAAAAAAAGAATAAAATAAAAAAAATAAATTTAAACAAATAAAAAATATTCATTTTATGATTTAAAAATTTGAATTTATAGATACATCAACTTATTTAACTGTTTCATGAAATAAAAAAAGGCTAAATAAGTTAAATAATTAACCTATATAGCCGTATATTTTATCTACTTTCAACACCGTATTTTTGCATTAATTCATTAATTTCTGCTTTTTCTTCATTTTCTTTTATTTTCTTTATTGAAAGAATAATAGAATTTTTACTTTCATTTTCATCAATTATTAGTGCATTTACTGTGTCACCAATAGCGTATTCTTTATCAAGTTCTCTTTTTGGTATAAGCCCTTTAAATCTTGGTGTAAGTTCAACTAATAAACCATTTTCAATTTGATCTGTTATCTTAACTTCAACTATATCACCAATCTTATTATCCTTAACTGCTTCGCTCCAAGGTGAAGGTGTAAGTGCTTTTATTGACCCTGAGATTTTCTTGTTTTCAGTATCTATATTTGTTATTACAAGTTTAATACTATCATTTTCATTAAATTCAGTCATTTCACTCTTAGACCATGAATAATCAACTCTACGAATGAAAACTTCAAGTTTATTTTGTATTTCAACAAACATTCCATAATCTTGTGCAAAAATTACTTTACCATCTACAACATCTCCAACTTTTACAACGTCTTCAATGTTATCCCATATTTTATCAAGTAAAACTTTAGCATTTAGAGATATTCTTTGTTTTTCATCGTTGATTTGTGAAATTTCAAATGATATTTCATCTCCAATTTTAAATGTTTTTTCAAGATTAAAGTATTTTCTATTTGATATATCTGAAATATGCATAAATCCTTCATCATCAGTACCATTTATTTTGACAACTAAACCAAAATCTAATATTTCTTTTATAGTACCTTTCATTTCTTGCCCTACAGTATATTTTTCTCTAGTTGCAAACCAAGGATTTTCACTAAGTTGTTTTATACTAAGTTTGATTTTTCCTTTTTCTCTATTAATATCAATTATTTTAGCTTCAATTTGCTCATTTACTTTAAACATTTCACTAAGATCTTTTGCTTGATCCCAGCTAATTTCTGAAATATGTATAAGTCCTGTTGTAGGTCCTAAGTTTACAATTAAACCAAAATCTAAAATTTCTTTTACACTACATTTAACAACATCAGAAGTATTTATTGTTTCTAAGAAATCAATAATTTCTTTTTTAGTTAAATCTGTTTTAGAAATTGTAATACCTTTTTTAGTTTTTTCTTTTACTAAGAAATCAAAAGTTTTTGAAATAATTTCTTTTCCTTTTGCACCTGATAGTGATAATGGTAAAAATGCATTTAAACTCTTAATTTTTACGTTATATCCACCTTTTACTTGCTTTTGAACTGTACCAGTTACAATATCTCCAACATTGTAGCTATCAAACTCTCTTATTCTATCTAAAGCTAATTTTGAAACTATAATATATTCATCTTCTGTTCTCATAACTTGGACTTCAATAACATCTCCGATATTTAGGTTGTCAATTTCAAATGTTCTAATTCTACCTTCAAGTTTATTGTTAATGTCTAAATAAGAATATTCCATTTCTTTTCTTGTTATGCAGCCTTTAATAGTTGTACCTGTCTTAAATTCAGAAGGCAGATAGCTTTCTAGTAACATTTCAAAATCCATATTATTTGTCATAATTTTTTCTCCTTATTTATAATTTAAGTTTCATAAAATTTTTGTACTTCTACTAAATGTTGTAATTTACTTAAAATTTGCTCTTCTTCTTTTTCATCGTTTGCATCTGCAATTACTGTGAATTTTTCGTTATAATCAAGAGCAAGTAGCATAAGTTCCATTACATTTTTACCACTTACTTCATTGTCTTTAGTTTTAACAGTTATATTACCACTAAATTCTTCAGCTATTTGTACGAATTTAGTAGAGGGTCTTGCGTGTAGACCTTGCTTATTTCTAATTGTTAAATTAATACTTTTCATTTATTTCACCTTAGCTAATATTATACATTATAAAATATAAAAATGCAAAATAAATTACTTTAAAATTTCGTCAAAATTTATAACATTAAAGGCATGACCATAAGATATAAAATGACGTGGATGTACTATAATACCTCTTTTTGGTAATTTTTTATCTGGGTCAGTTATAAACTTGTTAAAGACATTATAGATAAATAGGCTACAATATGTTTTGTCATAAGTATTTTCAGTATCAAATATTATCATATATCCACTATTTAAAAAGTTTTCATCTATATAATTTAACATTTCATCAATTAATTTCTCATTCATATCTTTATGTCTTAAAACTAAAAATGATCTATCTTGCCAAGTAAGAGCCTCTGCTAAAGTTTCTCTAAAGCCAACTTCCATACCAGGAAAATCCATTAATTTTTTTTCTTTATTAACAAGCATCATATGTCCTGTTTTAAGAAAGTTTGCTGGAGATAAAAGTATTACATCTCCTGGTTTTAGATATTCTTCAACCCTAGGTAAATATTGCATATCATACCAATAAGGCGTGTCATTCCAATCTACAGAATAAGTTATAAATGTAGTTATAAAAAGAAGAAATAATAATATTTTTTTCATTTTAGGTCCTCCTATTTAACAAAGAATTTGTCCGCTAATGCTAAAGCTATTTTCTTTTGACCTGATACAAAGTCAACAGTTAAACTTTTTTCATCAACAGCTTTTATTATTCCAGTTCCAAACAATGTGTGCTTTATAATTTGTCCAACTGTGTAATTAGTATTATTTACAAATGTATATGGATTAAAGTTTTCTATTTTTTGTTTATTAACAGTTTCTTTTTGTGTAGCATTTAAAAATTGTAGATATTTTGTATCCATTTCTTGTAAAAATATAGAATTAATTAAATTATATTGTGTTATACCATTTACCATACGTGATTTTGTATGAGTTAGATATAAATAGTTTTTTGCACGTGTAATTGCAACATAACATAATCTTCTTTCTTCTTCTAGCTCTGTTTCATTTTCAAGTGAACTATTTGATGGGAATATTCCACGCTCTAATCCTGTTAAAAATACAGTGTCAAATTCAAGTCCTTTTGAGCTATGTATAGTCATAAGTTTAACATAATTATCATCATTTATACTATCGGATGAGTTAGCAAGGGATATAGATGTTAGGTATTCTTCAAGTGTTAAATCAGGTATATCACGCTCAATTTCAATAATTGCATTTAAAAGTTCATCTATATTTTTTACACGATCTTTATCTGCCTCATTTGTATTAATATAGTCTATATAACCTATTTTATCAATAATATATCTTAACAGTGAACTTACATTATTATTATTTGAATAATCTATAAAATCTTTTATAAGGTTGTAAAATGAGCTAATCTTACTATTATTTTCATATAACATGGCAGACATTAAATCCGTGTTATATTTATTTGCATTTTCTTTGATTTTGCTAATAGTTTTTTCACCAATTTTTCTTTTTGGATTACTTATACATCTTTCAAAATTTATTTCATCTAAAGGATTTTTAATAAATATAAGGTAAGATAGTAAGTCCTTTATTTCTTTTCTTTGATAAAAAGATAAACCTCCAAAAACCTTACAAGGTATGTTATATCTTGTTAATTCTTGTTCTAAAATTCTTGATTGAAAATTAGCACGATATAAGATAGTGTAATCTTTATAATCTTTATTACTATTTTTAATTATTCCAGCTATAAAATTTGCTTCGTCATAGGGGTCATTTGCCTGAAATACTTTTATTTTATCTCCAACATCATTATTGCTCCATAGTTTTTTACCCTTAGAACTCTTATTATTTTTTATTACTGAGTTTGCAAGATTTAATATATTTTGAGTTGATCTATAATTTTGCTCTAGTTTTATTACAAGAGATTCAGGATAATCTTTTTCAAAATTTAATATATTTGATATATCTGCACCTCTAAAGGCATATATACTTTGATCTTCATCACCAACAACACATATATTTTTAAATTTTCTTGCTATAGCTTGTACTATTTGATATTGAATATTATTTGTATCTTGATATTCATCAACTAAAATATATTTGTATCTTTCTTGTATTTTATTTAGTATTTCTTTATTGTCCAATAATTTTTTACAATTAAGTAAGATATCTGAAAAATCCATACAATTATTTTTTTCTAGATTTTCTTGGTATTCTTTATATATATTGTAGAAAATTTGGTTTGCCTTTATATTAAGATCCATTTCTTCTGATAAATTATCATAATAAATTTCAGACTCTTTTAATTTTGAAATCTTATTTAAATATCTACTAGGCGTTATACCATTATCAATATTAAGTTTTTTTAATATCTTTTTTAAAAGTGATTTACTGTCATCAGTATCATATATGTTAAATGAATTAGAATAACCTATTTCTTTTGCATATATTCTTAGTAGTCTAACTGCAAATGAGTGAAAAGTTGATATATTCATATCATTTGAATTATCACCAATTAGTTCAATTATTCTTTCTTTCATTTCGTTTGCTGCCTTATTTGTAAAAGTAAGTGCTAAAATACTACTTGGATTAATATTTAACTCTTTTACCATATATGCTATCTTATACGTTACTGTTCTAGTTTTACCACTACCAGCACCTGCTAAAATTAGAGATGAACCTTCTACTTTCTTTGCTGCTTTTCTTTGTTCATTGTTTAAGTTGTTTAATATACTCATTTTGTACCTCTTGTATAGTTGTTTTATTTTATTATATCACATATTTATGCTCTAGTTAATAAAACTATTTACTTTTATTTCAAATAAAGTTATACTAATTGAAGTAATATGATTTAAAGGAGAATTTAATTGATAAAAAAGAGATTTTTAATAATACTTATATTCCTAATTAACTCTTTATCATTAGCAAATGATAAAGTTTTTATGGGATATTATAGAATATGGAGAGATAAAACTTTTGAACAAGATAATGACAGATTAAAAGCAAAAGACGGCAAAACAAAAGCTACAAATGAACTTAGTATGTTAGATATACCTGAAGGAGTTAATGTAGTTAATATTTTTGGTTATGATAAATATGATAAAGGTCAAGAACATGAAAAATATCAAAAATACTTTGACACTTTAAGAAATGTTTATGCTCCTCAGCTTAAAAAAAGAGGAATAAAACTAGTATATGGTATAAATTACAAAAGGCTTATAACTGTGCCTAAAAGACCTGCTACTAGCGATGAAATAAATGAGTGGACTAAAGAAAAACCACAAACTACAGAGGCTGAAAAACAAAAATGGATAGCTGAATTAGAAAAAATTAATAATAATCCAAGTGAAGAAGAAAAGAAAGAATATATAGCAAAAAAAGAAAAACAAGCATTAGATAGTTTTATTGAACAAAGATATCAATCTAAAGTAGATCCTACTGATGAAGAAATAGATGCTTGGGCTAAAAAAATATATGAAGAAAATGTATTAAAAAACAATCTTGATGGTATAGATATAGATATGGAGCTTAATTATGAAAATATAAATGATCCAAATATTTCTGATGAAATTAAAAACAAAATAAAAAATGATGATCCAGAATATCTAACTGAAAGAAAAAGAAAAGTTGGAGAAAGAATGATAAGAGCACTAAGTAAATACTTAGGACCTAAATCATCAAATCCAAATAGCTTATTAGTATATGACTTTAATAGTGGTAGATCAAGTAAACAAGCAATTGATAATTTAAAAGAATACTTTAACTATTTATTTTTCCAAAATTATGGAAAAGGTAATGGAACACATGAACAATATAGTGCTTTTGAACAAAGAAATAAACGGGCACTTGAAAACCTAGATTTAGCAGATGACAAGTTTGTACCAGGTTTAACATATGCAGAAGAATTATCACATGAAGGAACTAAGTTTGTAAATTACCATTTAGGAAATTTTGAAGCATCAGCACTTTATAAGTTTGCAACTGATAAAAAATATGCAGGTATGTTCTTATATGCCTTAGATAGAGATGGTATGACTCACAATAGTCCAGATAGTAATACAATAGTTAAGACTAATTTCTTATGGACTAAGACTCTTATACAAGCTTTTAATGGTGTAACATTAGAGCATGCTAAAAAAGTAGCTTTTCATAATCTAGAAAGAATAAAGTATGTAAAAAAAATAGAAGAAGATAATTCTAATAATACAGGTAAAACATTTTTAGAGGAAAAGAAAGAAGCTATAGAAAAAATAAACAAAGAAACAAAGTTAATAGATGTTAATAAACATATTTTAGGATTGGTTGAAATAGGTGTAGAAAAAATAAAGGCATTAAATCCTGATTATGATCCTACATTAGAAGAAAAAATAATGAAGATGCCTGAAATTTTAGAATCGATGACTGAACTTGATAATACTAAAGAAGAAGATAGAAAAGAAGACGAAATAAATAATGCATATATAGAACTTGCAAAAGCTTTAGGAGATAAAAGACCCGTACAATCAGAGCTTGCATACAAACTAGGTCAATTTTTAGTAACTAGAAATGGATTTATTTTTGAAAAATCAAAATTACTAAATGGAGTATTTTCAACTCTTGATATACCAATATCTACACTTGATGAAAGATTTAATACAGGATATACATTTTCTAAATTAAAATCTGGATATTATCACAGTGTAAATATAAGTGGTATGGTATATAAAAATATAGGGTTATTTACTAATATATCAACGAACTTTGGAGGTGTAAACACTTTATTAGGTGTATATTCTAATGTACATTTTAAAAATGGAAAATATATTCCTAATATTGCACTTGGCTATGTATTTGATTCAAAAGATATAGACACACATTTTATATCTTTAAAATTAGCAAATAGTTTTAAATTTTATGCTTATAAAAATAAGGGGCTTATGTTAAATCCTAGTATTGACCTTGATATGGAATTAGGAGCTTATCATTCAACTATTAATAATAACAGCAATAAATTTAAAGCTTTATATAATCATAAAGTTAAAGTAGGCTTAGATCTAAGTTATAAGATTAATAGTTTTAATATTATTACAAAATTTGGAGCATTTAATACTCTTACAGCAAATAAAGATAAATATATATATGATTTTGGTGCTAATATAGAGGCAAAACTTTTATATGATATCGACAAATCAATGACTATAGGTATAAATAGTGGATATACAAGAACAATAAAAGATAATCTTTTTAATTTAGGGTTAGAATTTAGTAAATTATTTTAATATAAAGTTAAACTCTCAGTTGTAATACAATTGGGAGTTTTAATTATTTTTCACTTTTTAATTTTTTTGGTGTATGGTATAATTAAATAAAAAACTAGAGGTATAAATATGAAAATAAATTTTTTCGGTAAGAAATTTGAGATAAATATTAAAAGTGTTAATATAAATTTCAGTTTAGAGAAAATAGAAGAAAAAGATAATAAATATAGGTATAGAATATTAATGTTAATAATAACTTTTTTATTTTTTGCAATATTTAATGTGATTAGTAAAAATAAAACAAAATATTCAGTTGGCAGTGAAGTAAAAAGAGATATAATTGCACATAAAACAATAACTTATGAAAAAGATATATTAAATGAAGATATAAAAAATAGAATCTTAAAAAATACTACGCCAGAATATGATAGATTAGATGAATTAGCAAATGAAAAAATTAAAAGTTTTTATGAATTACTTCAAGAATTATCACAACTTGATATAAAAGATGAAACAAAAATTAAAGTTTTTATAGAAAAGCATAATCTAAATATTAGTGTTGCAGATGTTAAAAAAATAGGTATAAATGATGGTTTAAAATACTATATTTATCTAACTGATATACTAACTGAGGCATATGATGAGGGTATAGTAAAAAAAACAGATTTTAATAAATTCTTATCAAAAAAACAAATTGTTTTAGAAAATTATGAAAAAAATCTAATAAAAAACTATATTGTACCAAATCTTGTAATAAATGAAGAAAAAACAAGAGAAAAGATAAATGAGAATATAAAGACACTTAAAAATAATAAGATTACTGTTCATAAAGGAGATATAATAGCGAAAAAAGGCGATGTTATAACACAAACTACTTATGAACAATTAGAAAATTTAGGTCTTGTTAATAATCATGATAAGATATCAAGAATAGCATTTAAAATAATATTTGTAATTACAATTGCAATCTTATACTATATTACAGGTAATTTTTATTTTAAAAATGCAATAAATTCAAAAGGATTTTATCCAAGCTTTATAATTTTTACCATAATAAATAGTGTATATACATTAGTAAATGGATATGATTATATAATATTTGTAATACCATATGTTGCAATCTCAATTATATCTAGTATACTTACTAAAGAAAAAGTATTTTCACTATCAATAGCAGTATTAAACGCTATATTAATAGCACCTGATTTAGAATGGTTTATAGTTATGGTAATAATATCTATTATTGCTATATCGACAAATCAAAAATTAAAAAATAGATTGGAAATTGTAAAAAACGGATTTAAAATTGGAGTATTACAAGCTATATTTTCTGTAATGTATGCAATTATGTATAATTATAGTATAAATAATATGGCGATATTTGTAATATTCTCGTTAGTTTCAGGATTTTTAACTGGTATGATATGCCTTGGTTTACTTCCATATTTTGAAAACGCATTTTCAATACTAACAGATATAAAATTAATAGAACTAGGTGATTATTCATCACCACTATTAAAAAAATTATTACTTACAGCACCTGGAACATTCCATCATAGTATAATGGTAGGTGCATTAGCAGAAAGTGCGGCAGAAGTAGTCGGAGCAAACCCTATACTTGCAAGAGTTGGAGCATATTATCATGATATAGGTAAAATGAAAAGGCCTTTATATTTTGTTGAAAATCAAGGTGGACTTGAAAATTTACACAACGAATTAAAACCATCTCTTAGTTCACTTATTCTAACATCACATCCAAAAGACGGATATATATTAGGTAAAGAATATGGACTTCCTGAAGAAATATTAAATATAATAGTAGAACATCATGGTACTACAATGGTTCAATACTTTTATTATAAAGCAGTTGAAATTGGAGAAAATGTTAGTGAAACAGATTTTAGATATATAGGACCTAAGCCAAGTAGTAAAGAAGCGGCTATAGTTATGCTAGCTGATACAGTTGAAGCTGCAGTAAGGGCATCAAAAGATAAAAGTAGAGAAGGTATTGAAAATACTATAAGATATTTAGTAAAATACAAGATAGATGATAATCAATTATCAAATTGTGATATAAATCTAAGAGATATAGAAAAGATTATAAATTCATTCTTAGATGTATTAAAAGCTGCGTATCATGAAAGAATACAATATCCAAAAATAAATAGTAAAAATTAAAGAAAGGACTTTATACAGTTAAATGGTTGAAATAGATATAACTTATGATATTGATGAAGTAGAAGAATATTTTGAAGAAGAAAAAATTAAAGAATATATAGAATATATTTTGAAAAATGAAAAAGAAAACTTTAATGAAAAAGATTTTTATGTATCATTTATGTTAACAACAAATGAAGTTATACATCAAATAAATAAAGAATATAGAAATATGGATAGACCTACCGATGTTATATCATTTGCATATAATGAAACTGAAAATGTAGGGCCTGTAGAAATAGTTGGAGATATAATAATATCAATTGATAAGGTTAGAGAACAAGCGAAAGAGTTTGGACATACAGATAAAAGAGAATTTTATTATTTACTAACACATGGGATGCTACATATTTTAGGTTATGATCACATTATAGAAGATGAAAAGAAAGTAATGCGTGAAAAAGAAGAAAGATATTTAAGTGCTTATGAATACAAAAGATAATAAGGATAATAAAGAAAAGAAAGTAATAGATAGTTTTAATAATTCTATTAATGGAATAATTGAAACAATTAAAAGTGAAAGTCATATGAGATTTCATATATTAATAGCTATAGTTGTTATAATTTTATCACTGATGTTTGATATTAATAAGTATGAACTTTTTGTGCTTATGATTACAATATCACTTGTGTTTATATCTGAAATATTTAATACTGCTATTGAAAAAACAGTAGATTTAATAACTACAGAATATAACGAAACAGCCAAGTTTATAAAAGATGCAGCAGCAGGTGCTGTTATGGTTAGTACAATTTTATCTCTTTTTGTTGGATATATAATATTTTTTGATAAAATAACTAAGGTAATAATAACAGGACATCAGTTTATTAAACTTACAGGTAGAATATCAAATATAACAGTATTAATTTTAGCTCTACTTTCAATATTAGTTGTCTTTATAAAAGCAATAACAAGAAAAATGAATAGTAAAGGTACTGCGTTAGAAGGTGGAATGCCAAGTGGACATGCAACAATATCTTTTTCACTTGTAACTATAATCTCATATATAACGAGAGATACAAGAGTTGTGCTACTTTCACTACTTTTAGCAATATTAGTTTGTCAAAGTAGAATAAAAACAGGTATTCATACTTTTAAAGAAGTATTAGTAGGTTCTTTTTTAGGATTTATAATAACATATGGTATATTACAAATTATGTATAGTTTAGGTAATTTATATTAGGAGGATAAAAATGGAAGAAAAAAATCTAGAAGAAGTATTAGTATATGGACATAAAAATCCAGATTCTGATGCTATATGTACATCAATTGCGTATGCAAATTTAAGAAATATGATAGTTAAAAATCAAAAATCAACAGCTGTAAGAATAGGAGAATTAAACGAAGAAACAAAATATGCACTAGAATATTTTGGTGTAGAATCACCTAGTTATGTGGCAGATATTTCAGGTAGAAAAGTAGTTTTAATAGACCACAACGAAAGAACGCAAACAGCAGATGGTTTTGAAAATGCAAAAGTATTAGAATTAATAGATCACCACAGAATAGCAAACTTTAAAACAGATGAACCACTTAAAGCAAGAGTAGAACCATATGGTTGTACATCTACTATAGTATGTGAAATGTATCAAGAAAAAAATATAGTACCTTGTAAACAAATGGCAGGTATGATGCTAAGTGCAATAATATCAGACACTTTATTATTCAAATCACCAACTTGCACACAAAATGATGTACAAGCTTGTAAATATTTAGCACCTTTAGCAGAAGTAGATCTTAACTCTTATGGTATGGATATGCTAAAAGCAGGTACAAATCTAAGTCATAAATCAGAATATGAAATACTAAATATGGATATGAAAATATTTGAATTAGAAAAAGGAAGATTTGGAATTGCACAAGTAAATACAGTAAATGAATCAGATATGTTAGTTAAAAAGAATGATTTCATAAAAGAAATTGAAAAAATGATAGTAGACTTAAAATTAGAAGGATTTATGTTTGTTATTACAAATATACTAACTAATAATTCAGTTGCAATAGTTAGAGGTAATAGAGTTGATATATTAGAAACAGCTTTTGGTAAGGCAATTAATGATGAAATAATTTTAAATGGTGTTGTATCAAGAAAAAAACAAATAGTTCCACCATTAACAAGAGCAGCAAGTAATTAACAAAAAAATATAATATAATTAGTAGTACTAAAATTATTTAGTACTACTTTTTTAATAGAAACACAAAGGAAAAG
>CAUVEB010000007.1:0-87794 GCA_963550915.1 uncultured Leptotrichiaceae bacterium
TCAGTTTCAAGATGAATTTGTAGAAGGAGTAGTTTTTGATAAAGCTGGTATACTTGCAATGGCAAACGCAGGACCTAATACAAATGGATCACAAATATTTATAACACATGTACAAACACCTTGGCTTAATTATAGACATACAATTTTTGGAGAAGTTATAAGTTCTAAAGACCAAGAAATAGTTAATATAATAAAGCAAAACGATAATATAATTACTATAGAGTTATCAGGAGATGTAGAACAATATTTAGAAGAAAGTAAAGATTTATTAGAAAAATTTAATATCTAAATAGATATCGTGGTAAATACATTTTTTCATATCATATGGTATAATTATATTAAGAACTAATTTAGGGGTTAGATATGAAAAGTCTTGAAGAAAAGAAAAAAAATGTAATAGAAAAAAGTGCTAAACTATTTTATTATCAAGGATATGTAAATACAGGAATAAATGAAATTTTACAAGAATGTAATATTCCAAAAGGTTCATTTTATTACTATTTTAAAAATAAAGATGATTTATTAATGCAAATAATTGATTATCATACAGATAATTTAATAGTGTTTTTTGATAATATAGTTAATGATTTATCAATGGTTAAGTTAAAAAGCTTTTTTTCTGGCTATTTTAATAGTATAGTAAAAAATAAGTGCCACGGAGGAAGTCCGCTTGGCAATTTAGCTATTGAGCTATCTGATATAAATGAAGATGCAAGAAAAAAATTAGAAATAGCATATGATAAGATAGAAAAAAGAATAGCATTTTTCCTTGAAATGATAAAAAAAGAAAATCCAAAATACCATAAGATTAATTCACAAACATATGCAAAAATACTTACTTCACAAATGGAAGGAACAATGTTTAAACTAAAATTAAAAAGAGATGAAAATGAACTTGAAAACTTTTTTAGATTTTTTGATATATTAGTATATAATGATTAAAAATGGATAGCATTGCTATCCATTTATTTTATTCTTCTATATTTACATTTTTAATATCATCAAACTTTTTAGATATTTTATTACTTGTTGTTGATACATCTTTTATATCAGATGCTATTTTTTCAACGTCTTTTAAAACCTTTTCCCATCTAAGATTATATCTATCAAATTCATTACTAAGTTTTAATAATTCTTCATGTAATTTAATTGAAAACTCATTTCTTTGTATATTTATCATAACCATTTGTATTGATGTAAGTATAGCCATAAGTGTCATAGGAGATGCTATCCACACCTTATTTTCATAAGCATATTCAATAATATCATTATAATTAACTGTGACATACGAGAATATAGCTTCAGCTGGTATAAATAGTATAGCTTGGCTTGTCAGTTGTTCTTTTATATATTTTGCACTTATATCACTTATGTGCTTTTTAACATCACTTGCAAACTTTTTCTTATATTCTTCAACTTCTGCATTAGTTTCAACTATTTTATTATAATTCTCTAATGGGAATTTTGAATCAATAGGAATTAAACCTAAAGGCTCAGGTGCAAAAATAACGGCGTCAACTATTCTATCATTTGCCATTTTGTACTGTAGATCATAATACTTCTTTTTATCTCCAAATATGTTGTATAAGACTTGTGCTAGTTGAACTTCTCCAAAAACTCCTCTTACTTTTTTATCATTTAATATGCTTTGAAGCCCTAAAATATTAACTGATAATTTATCTATATTTCTTTGTGCTTCATCAATTTTAGAAAGTCTTACTGCAATATCTGTTATTGAACCTGATATTTTACTATTTACACTTAATTCTAGATTTTTAAGCTTATCACTTATATTATTATTCACTTCATATTTAAAATTACCTAAATCGTTTATATTATCTAGTCTATAATCTTTAATATTATTAAATTTATCAACTACTAAATATATTAGTACAATTAAAAGTATGATTATAATAACTAAAAGAATAATAAAGTATGTCATTTGTTATCCTCCATATCTAGTATAAGTTTATCTTTTTGAACTTCTATAACTGATAATAGTTCTTCATATTTTCTTTTGCTATCCTCATTTTCAAATATATCAAAATTATCGTTATCAGCCATTTCAAAATCATATATATACTTATTAAGTTTTATATAATCCGGATTCTTATTAACTTGATACATTATTTCATCATCTTTTGCATACACCTTTGTTATATATGATAAATTACATAAAGTATTAATTCCAATTCTTATAGCATATTTTTTAATTCCTGTTACATGCGTTAGCTCAGAAATTGTATATGGTCTTTCATTTGCTATAAATCTTTTTATTATAAGGTAAAGGATATATATACTAATTTCTTTTTCATATTTTATTGGTAATTTTTTATCGTTACTATCATAGTTATTATCTATCATATATGAGAGCTTTGCACCTATTAATATTACTAACCATAAAAATTTGACCCATATTAGAAATAAAGGAACGAAAGCTAAACTTCCATATATTGCATTGTATTTTGATATTGATACTTGTATTATTGTATAAAACATACTAAAGATATATAAGAAAAGTATTACCATTAAAGAAGAAATACTACTTGCCTTAAAGCTAACTTTAGTGTTTGGTATTATATAATACATAGTTGTGAATAGTGAAAAAATCAAAATAAATTTTAAAAATTTAACTAAAAATATAGTAAATGAACCAAAAGTAGCTATTCTAGATGTAAGCTCAAGTATTTTATCACTAGTACCAATAAAAATTACAGTAACTATAGGTATTAAAAAAATTATAGCAATGTAGTTTATTACTTTTCTGCTAAACTCTCTACTATTTTTAACATGCCAAATATCATTAAATGATTCTTCAAGAAGCATAAGTAGATTTACAACAGACCACATTATTACAATTATTCCAAGACCTGATAATAGACTTGAATTTAAAGACTTAACAAGATTTTCTGCAATTTTTAATATATGTGATAATATATTTTCTGTTTCAGGTATTGTATTTTTTATTTTATCAACTAATATTACATCAAGACTAAATCCTTTTGATAGTCCTAAAATAAGGGCTATGAAAGGGAAAATAGCAAGTAGTGATACATAAGTTAAATTACTTGCAAGTCTTGATATATCAGTACTAAACAAATTTTTTAGTAAAGATTTAGATATTTTTCTCATAATTACTCCTGTTTTACAATGACAAATTCTTTATTATCAAATGCACGATTTAAAAGTTCGTCATAGTCTTTTATCTTATTTTCTTCTTCAATTACCATACTAAGTTTTGGATTAGTGATTGGATGCTTAGGGGCAAATAAAGCACAAGAATCTTCATGTGGCTCTATTGATTTCTCGTATGTACCTATTTCATTTGCCATTTCAATAATTTCTATTTTATCCATACCAATTAAAGGTCTAAAAACAGGTAGGTCAACACTTGCATTTGTACAGCTAAGTCCACCTATTGTTTGAGATGCAACTTGCCCTAAACTCTCTCCTGTAACTAATGCTTGATATTCGTTTTCATGAGCTATTCTTCTAGCAAGTTTCATCATTACACGACGTGTTAAAATTGTTGCTAAATCTTTATTAGTATTTTCTTTTATTGCTTGTTGTAATTCTAATATATTTATCTTATAAAACGCACTTGCTCCGTTATATGATGAGAGAATTTTTACCAATTCTTCAATCTTTTCAAGTGATTTTTTTGAAGTAAAAGGAAAACTATGAAAAGTTACAAAAGCTAATTTTAATCCTCTTTTAGCCATCATAAATGATGCAACAGGACTATCTATACCACCAGATATTAAAACAAGACCTTTACCTGCACTACCAAGAGGAAGTCCTCCATATGCCTTTATTTTTTCAGTATAAATATATGTGTTTTTTCTTATATCAACATTAAAAAGGCAGTCTGGATCTTTCATTTTAACATTTTCAAATTTAGTTGTTATTAGTATATTAGCACCAAAATCTTTTGATAGTTCCATAGAATTACCAGAAAAGTTCTTGTCCGCACGATTTACAGCAACCTTAAAGGTTCTAGCTCCTGATTCATATACATTATTTCCTAGCATAGTTAAAGTATTTTTAATGCTAGAAATATCACTATTTGTTTTAACACAAAGAGCTATATTATTTATCCCAAATACATTTTTAATACTTTGCATTACTTTTTTTGCATTACCTTTATCAAACTCAATAAATAGTTTTGACATATCATCAATAAGTACAGCATTGCAATCAAGATCTTTTATTTTGTTTTTTATTCTTTTTTTAATATTTCTTTCAAAAGTTCCTCTATTTTTACCTTTTAATGCAAGTTCTCCATAACCAAGCGAGATACTATCAATTAAATTAATATCTATATTCATATTTATTACTAATCCTTTCAATAAATTTATCTGTTAGATTTTCTTTAAAATGATGTTTTTTAATTTTATCATATATCATATCAACTATTATTTTTTGAAATGCTATTAAAAGTAGCATTGATATTATTAAAATAACGGCTTTAATATTTTGATTAATGTTAATTTTAATAGTAAAATAAATTAAAATAAATACAGTTAATATTAAGAAAATTAGGTATATTTTAAGAGATGATTTTGTTCTCTTATTTCTAATACTATCTGCTATTTTTCTATAGTCTTCATCAATATAAAGCTCACAAAATTCACGAGCATCTACAAGATATTCAATTTCAAAATTATTCATAATAAGTCCTTTATTTTGATTATATCACTTTTTTATTAATATTAATATTGAAATATATGTTCTTATTGAGCTTTTTTGTATTTGTGATATAATAATAACTGAAAGGAAGAGATTATGATTACGATATTAAAAGTAATATTTTTAAGTTTTATTGAAGGACTTACAGAATTTATACCTGTTAGTAGTACAGGTCATATGATAATTGTTGAACACTTTATGAAATTGTCAGAAAATAGACAGTTTGTAAATGCTTTTTATATTATAATACAACTAGGGGCGATACTATCTGTTATTGTGTATTTTTTTAGAAAGATTTTCCCTTTAAATATACAGTTATGGAAGAAGATAGTAGTTGCAGTTATGCCTGCAGTTGTGCTAGGTCTATTATTTGATGATTATATCGATAAATACCTATTTAGCCCTATAATAGTATCAGCAACATTAATAATATACGGTCTTATACTAATATTCTTAGAAAAAGGTACAAAAAAATTTAAAATAGATAATATTAATGATGTAAGTTATAGGACAGCTTTTACAATAGGGGTTTTTCAGTGTTTAGCTATGATACCTGGTACTTCAAGATCGGCTTCCACTATAATAGGAGCAATGTTACTTGGTATAAATCGTATTGTTGCAACTGAATTTTCTTTTTTCCTAGCAATACCAACTATGTTAGGAGCAACAGTTTTAAAATTAGTAAAAGTAAGAGGATTAGTTACTTATGAATATTTCCTTATATTTCTTGGTTTCATATTTTCTTTTATTTTTGCATATATATTCATATCGATATTCCTAAACTATATCAAAAAGCATAGTTTTGCAATTTTTGGTTATTATAGAATAGTATTAGGTATATTGGTTTTAATTTTAATTAAAGTGATATAATGAAAATACTAGTAAATAAAGATATAGATAATAATAAATTAAATGAATTTATTTATTCTATTTTTAAAGATAACGAAGATACAGTTAGGGTTAATTTTGAAAATAGTGATAAAATTAAAATAGTTTTTGAAAATTTAGAAAATAAATATACTTTTTGTCTACCTGTTCTATACAATAAGCAAAAACAAGAGCTTGCTATGTTGAAAACAGGGCTTTTGAAGTTGTATAATAAGAATTTACTATGGGGTGGACTTGTAGGAGTAAGACCTACTAAGCTTTTTTATTCTTTATTAAAAGAAAGTAAAAGCTTTGATGAAGTATGCAGTATACTAAAACAAGTATATCTTGTATCTGATGAAAAAATAGATTTATTAAAAAATGTTGTTTTAAACTCTATTAAATATATTGATGACAAGACTATAGGAGTTTATATTGGGATAGCTTTTTGTCCAACAAAATGTTCTTACTGTTCTTTTCCTGCATATCTAAAAAAAGGAAAATATGAAATAAATTATGATAAATATATTAAAACTTTATTAGATGAAACAAGACAAATAGGGGAATTAATAAAAGAATTAGATATTAAAGTAAATACAATATATATAGGTGGAGGCACACCAAGTTTTTTAAATGAAGATGAGCTGACAAGTCTTTTAGAAGTTATAAAAAGTAATTATGATGTAGCAAATTTAGTTGAGTTTACATTTGAAGCAGGAAGAATTGATACTCTTAGTAGAGAAAAGTTATTAATATTAAAAAAATATGGAGTTACAAGAATAAGTATAAATCCACAAAGTTTTAAAGATAGTACTTTAAAATTAGTTAATAGATATCATAATATAGAAGAATTAAATAATATATACAAGATAGCAAAAGAACTTAACTTTATAATAAACATGGACTATATCATAGGTCTTCCAAAAGAAAGTACAGAAGATATATTAAATACAGTAGAAAAAATGTATGACTATGATGTTCAAAATATCACTATACATAATTTAGCACTTAAAAAAACGAGTTATCTTACAAAAACTAAGTTTTTTCATGAAGAGTTAGATTATAAGAAGATATATGAAACTATATACAGTATGGCAAAAATTAAAGGATATATCCCTTATTACATGTATAGACAAAAAAGTAGTTATAGTTGGGGAGAAAATATAGGTTTTTGTAAAGACGGATATCAGTCGATATACAATATTGATATGATAGAAGAAAACAAAAATATATTTGGTGTTGGAGCTGGAAGTATTACAAAATTAATAGAAGAAAATAGTATTAAAAGAATAGCTAGTCCAAAAGACCCACTTTCTTATGTTTTAGAATATGATAATAGAATTAAAACAAAAAAAGAGGAGATAATAAAATTTTATGAAAAAATTAAATAATTATCTACTTATTATATTATCATTATTAATTTTAAGCCTTGCTATAATCTACTTTAAAAAAGAAGAGAGTGGCTTTGTAGAAATTAATGAAAATATAGAGTATCAGACATATAACGAAAAGAAAAGTATAAATAATATAGATTATACAGATTTTAAAAATATAAGAATATCAAATAGTAAAATCCAAGATATACTAGAATATAAGGAGTATATGGGTGGGATAAATAAGGTGTCAGAACTTAAAGTTATTAATAGAATTAGTGAAGAAGAACTAAATATTCTACATGAACTATTTGAAGATGAAAAGTTTGGTGTAAGTTATAGGGTGCATAATATAAATAAGGCAAGTAGAAAACAATTAAAATTTATAGGTTTTAGCAATAAAAAGATTAAAAAGATATTAAAATATAGAGAAAATAAAGATATAGAAAATTTAATAGAATTGAAAGACATAATAGGAGACTTTGATATTAAAGGGGGTATAATTTTCAGTGGAGATGATATTTGATTATTTAGTAAAAAACCAAGGAGAAATAACAAAAGAAAACTTTAATATTGTTGATAGTTTAATAATAACAAGAATAGTTTATCTACCTTTTAATTTAATATTAAGAAAAAATGAAAGTAGAAAATTAAAAGAGCTACTTAAAATTTTATCTTGCTATAAAGATAAATATTTTCTATTAAAAGATGATATAAAATTAGTTCAATATTTACTTAAAAGTAAAAGATTTAGAAATCTTGAAATATCAAATTATGTAAATATACTTGATAGAGTATCAGAAAAACAGTTTGGAGCATTAACTATTGACTTAGGATTTACTACTTATGTATCTTTTGAAGGTACAGATAAGACCCTTGTAGGTTGGAAAGAAGACTTTAATATGAGCTTTAAAAAAATTCCAGCACAAGATGAAGCATATAAATACTTAGTTGATATTTTAGATAAAACAAGTGGAGATGTAATAGTAGGGGGACATTCAAAAGGTGGCAACCTTGCAATTTATTCTTGTATTTACCTAGAAGATAATAAAAGAATAAAGAAGATATATAATTTTGATGGACCTGGATTTTTATCAGAAGTTTTAGATGAAAAAGGATATGATGATATAAAAGATAGGATAATTACAATAATTCCACAGTCGTCAATTATAGGTGTACTTTTAAATAGAAAAGAAAAAGTAAATGTAATAAATAGTAGTAGCTTTTTTGTTATGCAACATGATCCGTATTCTTGGGAGATAAAAGGTAATGACTTTGTATATTTAGATAAGCTTACAAATATTAGTAAATCTCTTGATAAGTCGATATCAACGTTTTTAGAACAAACGACACCAACACAAAGAATGGATTTTATAGATAATGTATATAAGATAATAACAAGTGAAAATAGTAGTGGATATATACAAGGTATAAGACAAGTAGACGGTAAAATTATAGCTAAATTTATAAATAATGTACTTAAAAATATTAAATTGTGATATAATAAAACGCAAACAGATTTGGAGATAAAATGAAAAAAAAGAAGATATTTCAAAAAATACTAGCTGATGATTTTGATTTTAGTGGCAATGTATTTATTGATTCAAACTTAGTAGGAAGTGGAGATATATTCTTTGCTATTAGAAATGGTAATAATTATGTAGAACAAGCCATAGCTAAGGGAGCATACCCTATATATGATAAAGATTTAAATATAAATTTTGGTAAAAAAGTTGATGATACAATAACTTTTATGCAAGATTTTGCAAGAGAATATAGAAAATACTTAGATGCTAAAGTAATAGCAGTTACTGGAAGTAATGGTAAAACAACAGTTAAGGATATATTGGCAAATTTACTTGATAACAGTTATGCAACTAAAGGAAACTACAATAATCATATAGGAGTACCACTAACAATATTATCATGTCCTATTACAAGTAAATATTTAGTTTTAGAATTAGGTATGAGTATGACAGGTGAAATTGACTTACTTGCAAGCATTTCAAAGCCTGATTATAGTATAATAACTAATATAGGTGATTCTCATATAGAATATCTAAAAACAAGAGAAAATGTATTTTTAGCAAAAACTGAAATTATAGCCCACACAAAAAATACTGTAATTGTAAATGGAGAAGATGAGTATTTAAAAAGATTAGATAATGCAGTAAAAGTAACTTTAAACACTGATGTTAATATTGATGATAATGGTACAAGTTTTGAGTACAAAAATCTTAAGTATCACACTAATTTATACGGTAAGCATAATGTACTTGATATTTGTTTATGTCTCGAAGTTTTACATGCTTTAAAAATAGATAATATAGCTAATAAATTAGATAATATTAAGCTTACTCCTATGAGATTTGAGATAATAAAAAAAGATAGTAATATAATAATAAATGATGCATATAATGCAGCACCAAAATCTGTTGAAAGCTCACTTTTAACATTAGATCAAATATTTAAAGGTAAAAATAAGATAATTATACTAGGGGATATGTTAGAGCTTGGAGAACAAGAAATAGAACATCACAAAAATTTAGCAAAAGTACTAGAAAAAATAAAATACGATAAGATATATCTATATGGAGATCTTATGAAACATTTAAATGTAGATAAAGCAATACATACTAATGATAAACAATATATTAAATCAGAATTACAAAATATAACTAATAGTGTAGTATTTCTTAAAGGTTCAAGAGGTATGAAATTAGAAGATATATTGAAAGGGGATAAGTAATGTTATACCTATTACAATCACTATATATAAATAAAATAGGGTTTTTAAGAATATTTAAGTCAATAACTATAAGAGGATCAATAGCATTTTTCATTGCACTTTTATTTACTCTATTTTTTGGTGGTAAAATAATAAATATTTTAAAAAAGAAAAAATTAGGAGATAAGATAAGAGAAGAAGGGCCTGCAAGTCATTTAAGTAAAGCCGGAACTCCTACTATGGGTGGTATTATAATAATACTTGCAATAACTATAGCAATGATATTTGCTGGGAATTTTACAAATAAATTTACTAATTTTCTATTTGTTATGACCATCTTATTTACTAGTATAGGTTTTTATGATGACTATTTAAAACTTACAAAAAGTAAAAGAGGTTTATCAGGAAAGAAAAAATTAATAGGTCAATTAATAATGACATTAATTACATTCTTATTTATTTTAAAATATAGATTAACAGGTCTTGAAGTAGATTTCTCATTTGTAAATCCATTTATAAAAAATTCATATACATATATAGGTATATTACTTTTCTTTGTGTTTATGTGTTTTGTAATAATAGGTTCATCAAATGCAGTCAATTTAACAGACGGATTAGATGGACTTGTAAGTGGACCTATAATGATAGTAAGTATTACATTTTTAATGATAGCATATTTTGCTGGACATAAAGAGTTAGCAAGTTATCTTAATATTTACTATATTTATGGAGCTGGAGAAATAGCTGTATATTTATCTGCTGTAATTGGTGCAATAATTGGATTTTTATGGTTTAATTTTTACCCTGCACAAGTTTTTATGGGAGATACAGGTTCTCTTACTTTAGGTGGAATATTAGGTATGATTGCAATATTTGTTAAACAAGAATTTTTACTTCCAATTGCAGGTTTAGTTTTTATTGTAGAAGCCTTATCAGTAATAATACAAGTATTACATTTTAAGAGAACACGTAAAAGAATATTTAAAATGGCACCTATACATCACCATTTTGAAATGGACGGTCTTCCTGAAACTAAGGTTACAATAAGATTTTGGATAATAACAATAATAATGAGTATAATAACATTTATGATACTTAAGATAAGATAGGAAAAATTATGAAATATATTATATTTGGTCTAGGAATAAGCGGTGTTGGAGCAAAAGAACTACTAGAAAAACAAAAACAAGAAGCTATAATAGTAGATGATAAAAACGGTATATCTAGTAAAGATGCAGTTTATATTACAAATAAAGATGATGTTGTAATAAAAAGTCCTGGTATATCTTGGAATAATGACTATTTAAAGTTTTGCTTAGAAAAAGGTATAAAAATAATATCGGAAATAGATTTAGCAATAAAATATGTTAACCCTAAGACAAAATTAATAGCAATAACAGGTACAAATGGTAAGACAACTACTTGTACTAAGATATATGAATTATTAAAATACGCAGGATATAATGTAGCTTTAGGAGGAAATGAGGGACATTCATTTGCTAAAATTGTAAGCGATAAAAATGACTATGACTATATAATTTTAGAGCTTAGTAGCTACCAATTAGAAAATAATCCTAGTATAAAGCCATATATAGCTATGGTAACAAATTTAACACCGGATCATTTATTAAGATATGATAGTGTAGATGAATACTATATTACCAAGCTTAATATATTTAAAAATCAAGATGAAAACGATTATATGATAATAAATCCAAATGATAATGAATTTAAAAGATTATTTAACAATTCATTATCAAAAAAGGTATATATACAAGAAGATGAGAAATATTTAGTTTTTAATAATGAAAAAATAATAGAAAAAGATAAAGCTAGCTTAAAAGGTGAACATAATATACAAAATATGAACTTTATAATAGCTACAGCTAAAATTATTGGAATAAAAACGGAAGTTATAAACAGTTTTTTACAAAATACAAATCCTTTAGAACATAGAATGGAGAACTTTTTTAGTGTAAAAAACACTTCTTTTATAAATGATTCAAAGGGAACTAATGTTGAATCATCTTTATACGCCATAGATGCATATAAGGATAAGAACCTTATACTAATTTGTGGTGGACAAGATAAAAAAATAGATAATACAAAAATGTATGATAAAATATATGAATGTGTTGATTTATGCCTTCTTATTGGAGAAAATGCAAATCAATATATTGAAGCTTTTAATAAAAAGGGATATATTAAGTATAAAGAGCTTAAAACTTTAGAAAATGCTATAAACTATATAGCAGAAAATGTAGATATGGAAAAAGAAACATATGTACTTTTAAGTCCGGCTACAGCAAGTTTTGACCAATTTAAGAGTTTTGAACATAGAGGACTTGAGTTTAAGCGTTTAGTTAGAGAAAAATGGGAGAAATAAATGCCAAATAATAGTTTAGATATTTTTAATATTAATGCAATTGAAAAAAATATAAGGAAAAATTTAAAGAAAATATTAATTGTAATACTACTATTTCTTTTAGTAACAGGTGTGTTATCAGTAGGAAGTATATCAAAACCTATAGCGGAGTATAGTAATAATAAATTATTTAATACATACTTAATATCAATGATTATAGCAATTATTGTTGCACTTTTTACGTATTTTGCAGTTAGGTTTGATGTAGATGAAAAAACATTATTTATAATATATTTTTTTGGTTTGATTTTTTTAGTATCTCCACTTATTTTTGGAGTAAGAATAAATGGTGCTAGAAGATGGATAAGAATTGCTGGAATTTCAGTACAACCATCAGAGCTTATAAAACCGGTATTAATATATATTTTGGCAATATTTTTTTCTAATAAAAAAAGATATGGAGAAAAAAGTCTTGAAACTGTATTGATATGGGCAATGGGAGTATTGGCATATGCCATTTCCGTATTTGCTGGTAAAGCGTTATCATCAACACTTCAAATAACGGTGCTTGCATTTTTAATGTTTTGTGTTTCAAAAATAGAACATAAGTATAAGATATATATAATGTTAATGGGGATTTTTGCCTCTCCAATTCCTATAATCGCTAAAAGTTATAGAGCTGGACGTATAAAACAATTATTAAGTGGAGGGTCAACTCAGACTTTAGCAGGAATAAATGCCATTAAATCAGGTTCAATATTTGGTAGAGGATTTGGATTAGGAATACAAAAATATTTCTATTTATCAGAAGCACATACTGACTATATGTTTGCATCAATATCTGAAGAAATGGGTCTTATCTTCATATTAGTACTTTTAACAGCATTTTTTGTTTTAATAAGTCTAATTTTCTATGTTGGACTAAATATAAAAAATAGTGTAGAAAAATATGTAATATTAGGAGTTGGATTTGTTTTAACAAACCAAATAGTAGGGCATATAGGGATAAACCTTAATATATTACCGTCAACAGGTATAACTCTTCCTTTTATAAGTTATGGAGGAAGTGCTTTAATGTCTAATTTAATTTGTGTAGCACTACTATTTAAGGCTTTAAAAAGTATAGAATGGGTGGAAAAATAATGAAAAGAATTGTACTTACGACAGGTGGAACTGGAGGTCATATATATCCAGCATTAGCACTTGCAAAAAGATTAAAAGAAGAAGGTTATGAAGTACTATTTATTGGAACTTGTCATAGAATGGAAAAAGATATATTTCCAAAAGCTGGTTTTGAATTTATAGGATTAGATGTATTACCGCTAAATAGTTTTAATTCTATAATAAAAATGATAAGAGCTATATTTTTATCAAGAAGAATATTAAAAGAAAAGAAAATTGATATGGTTATAGGTTTTGGAAACTATATTTCAATTCCTACAATAATAGCTGCAAAACTATTATCTAAGGATATATATTTACAAGAACAAAATGTAATTATGGGGCTTGCTAATAAATATGGTTATAGAATTGCAAAAAAAGTATTTTTAGCATATTCAAAAACCCTAAATTATATCCCTAATAAATCAAAGCATAAATTTATTGTAACAGGTAATCCACTAAGACAAGAATTCTATAATTCAAATAAAGAAAGAGATAGAGAAAAACTTGGTATAGCAAAAGATGAAAAAGTAATACTTGTAATGGGTGGAAGTCTAGGAGCAAAACCTATTAACGAAGCAATAATAAAAAATATTGAAAGTATTAATAATAAAGAGAATTTAAGATTTTATTGGTCAACAGGAGAAAATTTATTTAAAGAAACGTATTCTAAGATAAAAAACTTAAAAAATATAATATTAATGCCGTATTTTGAAAATGCTTGTGAGATTATGAGTGCTTCAGATTTAGTTATTTGTAGAGCAGGGGCTTCAACAATATCAGAACTATTAGAGCTTAAAAAGCCATCAATAATGATACCTTATAGTTTTGTTGGTCAAAAAGAAAACGCAGATATGTTAGAGTATGCAGATGCAACTAAAACTTTTACAAATGAAGATGCAGGAAACGCTATAAAAGAGGCTCTTAGTCTAATTGAACAAGAAGAAAAATTAAACTTTATGAAAAAAAATATAGACACATTAAATACAGGGAACGCAGTAGAGAATATAATAGAAATTATAAAAGGAGATATAGCAGATGCTAGATAAAATATACTTTAGTGGTATAAATGGAATAGGAATGAGTGGAATTGCAAAAATTTTAAAACAACAAGGATACGATGTACAAGGTTCTGACTTAGAGTATAAAGATGTTACTAAAAGTCTTGAAGAGCTTGGTATAAAAGTACATATAGGACAAAGTGTTGAAAATATAGAAAATTTCAAACCAGATTTATATGTTTATTCAACAGCAATAAGAACAACAAATCCTGAATATATATATGCAGACTCAACTAATACGAAGATGAAAAGAAGAGGAGAAATGTTAGCGGATATTGTTAATGAATTTGACAAAAGTATAGCAATAGCAGGAACTCACGGTAAAACAACAACATCTTCAATGTGTTCTATTAGTTTTCTGAGTAAAGACCCATATATAGTAGTTGGTGGAATAATACCTGAAATACAAAGTAATAGTAGAATAGGAAATAGTGATTATTTCATAATAGAAGCAGATGAAAGTGATAATTCATTCTTGTATCTTTATCCAACTTACTCTGTTATAACTAACATAGAGGCAGATCATTTAGAACATCATGGTAGTTTTGAGAATATAAAGAAATCATTTATACAGTTTATATCTCAAACAAAAGAAAAAGTAATATTATCAAAGGATTGTCCTAATATTAGCTCACTTGACTTAGATGAATATAAAGATAAATTAGTATATTATAGTGCTAATGAAAAAGCTGATATTTATGCAAAAGATATTAAAAATTTAGACGGCATAACTAAGTATACAGTTGTAATAAATGATGAGGAAATAGGTGAATTTAGCCTTAAAGTTCCAGGTATGCATAATATTCAAAACTCATTACCTGTTATATATCTTGCATACATTCAAAATGTAGATATGGAAAAAGTAAAAGAAAGTTTATCTAATTTTACAGGTGCAAATAGAAGATATCAGGTTATATACGACGAAGAGATTAAAATAATAGATGACTACGCACATCATCCAACAGAGATAAGAGCAACTATAAACGCAGCTAAATCAAATGAAAAAGGTAAGATAACAGTTGTGTTTGAACCACATAGATATACAAGAACAAAGTTTTTTATGGATGAGTTTGCAAAAGCTTTATCACTTGCAGATAGAGTAATTTTATTACCTATATATGCTGCAAGCGAAGATAATGAATCTGGTATAAGTTCTCAAGACCTATATGACAAGATTAAAAAATTTGATAAACAAAAAGAAACATATGTAATGCTTCCAAAAGAAGTTATGGACTATATATATTTTAATTTTGAACCTAATGAAGTATACATTTTTATGGGTGCAGGAACAGTTTCAAAATTTGCATATAAACTTGTAAATCAAATAAAAGGTTAGGAGTAGAAGTGATAGTAGAAAAAAATGTACTAATGAAACCATATTCAAATATGAAAATTGGTGGAATAGCTAAAAGTTTAACTTTTATTGAAGATGAGAAAGAATTAATAGATTTTTTTGATAAAAATGAAAGATATTATTTATTAGGTAATGGAACAAATACATTAATTAATGATGAATATTTAGATATAAATTTTGTAAGTTTAAAAAAGCTGACTAAAATTGAAAAAGTATCTGAAAATAAGGTGTATGCACAAGCTGGTGCTAATTTAGCAGATCTAATTAATTTCATGAGAGAACATGACCTTTCAGGTCTTGAAAATATGACAGGTATACCAGGTTCTATAGGTGGTCTTGTAAATATGAATGGTGGAGCTTTTGGGACTACTATTTTTGATAGAATAGAAAGTGTAAAAGTATTAACATCTGAAAATGAAATTAAAACATTAAAAAAAGAAGAGATTGATTATAGATATAGGGGAACAATTATAAAAGATAATAAATGGATAGTAATTGGAGCAACATTTAACTTCGATAAAGGTTTTGATCTTGCTTGTTCTCTTGATAAAATAAATCGTAGACAAAATAATCATCCATTAGATTATCCAAACTTAGGATCAACATTTAAAAATCCAAAAGACAATTTTGCAGCACAATTAATATCAGATTGTGGTTTAAAAGGATATAGAATTGGAGATATGCAAGTATCTGAAAAACATCCTAATTTTTTAATAAATCATGGTAATGGTCAATTTTCTGAAGTCTTAAAGCTTATAGAACATGTAAAAAAAGTTGTTTTTGAAAAGACAAATATTATGCTTGATACAGAGATAATCATATTAAAATAAGGGGATTAGTATGTTCGCAGTTATACCTATAGTAGCAATATTTTTAATTTTAATTTTGTTTGTTATGTTTTTTTCACTACCATACTGGTTCTATTTTTTAGTAGCCTTTTTATCATATTCTTATTATGAAAAATTAACTTATTTCGTTATAATAAATATAATATTAGGGGTATATAAATTTGTTAATAGAAAAAGTGGGCCTAAATTCTATTTCTATAAAACAATACATAATGATGATTATAGTTATAGTAATCATACTAATTTTAATAGATTTACTGAAGATGAATATACAGGGGCATGTTCCATTTTAGGGGTAGATAAAAATACTCCATTACAAGAAAAGAAAAAAAGATATATAAATTTACTTAAAAAGTATCACCCTGATATAAATCCTAGTCTTGAGGCACAAGAAAAAACAAAAGAATTAAATAAGGCGTGGGATATAATTGAAAGGTATGGGTATTAATTTCATTATTTGAAAAAATGGTAAAATCGTGATAATATAAAGAGGAAAAATATGGTAAAATTTATTAAAAGATTAACTTTTTTAATTTTTGTTTTTGTTTTGGCTATATTAATTTTTAAGTTTTGTGAATCTGAATTTTTCTATGTTACAAAGATAGAAATAACAGGTGCAAATGAGCTTATACGTCAAGATATAACAAATAAAATTGATAAATTTAAGGGGATATCAATTTTTTATGTAAACAAAAGAGAACTTTCTTCAAAAATAATTGAAGATATAAGGATTGAAAAAGTTAATATATCAAAAAAATATCCAAGGACACTGAATGTTGAAATTGTAACAAGGCAGCCTATAGCTTTCACTATAATAAATGACAAATTCTATTCAGTTGATAAAAATCTTAATGTTTTTGGTAAATTTGTTGAAGTAATAAACAGGAGTATTCCAGTCATTAGATTTGATGATGAAACAAAAGATGAATTTATTAAAATACTAAAAGAATTTATTCCAAGTGATATGTATAATATAACATCAGAAATAGCAAAAGAAGATAATCACTATATTTTAATACTTGACACTGGTGTTAAAGTATTATTTAATAAGGATATTAAAAAAGATAAATTTAATAAAGCATTTAAAATCTATAATGAAGAGATGAAAATTAATAATTTAGAATATATGGATTTAAGATTTAAATACATAAATGTGAAGTAGGAGGATAATATGGAATATAATCAATATGAAAATTACGACAATAATAATAACATGTATGACGATGATGACTATACACAAGGAGCTAGAATTAAAATTGTAGGTGTTGGTGGAGCAGGAGGAAATGCTGTAAACGACATGATAAATTCTAATTTAGTTGGTGTAGAGTACTTAGCAATAAACACAGATTACCAAGCTTTAAAAGAATCAAAAGCAAAAGAAAAAATAAGTCTTGGAAGACTTGGAGCAGGTGGAAATCCTGAAGTAGCAAGAAATGCAGCAGAAGAAAAGAAAAGTGAAATAAAAAAAGCACTTCAAAATCAAGATATGATATTCATAACTGCTGGTATGGGTGGTGGAACAGGAACTGGAGCATCACCAATAGTTGCACAAATAGCAAAAGAATTAGGAATATTGACTGTAGCCATAGTAACAACTCCATTTATGTTTGAACTTAATAGAAAAAAAGTTGCACAATCAGGTCTTGAAGAATTACAAAAATATGTAGACTGTTTAATAGTTATTCCAAATGAAAAATTAATAAACCTACCAAATGCTGTAAAATTATCATTCTTAGAACAAATGTCACTATCAAATGATACATTAAAATTTGGTGTTAAAGGTATAACAGATTTAATAATGAAAAGAGGAATTATTAATCTTGACTTTGCAGATGTTAAAAATATAATGACAAACTCAGGAATTGCACTTTTTGGATTTGCAGACGGACAAAGAAATGAAGAAACAGGAGAATATGAAAGTCTTGTTGAAATAGCACAAAGAGCAATGCTAAATCCGTTATTAGATAGAGATATAAAGGGTGCAAGAAAAGTATTAATTAATTTCACTATACCTTTACATGGAAATATGACTGAAATAAGTGAAGCAGCTCGTATTATTAATGAAAGATCAAATGGAAATGATGCAGATGCTGTAAATATGTCAGGTGTTATCATGGAAGATAGAGAAAATTATGCTATCTCAATTATAGCAACAGATTTTGCTGATAATATAAAAGAGCCTGAAAGTAAGGAAGAAGTTGTAAGAAACTTATACTCAGATAATGATGAAAATGATAGAAACGAAAATATGGAATACCATGTTCCAACATTTGGATAGAAAGGGGAATATATGAATATAGTATTATTTGGACCACCAGGTGCAGGTAAAGGAACTCAAGCAAAAGAGTTAATAAAAAAGTATAATATACCACAAATATCAACTGGAGATATATTAAGAAATGCAATTGCTAACAAGACAAGTTTAGGACTTGAAGCAAAGAAATTTATGGATGCAGGTAATTTAGTTCCAGATGATGTAGTTAATGGTCTTGTAAAAGAAAGATTAAAAGAAGATGATTGTGCTACTGGATTTATACTAGACGGATTTCCAAGAACAGTAGAACAAGCTATAACTTTAGATAGTATTTTAGAAGAATTAGGAAAAGCTGTTGAAAAAGTAATAGCATTAGATGTGCCAAATAGTGAAATAGTTGATAGAATAACAGGAAGAAGAACTTCACTTAAAACTGGTAAAATATATCATATAAAATATAATCCACCTGTAGATGAGGATGAAAAAGATTTAGTTCAACGTGCAGATGACACAGAAGAAGTAGTAGTAAAAAGACTTGAAAACTATGAAAAACAAACAGCTCCTGTACTAGACTACTATAACAAACAAAAAAAGGTTGTATTAGTTGACGGAACAAAAAGTCCAAGTCAAATTACAGAAAATATAATACAAATATTAGGTGAATAAAATGGTAAAATTAAAGACATTAGATGAGATAAAAAAAATCAAAAAAGCTAATGAAATAATTGCAAGAATATATAGAGATATTATACCAAAACACATAAAAGCAGGAGTTAGTACTTGGGAATTAGATCAAATATGTAATGACTACATTTTATCTTGTGGTGCAAAATCTGGAACAATTGGTTATGATATAGGATTTCCATATCCTCCATATCCTGCAGCTACTTGTATTTCAGTTAATGAAGATGTAGTGCATGCAATACCAAGTAAGACAAAGATATTACAAGAAGGAGATATAGTAAGTATAGACATAGTTACTGTATTAGACGGTTTTTATGGAGATGCTGCTTATACTTTCCCAGTTGGTAATATAGATGAAAAATCACAAAAATTAATAGATGTTACTAAAAAATCAAGAGATCTTGGAATAATGCAAGCAATAGCAGGGAATACATTAGGAGATATAGGACATGCAATACAAGAATATGTTGAGTTAAATGGTTTTTCTGTTGTTAGGGATTTTTCAGGACATGGAGTAGGTTATGAAATGCACGAAGATCCTTATGTACTAAATTATGGTAGAAAAGGCACTGGAATGAAAATACAAAATGGTCTTGTAATTGCAATAGAACCTATGGTAACTATGGGAACTCATAAAGTTAAAATACAAAAAGATATGTGGACTGTTACAACTCTTGATAGAAAAAGAGCTGCACACTTTGAACATAGCATAGCTATAGTAGATGGTAAGCCACTTATTTTATCAGAAATATAAAAATAAAATTGGTTTATATATTAAAGGTTGAATTTTTTCAACCTTTTTTGGTATAATAAATTGTTACATCATTATTTGATGTGAATAGATGAAAGGAGGATAAAATGAGAAGTTTAGATTATATCGCAATTGCTAGTATAGTGGTATTAGTTTTTGTTTTAAGATTATATTTTCTAAAAATATCAAAAGCAAATGAAAAGAAAATTTTAGAAAATGGTGGAGTTGAATACGGAGTTAAAAATTCAAAAAGAATCACTATTTTACATATTTGTTTATATGCATTTAGTGTTATTGAAACTTTAATAAGAAAACCTATGTTTGATAGTAAAAGTATATTAGGTTTAGCACTTATTATCTTTTCTATGTTTATGCTGTTTACAGTTACAAGACTTTTAAAAGATATATGGACTATTAAATTAATGCTATTAAAAGACCATAAATATGTTGATCATTGGCTATTTAGAAATGTAAAACACCCTAATTACTACTTAAATATTGCACCTGAATTAATAGGTATAACTTTATTATGTCATGCTTTATTTACAGCAGTTATTATATTACCTCTATATGCAGTTGTTCTATATATTAGAATAAGTGAAGAAGAAAAAATATTAAAAGAAATAATAATACCTAATAGTAAACAAATTTAAGTATATAAATAATTAATGAAACTATTAACAAAACTAATGGATAAAATTAAATTAATATTTTTAAAAGCCTAAAAAATGGCTTTTGTATGAATTAAGAGAAAAATAAACATGTTAAAAGGTTATAAATCATAAGGTTTAGTAACCTTTTTTTTTAAACCAAAATATAGTATAATAAAAAAATATTAAGCAAAGAAGGAAGAAAAATAATGTTTGAAATTAAACTAGATATGATACAATCAATAGGACTAGCAATAATTTTACTTCTTATAGGTAGAAAATTAAGAGTAAAAATTAAGTTTCTTGAAAAGTATTGCATACCGTCACCTGTAATAGGTGGATTTATATTTGCAGTAATGACTTTTATACTAAGACAATTTAATATAGCAAGTTTTACATTTGATACAACACTACAAACTTTTTTTATGACTATGTTTTTTACAAGTGTAGGATTTAATGCGAGTTATAAGGTGTTAAAAGCAGGTGGTATAAAGGTTATTGTTTTCTTATTAGTCGCATCAGGATTGATATTTATTCAAAATATAGGTGCAATTGCACTTTCAAAACCTTTAGGCATAGATCCACTGCTTGCACTTATGACAGGTTCAACTGCAATGACAGGAGGGCATGGAACGGCAGCATCAATAGCACCTAATATTGAACATTTAGGAATTACTACTGCTTCATCAGTTGCAATAGCTGCAGCGACATTTGGACTTATTTCAGGCTCAATGGTTGGAGGACCTGTTGCTAAAAGATTAATTGAAAAATATGACTTATTAAAAGGATATATAGTAGATAATAGTAATACAGAAATATCAAAACAGGAAGAAGAATTTTTTAATAAAAATGAAAGTATATTAAATGGTGAAAGATTTGCAACAGCATTTTTTATGATCTTACTCTCAATGGCTTTTGGAACTTTATTTAATTATCTATTTAAAAAAATAGGGCTTGATAGTTTACCTTATTACCTAGGACCTATGATAGTTGCGGCTATAATTAGAAATGCAACTGATAGCATAGAAAATATAGTTTCATCACCAATAGCAGAAATTAAGGTTATAGAAAATATAGCATTAAACTTATTCTTATCAATGGCACTTATGTCATTAAGATTATGGGATTTAATAGATTTAGCATTACCAATAACAGTTCTACTATTAGCACAAGTTATTTTTACAATACTGTATACTAGATATGTAACTTTCTATATTATGGGAGCAAACTATGATGCTGCTGTTATATGTGCAGGGCATTGTGGATTTGGAATGGGTGCAACACCTAATGGTATGACAAATATGGAAACAGTTTGTAATAAATACGAATATTCAAAAATGGCATTTTTTGTAGTTCCTCTAGTAGGAGCATTGTTTATAGATTTTGTTAATGTAACAATAATATCAGGATTTATATCATATTTAAGATAGGAGAAAATTATGGAAGAAAAAAATCAAAAATTTAAAACGTTAGTTATAGGGTTTGCATTATTTGCTATGTTTTTTGGAGCAGGTAATGTGCTTTTACCACCATTTATTGGTCTTAAAACAGGTAGTAGTTATTATATGTCGATTATAGGGTTTGTTTTAACAGGTGTTGGATTACCTCTTTTAACACTTTTAGTTATTTTCTATATTGACGGTAAATATGAAAAATTATTTGAACCACTTGGAAAAAACTTTTCTAAATTTTTAATGGTTGCAGCATTTTTAACAATAGGTCCTGCTATAGGTATACCAAGAACAGCTGCTACAACATTTGAAATTGGAATGAAACCATTTTTTCCTTCATTATCACCAATAGTTGGTTCTATAATATTCTTTTTAATTAATTTATTCTTTGTTATGAAAAAAAGTAATGTACTTGATAAAATAGGAAAGCTTTTAACGCCAACATTACTTGTAACAATAGTTGTTTTAATTATTAAGGGGATTATAAGTCCAATAGCAAGTACAAGTGCAGGTGTATCACCAGATGCTTTTTCACAAGGATTTTTAGAAGGGTATAATACGGTTGACGCAGTGGCAGCAGTAATTTTTGCAGGTCTTGTATGGAAGAGTTTAGGACAAACAATAAGTGATAAGGAAGTATTAAAGAAAACATCTATAAAAGCAGCATTTATAGCAGCTTTAGGACTGTCTGCAATTTATTCTGGATTTATATATCTTGGAGCAACTTCAAATGCACCAATAGATATAGAGAGAACAGCACTTTTAAATTTAATTACTAAATCATTATTAGGTAATTATGGAGTAGCTCTTTTATCTATAATAGTTTCTCTTGCTTGTCTTACAACTTCAATAGGTCTTATAGTTTCAGTAAGTAGCTATTTTGAAGAAGTTTTAAATTATAAGGTGAAATATAATGTGGTTGTATTAGTTGTAATTTCTATATCTTATGCAATATCTCAACTTGGTGTTGATAAGATAATAAATTATGCTCTACCAATATTATTAGTATTCTATCCTTTACTAATAACAGTTCTATTCTTGACTTTATCAAAGGCAAGTCCAGTTGTTTCAAAATATACAACATATACAACTTTTGTTGTTTCAATTATAGATCAAATATATCCGTTACCACTACATAATCAAGGTTTTGCTTGGCTTATACCAGCCCTTATATGTTATGCCGGAGTAACATTAATTCAAATAGGAAATAAAAATTTAAAATAGTTTATAAAAGGGACTTTAGAAAATACAGCTTTAAAGTCCCCTTTTTTTATACTGAAAAATCAAAAGCTAAAATAAAATTTTAAATACTTGTTTTTTAATTAAATTCTAGTTATAATTAAATGTAAAGGAGAAATTATGAGAAAAATAAGTATTTTACTAGTTTTATTAACAAATTTTCTATCTTATGCAGTTAAATGTGAAGTAATAGAAGGCTTATCAAACGCAAAGGCAAACAACAAAAAATATAACTTTAAATTTGATGATATAACAAGAAAAAAAATAGCTAAAATAGACTATATATTTGAGGAAGTTCTTAAAACATCACATCAATTAGTACCTAAATATGTAAATAGTATAGTGATTTTTGACTTTTCAGAAGAAGAAACTATAAAAGCATTAAATACTATAAGAATAGCTATTATGGCAAATGATATTAACAAAAATTTAAAAATATATTATGACGGAGTTGAAAAAGTAAAAGAACTTGCACTTGAAATAGGTATAAATGAAAAAAATATTATTGCTTTTAAAAATGAAAAAGAAGTTGTAGAACAAATATTAAAAGATAAGGGAAATAAAAAGGACCTTTTAAGTAAGAGAATTTTACTATTAACAAAATCATCAAATATGCGTATAGGATATGCAAAATATATAAATGCACTTGATAAGAATGTAGATGATATAATATTTGATAATTATTCACATCTTGATATGACGAGAGAACAGCTAGAACATCCTAGCAAAGAAGAAATAAAAAAAGCATATAAACAAATAGAATGTAATAAATAATTGGAGGTAGAAATGAAAAAAATTTTATTAGCTGGAGCATTACCGTTAGTTGCAACAGCAGTATTTGCTTCAAGACCTATTGAAGTTAATATTATGCACATAAACGATCACCATTCACACTTAGAACCTGAAATTGTAAATTTTAAAATAGGTGGTAAATCAACAAAAGTTAAAATAGGTGGATATCCTGAAGTAATGAGAGAACTTAAAAGATTAAAAGCTACAACTAAAAATCCGTTAGTTTTACACGCAGGAGATGCGATAACAGGAACTCTTTATTTCACATTATTTGGTGGATCTGCAGATGCTGAAATGATGAACTTAACAGGATTTGATTATTTCACTTTAGGAAACCATGAATTTGACGCTGGTAATGAAGGATTAAAGAAATTCTTAGACTACCTAAAAGTACCAGTATTATCTTCAAATGTTAATCCAGATAAAGGAAGTATATTAGAAGGTTATTGGAAACCATACGCAATCAAGAGATTTGGTTCTGAAAAAATAGGAATTATAGGTCTAGACGTTGTTAAAAAGACTGTTGAATCTTCAAGCCCAGGTAAAGATATTAAATTTACTGATGAAGTTGAAACAACACAAAAATATGCAGATATCTTAAAAGAAAAAGGTGTAAACAAAATTATCCTATTATCACACGCAGGAGCTGCTAAAAACTTTGAAATAGCACAAAAAGTTTCAGGTGTAGATATTATAATAACAGGAGATACTCACTATCTATTTGGTACAGAAGATTATAAGAAATTTGGATTACCTGTAGTTGCTGACTATCCAACTAAATTTATGTCACCAGCAGGAGAACCTGTTTATGTTGTTGAAGGTTGGGAATACTCAAAATTAGTAGGTCATTTACAAGTTAAATTTGACTCTAAGGGTATAGTAACATCAATTAAAGGATTACCATTAATTCCTTATCATGAAAACTCAACATTTGAAAGAAAAGATGCAAGTGGTAAGAAATATAACCCAGAAGGTGCAGAAAGAAAAGAAATCTTAAAAGAACTTAGCAGCAGTAAATACTTTGTAAAAGCAAAAGCTGATGTAAGAGGTAAAAAAGTTCTTGAAAAATATAAGAAAGAAAAAGAAGTTTTAGGTAACCAAGTTGTAGGAACTATAAGTGGAGAAATTATGCCAGGAGGTTCAGCACCTAGAATACCTAGCACAGCATATCCTAAAGGATCAGTTGCAACAAGATTCGTTGCTGAAACTATGCTTACTCAAATGAGAAGTTTTGGTTCACACATTGATTTAACAATACAAAATTCAGGTGGAGTAAGAAGTGATGTAGTTCCTGGAGATATGACATATAACGATGCTTATACACTATTACCGTTTGCAAACACATTATACTTACTTGACATGACTGGTGCAGAAGTAAAACAAGTATTAGAAGATGCATTAGAATTTGCATTAGTAAGTGGATCAACAGGAGCATTCCCTTATGGTGCAGGTATAAGATATGAAGCAAACCAATACAAAGATAAAGACGGACATAGATTAGTTAAAGTTGAAATACAAGACTTAGAAGGAAACTGGTCTGATATAGATGTTAATAAGATGTATAAAGTAGGAACAAATGCATATATTGCAGGTGGAAAAGACGGATATAAGACATTTGGTGAAATATCAAGAACACGTGGTGGAGAAGATACTTACTTACCAGATGCTGAAAGCTTAATCAAATTTATGAAATTAAATCCAAACTTTAAATCTTATTCAGATTCAAATGTTAAATTTAACTTTGATCCAGCAAATGAAAGAAAAAAATAAAAAAGGATTGATTTTATGAAGACTAAGGCAAATGAACTTATCAAAAAGTTAGTAAAAATTATGGACGCAAATGATCCTAAACAATTAAATAAAATTATTAATTTAATTAATTCTGAAGGACTTGATTTATCTAAAATAAAGACATCTAACAATGTATTTTATAATATAATATCAAATATATTTTATTTAAAAAATACAACTACAGCACCATTTGGAGCTTTAGCTAGTGAAGAGGATAAAAAAGAGAACTATAATGAAAGACTTAGTATTTTAAAAAAAGAAGTTGAAACATATTTAAATGGTGTAACAGAATATACTAATGAAGATAAAATTTTAAGTATATTTAGTAATAATATATAAAATAAAAAGAACCAAGAGTTAAATCTTTTGGTTCTTTTGTTTATCTAGTAATTTTTCATAATATTTTGCAAGTCCACCTTTTGAAGTTTCACGATATGCAGGACATAGGTCTTTTCCTGTTTCAGCCATAGTTATTATTACATCATCAAAGCTAATTATATGATCAGAACCTACAGATAATACATAGTTTGCAGTATTAAGAGCTTTTACAGAAAATACAGCATTTCTTTCTATGCAAGGTACTATTACATAGCCACCTACAGGATCACAAGTCATACCAAGTGCGTGTTCCATTCCACTTTCAGCAGCATATTCAATTTGATCTAAATCTCCACCTAGAAAGAATGTAGCCATAGCTGATGCCATAGAACAAGCAGAACCTATTTCAGCTTGACAACCACCTTCAGCACCTGAAACTGTTGCATTTTTCTTTATTAACGATCCTATTATTCCTGCTACTGCAAGACCTTTTATAGCAGTTTTTTTATCTATATCAAACTCTTCTACCATTGCAATTAATACACCTGGTATAACACCACATGCACCACAAGTAGGAGCTGTTACTACCTCTTCACCACTTGCATTTTCTTCAGATGCTGCTAATGCATATGAAAACATTCTTTTAGTTAAACGAAGTGAAAGAGGTGCATTTATAGATTGTTCATACATTTGTTTTGCTTTTCTTTGAAATTTTAATTTTGCAGGTAGTAAACCATCTTTTTGTATACCACGTTTAACGCATCTATACATAGCATCATATATACTTTCAAGATATTCCCATATATCTTTATCTTCGCAGTAATCTACATATTCCCATAGTTCTTTTTTGTTATCATTACACCAGTTCATTATATCTTTTAACTTATTTAATTCATAAGGTTCTTTTAAAAGAGTTTCCTGTATTTTGCCGTCTACCATTTCTATTAAGTTACCACCACCTATAGAGAAATATTCAGAAACTGCAAAATCATTATCATTTTCATCTATTGCAACAAACTTTATATAATTTGTATGATAAGGGTGTATGTATAAAGCGTTCCATAAAATATCAGTGTGTTTAGGGCTTAAAGTTTTCTTTACTATGTAGTCTGTCATATGACCTTTTCCAGTAGCTGCTAAACTTCCATAAAGTTCAACACGATATTTATGTGCGTTAGGATACATATTTTTAAATTTTTGTGCAGCACGTTCAGGTCCCATAGTGTGGGAGCTAGAAGGTCCACGACCAATTTTAAAAACTTCTTTTAAACTTTCCATTTTTTCTCCAGTCTATTTTTTAGTAGCTGTAGTACTGTTGATACAAAATCAATAAAAATCATTAATATTAGTATAGCAAGTAATACGTTTGAAAATCTTATTTTTTGTATATCTTTAATAAATATTCTTACTCTTGGATGAATAATATACATTAAGACAAGTGATGCAATACCCCAAAGTAGAGAAAATTTTAGGCAAACATACCCTTTTATATTAAATCTTTCATCGCTATAATCCCACCATGAAAGTCCAAAAAATTTTTTTAATACATCTCCTGTAAAATACTCTATTACTGTTGTAATAATAACCCCTACAATATATACGTAAATAGGGTTAGTTATATCTTTTAATATATAGATTATGAAAAGAGAGCCAAATCCATATATAGGGCAATATGCTCCTTTTAAAAATCCACGATTAACGAATTTTCCATTGTTTAGTAAGTGGTATATAACTTCAATACAGTAGCCTAAAAAAGAGTATATGAAGAAACACCACAGATATTTAATAATCATTGTTTTTTCCTTTGTTTTTTATTTTATTATAACCCAACTTTTGTACGTTGTAAACATGGTTTTTATGTGGTATACTTAAATATAAGAATAAATGGAGCGTGAGAGATTATGTTGTTTTTAGACATTTCAGGTAAAGCAATATTAAATGGGGAATATAAGGAAATAAGAAAAGAAAAAGATGAATATGTATTTTTAAGCATATCTTCTTATGTAAAGGGAGTTCTATCAGGTCAAAGCAGAAAATTTGATAGAAGTGGTATACTTACTTCAATAATAACATATGAAAATGGAGTAGAAGTAGACAGAAAAGAAAATGTAAATTCAAGTGGATATTTAGAATATATCGAAGAAGAAGTTACACAAAAAAGACACGAAGGTAAATATATACTTTATACAGATGAAGAAGTAAGAATATATGAATATAAAAATGGTAAATTACAAGGTCTATACTACGTTTTTGTTGTAGATAAGAATAATGATAAGGCTATACTTACTTCAATAGAAAATTATGATGAAGGTTATTTACATGGAATACAAACAAGTTTTAACTCTTTAGGTAAGGCAGTATTAATTGAAACTTATGAAAATCATAACAATTTAGCTACAAAAACAACTTGGTTTGAATATTATCAAGGTACAACAAACTTAAGAGCTGAAAAAAATTATACAGGTAATAAAATGAATGGAGTTGTTACTTATTACTATGAAAATGGTGATATAAAAGAACAATTAAATTACAAAAATGGACTTTTACATGGTATAGCTACTAAATATGATGAAAATGGAAATAAAACAGAAGTTAAATATGAATTTGGTTCACGTGTTTTAATAACAACACCTGACGTATTATAATATAAGCCTACTTAGTAGGCTTTTTTTAAAAATAATAAAAAAATTTTTATAAAACATAAATAATTAAGTTATTTTTCTATGTTTAGTTAAAACAACTTAAAAATAAAAGTTGGGATATAAATTAAAGATTCAGTTATTTTTCGAAATAAGGTTTTAAGAGGCTAAAAAGCCTCATTTTATTTTGAATATCAAATTTTTTTTATTGAAAAAATGATATGAAAGTGATAATATTTTATGTGAGATTGGTGGTGATTTTTATTAAAACTGAATTAGTAGAACCAGCAAGTTCTAAAAAGGAAAATATACTAGTACTTCTTTCTATACTATTATTAATTATTTTTGCAGGAATACTTTTAAGATTAACAACAACAAAAAAGACAGCTAAAGAAATAAATAATAATGAGATTATAAGTACAGAATTAAATACTGTAGAAAATACTATATTCACAGAACTACAAATTTTTGCTCAAGATTTTGATATGATAGTTTCTGAAGACAAAAGTATACCTACGCCAAAAATATTGGATGAACAAAAGTATTATCCACCTTTTGTAAAAGATGCATCATGGGAAGCTAAAGGTGAGCATAAATGGTATATGTATACTCATCATGATGATGTATATTATATTGGTATAAGCTCAAACTATGATATTTCAGGTGATTTTGCACTTGTTATAAATAAAAAAACTAATAATTTTGTTATAAAATATTCAAAAGAAGACTTAAAAGATATCAAAGAAAATGAAGATGTACATAAGCTTATAGATAAAGTAAATAAAATGAAAAATATAGTAGCATACACAGGAGAAGACTTAATAAAAGAAGCGAGGGGAGAATAAGTGAAAAAATTAATATATCTGATATCTATTTTTATATTTTCAAGTTTAAGTTTTTCAAAATTAACAGTTGGAATAACGCTAATACCATATTATTCATATGTTACTAATATTGTAGGTGATAAAATGAATGTTTTACCTATAATACCTGAGAATATGGATGTACATTCATATAGACCCACTGCACAAGATATAAAGAAACTAGCAAAGGTTGATGTTGTCGTTATAAACGGAATAGGACATGACGAGTTCATAATACCTATGATAGAGGCTGTAAAAAAACAAGGAAAAAATATAAAAGTAATTAATGCAAACCAAAGAACAACGACACTAATATCAGCTGGTCAAAAAAAGGCAGGAGTTAAAAATCCTCATACCTTTATATCTATAACACAAGCTATACAACAAATAGACTATATTGCAGAAAGTTTAGGGGAATTAGATCCTAAAAATAAGACGTACTATATTAAAAATGCAAGAACATATGATAAGAAATTAAGAGAGCTTAAAAGAGCAGAACTTGAAAAGGTAAAAGGTAAAACAAAGAATGTTAAAATAGCAACTACACATGCAGGATATGACTATTTATTAGCTGAATTTGGTCTTATAGTAAGTGCAGTTGTAGAACCTGCACATGCACACAATCCTAGTGCTACAGATTTAAAAGATATAATTGATAAAGTTAATGAAAATAATATTAAAATCCTATTTGATGAAGAAGTTGCAGACCATAAAAATGCAAATTTAATAAAAAATGCAACGGATATAAAAATAGCGTATTTGTCACATGCAACAAGAGGAAAATATACAAAGGATGCTTTCTATAATTTCATGAAACAAAATTTAGAAAGTGTAACAAAAGCACTAAACGAAGTTAATTAGGGAGAAATAATGGTAAAAGGAGTTAGTTTAAATATAAGTAACCTTTTTCTTGAGTTAGGAAACACAAAAATATTAGAAAATATAAATATGAATGTAAAAAAAGGTGAAATACATTGCTTAATAGGACCTAATGGTGGAGGGAAGACTTCACTACTTAGATGTTTATTAGGTCAAGTACCATACAAGGGTAGTATAAATATTGAATATGAAGATGATAAAATTTTTGGATATGTTCCACAATTTTTAGATTTTGAAAGAACATTACCTATAACTGTTGAAGATTTTTTATCTATTTGTTTTCAAAAAAAACCTTGTTTTTTAGGGATTGCTAATAATAAAAAAGAATATATAAATAATATATTAGAAGAAGTAGGATTATCTAATAAAAGAAAAAGATTATTAGGTAATTTATCGGGTGGAGAACTTCAAAGATTACTTTTAGCACAAGCTATAAATCCAAGACCAAATCTTTTAATACTTGATGAACCTTTTGCAGGTATTGATAGTGTTGGAGAGGCATATTTTATAGATGTAATAAAAAAACTAAATAGCGAAGGTATAACAATATTATGGATACACCATAATATAAAGCAAGTAAAGGAAATAGCAGACAGTGTTACTTGTATAAAGAAAACTATACAATTTTCAGGAGACCCAAAAGTAGAATTAACAGATGACAAGATACTAGATATCTACATTTAAAGGAGTAATATGTTTACATATACGTTAGATATAATTAGAAACTTTTTTATGAATTTAGCAAATCAAGGTATACTTCCTGATTATTTCAGGTATGCCTTTGTTATAAATTCACTTATTTCAGCACTATTTGTAGGACCTATATTAGGTGGGCTTGGTACTATGGTTGTAACAAAAAGAATGGCTTTTTTTTCAGAATCAATAGGACACGCAGCACTTACAGGTATAGCACTTGGTGTCTTATTTGGTGAGCCTTATGATTCACCATATATTATGCTATTTACTTACTGTATAATATTTGGAATATTAATAAATTACACTAGAAATAGAACTAAAATGTCATCAGACACTTTAATTGGAATATTTTTATCAATTTCAATAGCACTAGGTGGTAGTTTAATAATACTTGTATCATCAAAAGTAAATGCACATATGTTAGAAAGTGTTTTATTTGGTTCGATTTTAACAGTTTCAGATAAGGACTTATTTGTTCTATTTATTACAACAGTATTACTTCTTATTATAGTTATTCCTAATTTTAATAAAATGTTGTTATCAAGTTTTAATAGTAATATTGCGGTAGTAAAAGGTGTTAAAGTAAAATTAATTGAGTATTTATTTATCCTCCTTATAACAATAGTTACGGTATCATCAATAAAAATAGTTGGTGCATCACTTGTAGAAGCCCTATTTTTAATACCGGCAGCATCTGCAAAAAATTTATCAAAATCAATTAAAAGTTTTTTCTTTTATAGTATATTTTTTGCATTAGTTAGTTGTATTTTAGGAATATTACTTCCTTTATACTTTGATATAACTATACCGTCAGGCGGAGCTATAATATTAGTTGCATCAGTGATTTTCTTTATAACTGTAATAATAAAAAATATAAGTAGAAGATTTGTAGAAGGGATTTAAATATGAAAAAAAATATAATATTTATATACATAATTTTTATGTCTTTTGTATCATTTTCAAAGACAGTTTTAACAAATACACAGGCAACATATACATTAACTTCTATGCTAGCTGAAAATACAGATATTAAAGTAAAATCATTATTTGAAACAAGTGCAAGTATGAGCTATGATCAAATACAAACTTTAAAATCTATTCCTAAAGAAAGCTATAATGATGTTGTTGCAGTTGTTGATCTTCAAAGAGTATGGATATATGATTCACTTTTTGAGTTTGCAAGAAGAGAAAATATAAAGGTTATTGAAATAGATGCAAGTTATTCATATCAAGATAATACAAGTTTATCTCTTTTAATAAATAATTATCATAAGGGAGAAAATGTAGGACAAACAAATCCTTATGTTTGGCTTGATCTTGGAGATGCAAATAAAATGACACAAATTATAGCACACGACCTTATAAGATTATTCCCTGAAAATAAGGATGTTATTAATAAAAATTTAGAAAAAACACTTAATATATTAGAAAAATTAGCAGAAGAATATAATAGTCTTGATAATATTGATGGTGTTATAGTACTTTCTGAAAACTTAAATTATCTAATAACTTATTTAAATATTTTTAGTGAGTATGTTAATATAAATGATTTAAGTGTATCAAATATAAAGAAAATAATGAAACAAACAGATCTAAAAGTTTTTGTATCTGATAAAGGTATAAAAAAAGAAATAGTAGAAGAAATAAAGAGAAATAAAGGTACAGTTTTAATCTTAAAAACAGGTAATTTACCTGTTGAAGATGAAGATGATGAAGATCTTATGGCAAAAGATGGTTTAATACAAATATATAAAGATAATTTAAATAAACTTAAAAAAATTAAATAGTTAGAAAAGGGGAACAAATGAAGAAAATTATATTATTACTATTTAGTATGCTTACAGTTTTTACTGTATACGCACATGATCCAATTTTAACAGTTGAAGATTTAAAAGATGGAACAATTTTAATTCAAGGTGGATTTTCAAATGGAGAGTCAGCAGAAGGTGTTGATTTATACATATTAAAAGATAAACCTTATGACGGAGAAGAAGAAACTTTTGAAGGTAAATTAATACTTTTTAAAACTGAATTTGATAGTACAAATGAAATAGAAATTGTAAAACCAAGAACTGCAAAGTATGTTATAGTTTTTGATGCAGGACCAGGTCATATAAAGGAAGTTAAAGGTCCTAAATTAACAAAAGAAGAAATGGAAAATTGGGAAAAATTAATAAAAAAAGATAAGATGCTTAAAGACTTTTATAAAAAAATGACTGAAAAATAAAAAATATGTTAAATACTGTATGAAATATACAGTATTTTTTAATTAATAGTAGAAAAAAAACAGCAAATATAATATAATTATTACATAATAAATGTAGGTTAAAGGAGAAAAATGGAAAAAATCATAGGAATAAATCCTACAATTGAAGCATTAAAATCTAATAAGAATATAGAAAAGTTAGAAATATTTAGTGGCATAAAAAAAGAGGCTATAAAAGATATTTTAAAACTTGCCAGTAGTAAAAATATTAAGATATTTTATACAAATAAAAGAGAAAACAATACACAAGGTGTTGTAGCGTATATAACAGAGTATGATTACTATGTTACAGCTGAAGAACTTCTTGAAAAAGAACTTCAAAAAGAAAAATCTATTTTAGTTATTTTAGACCAAATACAAGATTCAAGAAATTTTGGGGCTATTATAAGATCATGTGAATGTTTTGGTGTAGCTGGAATAATAATACAAAATAGAAATAATGTTAAAGTAACAGATACAGTTGTTAAAGCATCAGTTGGTGCAATTGAATATGTTGATATAGCACAAGTAACAAATATATCAGATACTATAGATAAACTTAAAAAATATGGATATTTTGTGTATAGTACACAAGCAGACGGACAGTACCACTATCAACAAGTAGAATATCCAAACAAAGTTGCAATAGTTCTTGGTAATGAAGGTAACGGAATTAGAAAAAAAGTAAGAGAACATTGTGATACAAGCCTGAAAATACATTTAAACGGTAAAATAAACTCACTTAATGTATCAGTTGCTTGTGGAATATTACTTGCAAAAATTAGTGAATAAAAGGTGGAAAGTTATGAATGAATATAATTTTAGTGATATAGAGAGAAAATGGCAGAAGATATGGAAAGATAAAAACATATTTAAGACATATAATAAAGTTGAAAATAAACAAAATTATTATGTTTTAGAAATGTTTGCTTATCCTTCAGGTAAACTTCATGTAGGACATTTAAGAAACTATACAATAGGAGATGCAATTGCAAGATACAAAAAAATGAAAGGTTTTAATGTATTACATCCTTTTGGTTGGGATAGTTTTGGGCTTCCTGCTGAAAATGCTGCAATTGATAATGGAGTTCATCCTGAAAAATGGACTAGTTTAAATATAGAAAATATGAAAAAGCAATTACAACTTATGGGTATATCTCATGATTGGGATAGAGCAATTGCAACATATAAACCTGATTACTATAAATTTAATCAAAAATTCTTTATTGAAATGTATAAAAAAGGTTTAGTTTATAAAAATAAATCATATGTAAACTGGTGTCCTGATTGTAATACTGTACTTGCAAATGAACAAGTAGAGCAAGGTAAATGTTGGAGACATGGTAAAACTGACGTTATACAAAAAGAATTAGAACAATGGTATTTAAAAATAACAGACTATTCACAAGAGCTTTTAGATGGTCATGAACTATTAAAAGAAGGTTGGCCTCAAGAAGTAATTGCAATGCAAAAGAACTGGATAGGTAGATCTAAAGGTACAAGAATAGATTTTGAAGTTTTAGGTATAGATGAAAAAGTAGAAGTATTTACAACAAGACCTGATACAATATGTGGAGTTACATATTTTGTAGTAGCACCAGAACATCCTATAGTTGAAAAATATGTATTGAAAAATAAGCCTGAATTAAAAGATATAGTAGACCAAATGATAAATGAGGATAGTATATCAAGAGAAGCAGAAGACAAAGAAAAAATAGGTGTATTTACAGGATTATATGGTAAAAACCCTATAACAGGTGACAAAATAGAAATATGGATAGCAAATTATGTACTTATGAATTATGGTACAGGTGCTGTTATGGCAGTTCCAGCTCATGATAAGAGAGATTATGATTTTGCTAAAAAATATAATTTAGCTATAAAACAAGTAATAAGTGGTGGAGAATTACCTTATTTAGAAAAAGGAGAATTAATAAATTCTGATAAATTCACAGGACTTGATAGTGAAAAAGCTAAAAAAATTATTACAGAACACTTAAAAGAACAAGGTATAGGTGGATATAAGGTAAATTATAGACTACACGATTGGCTTATAAGTCGTCAAAGATATTGGGGAACTCCAATACCTGTAATATATGATGAAAACAATGAAGTAATACTTGAAAAAGAAGAAAATTTACCTGTTAAACTACCACTTGATATTGAATTTAGTGGTAAAGGAAACCCACTTGAAACATCAAAAGAATTTAAGTTTGTTGATTTAGGTAACGGTAAAATAGGTAGAAGAGAAACAGATACAATGGATACCTTTGTTGATTCTTCATGGTATTATTTAAGATATACTGATGCATTAAATAATGAAAAAGCTTTTGATAGCGATATTGTAAATGCTTGGACACCTGTAGACCAATATATAGGTGGAATAGAACATGCAGTTATGCATTTACTTTATTCAAGATTTTTTCATAAAGCATTAAGAGATTTAGGATATGTAAATTCTGATGAACCATTTAAAAGACTTTTAACACAAGGAATGGTTTTAGGTAATTCATATTACTCAAAAGATGAAAGAAGATACCTATTTTCAAAAGAAGTAAAATGGGAAAATAATAAGGCATACAGTAAGGCAAGTGGTGAAGAACTAGTTGTTAAAATGGAAAAAATGAGTAAGTCTAAAAATAATGGTGAAGATCCTGCACAAATTGTAGAAAAATATGGTGCAGATGCAGCAAGATTATTTGTCTTATTTGCAGCTCCACCTGAAAAAGAATTAGAATGGAATGAAAATGGACTTGGTGGTGCATATAGATTTATAAACAGAATATTCCTTCTAATAAACGAAACAGCTTATTTTATTGATAAATCAGCTATTGTTTTATCTAATAGAACAAAACAAGATGAAAAATTACAAATAAAATTACATAAGACAATCAAAAAAGTAACTCAAAGTATGGAAGATAATTTCCACTTTAACACAGCAATAGCATCTCTTATGGAATTATTAAACGATATGACTACATATAGACAAGAAGTTATTGATAAAGCTAATTTTGGAAGTGAATCTAAGAAAATATGGTATGAAGTGTTATATAATGTAAGTCTTATGATAGCTCCATTTGTGCCTCATATAGCAGATGAAATGCTAGAAGTATTAAAAGTTGATAAAACATCATTTGAGCTTGACTATCCTATTTATGAAGAAGAACTAACAAAGGATACAAGTATTACATTAGTTATACAAGTTAATGGTAAATTAAGAGATAATATAACAGTTGATATTGATTTAGATAATGAAAAAGTAAATGAAATAGCATTATCACAAGAAAAGGTTAAATCATATATAGACGGTAAGGAAATAGTTAAAATAATTAATGTAAAAAATAAATTGGTAAATATAGTTATTAAGTAATTTTACTGGTGTAGTACAGCTACATCAGTTTTGCTTATATAAAAGTTGTTTAATTTAGGAGAAAATATGAAAAAAGTTGCTTTAATAATGGCAGGAGGATCAGGTACTAGATTTTGGCCTTTATCAACAAAAGATATGCCAAAACAATTTTTAAAATTAACATCAGATAAAACTATGATAGAACAAACTATTGATAGAGTAAGCTTAGTTACAAAAATACAAGATATATATGTAGTGACAAGCGATAAATATAGTAAGATTTTAAAAGAAATATTGCCTGATTTTGATAATATAATAATAGAGCCTATGGCAAAAGATACGGCAGCTTGTATAGGATATTCTGTTATGAGTATACTAAAAAAATATAAAGAAGATGTAATAGTTAGTATCTATCCATCAGATCACTTAATAGGTGATATGGATAAATTTACAAACTATGTACTAGATGCTTACGATATAGCAGAACAAGGATATATTGTAACTATGGGTATAAAACCTACTTACCCAGAAACAGCTTACGGATACATTGAATATGAAAATTCTGATGTAGTTGCTTTTAGAGAAAAGCCAAATATAGATATAGCTGAAAAATATTTTGAGTCAAAAAAATATTTATGGAATAGTGGAATGTTCTTTGTTAAAGCAAGTGTAATCTTAGATGAAATAAAAAGATATATACCAGAAAGCTTTTATTTATTAGAAAAAAATGAATTTGAAAAATTAAAACCAATATCAATAGATATAGCAGTTATGGAAAAAACTAAAATTGCAAAGGTGATAGCTGTTGATTTTAAATGGAATGATGTAGGAAGCTTTAATTCTCTTGATAAGGTATTTGAAAAAGATGAAAATAACAGCATAGTTCGTGGAAATACAAAATACATAGCTTTAAATAGTAGTAAGAATATAATAATAAATGAAGAAGAAGATAAAGTTATAGCAGTAATTGGACTTCACGATATAATAGTTGTTAATACAAATGGTAAGCTTTTAATATGTCCTAAATCAAAAGGACAAGAAATAAAAAAAATATCAGGACTTATAAATGAATAAAAATAATATTTTAAAAGGAACTTTAGTATATACTGGAGCTAATATTGTAACTAAATTAGGTGGTTTAATTTTTCTACCTATAATGACAAGAATATTAACAGAACAAGAATATGGAATAATCGGATTATTAGCACCGATTACTACTATATTTACGATAATTTTAGGTTTAGGTTTTTACAATGTATCAATGAAAAAATATGTAGAATTAAAAGATGATATAAATGAATTAGGTTCATTTAATTTTACTATGATACTAAGTATCTTTATTTTATGCCTATTTCTTTTATTGTTTTTAGCACTACCCATATCTAAAACGATGTTTATGTATGTACTTAAAGTTAATTATAGTTTAATAGTTGTATCAATTATGATATCAATGGTTAATTCTTTTAATAATATAGCATTAACACTTTTTAGAATGAAAAGAAGTTATTTTAAAGTGGCACTTGGTTCACTTATTTCGTTTTTTTCAAATTACTTTTTAGCTATATTATTTATAAAAAAATTTAAAATGGGCGTTTTTGGAAATCAACTAGCAAACTTATTTGCAGTAAGTATCTTATTTATTTACTTTTTCACAAGTTATTTTAAGTATGTAAAAGTAAAATTTTCAAAAAATTATCTAACTTACGCCCTATATAATGGTGTACCTTTAATTTTCATTGAATTAACAGATCAATTAGTTAATTTTAGTGATAGATTAATATTAGCACAATATAAGGTGTCATTTGCAGTAATAGGTGCGTACACATTAGCTTATACAGGTTCAAGAGTGCTTAGTGTTATAACAAATTCGTTTATTAGTGCTTTCACACCTGAATTATATGAAAATATTAAAAGTTCAGCAAAAAAACTTGAAAACTTTTTAGCTGTTTTAATGTTTTTTAGTATTATTGGTTCACTTTTCTCAAATGAAGTAATAAGCTATATCTTTCCAGCACATTATAGACTAGCAGTACCATATATGCCTATAGTATTGGTTTCAGTTATGGCACAGTCTTTATATGCACTTGATTACTATTTTCACTACCATGAAAAAAGTGCTTATATTATATATTTTACTGTTTTATCACTTGTTATAAACGTAGGTTTAAACTTGATATTGATACCAATATACCCTATGTATTCAGTAGTTGTAGCAGCGATTACGACATTAATTGCTTTTCTATTAAGAGATATAATAGAGTTATACCTTATAAATAAATGGTTTAATATAAGATTTAATTATATAAATTTATTAAAATACCTATTATTAGCATTTAATCCTGTTATAATTTATCTTACAAGTTATGAAATAGGTATAAAAGGATTTATTTTAAAATTAGCATATATACTATTTGTATTAGTTTTTGCTCATAAGGAGGTTTTTTCTTGGATAAAATATTTACAATCTTTACTCCTACGTATAATAGAAAAGATAAGCTTTTAAGACTATATAACAAACTATTATCTTTTGAATTTAAAGACTTTGTATGGCTTATTATAGATGATGGTTCAACAGATAATACAAAAGATATTATAGCTACATTTAAAGATATAGATGTAGAATATGTTTATGTAAAAAATGGTGGAAAGCAAAGAGCTTACAACCTTGCAATTAAAATGGCAAAATCAAAATACTTTATATGCCTTGATTCAGATGACTATTATGAAAATGATGCACTTGGTAAGATAAAGGATATTTTAGATAATACAGACGATAAGGTAGCGGGTGCAATATATCTATCAAAATATGAAAATGGAGATATAATAGGGACTGGATTTAATATAAATAGAGCAAATCACTTTGATATATATAATAAATATGGGGTTAAAGGAGACAAAGGTATTTGCTTCAAACTTGATGTATTAAAAAAATATGAATTTAAAATTTTTGATGGTGAAAAATTTACAACAGAGGCATATTTATATAATAAAATAGCAAAAGATTATGATATGGTTTGCATAAATGAAGCTTTTGAGATTAAAGAATATTTAAATGACGGTTTAACATCAAAGTATGACAATCTTTTAACATCAAACCCTAAAGGGCAAGCCCTTTATTATAACGAGGTGTTTTATCATAAAAAAGATATAATAATAGCATCAAGATATATTAAATTTAGCTTGATAGCAGGATACAATCTTTTACATATTATAAGCTTATCAAACGCTAAATTTCATACTATACTAGCATTACCATTAGGACTTTATATGTATTTAAAATATAAGATAAAAAAAGATAAGGAATAAAATGACTAAAAAACAAAATATATATTTTCATATAATTATAATAATCTTAAGTATTTTAACTTTTAATTTTTTGTTTGAGTTAAAAAGCTTAGAAATATTAGTAACAGCTATATATATATACACTTTAATAAATGCAAAATATTATTTATCAATGTTAAACATATACATGATATTTTTATATACCTTAGGTCTATTTAATTTTAGTAGAATGTTCTTGGATATATTAGGGCATTCTAGTTTTGGTTGGGCTACTAAGTTTGCAAATTACTATTTTATAGAAAGTGTAAAACATGAAATATTATTTGTTTTTTTATTGACTCTACTATCTATTCATTTAGGATTTTTAATATTTATTAATACTAATGAATTAAATTTTGATTTTAATATAAAAAGAAATGAAAAAGTTATTAAAATCTCCAAAATACTTTTTGTAATATCTATGCCCATGCTTGTTATAAAACTATTAATACAGTTTAGATATATACTAATTTATGGATATACTGCATATTACACAGGAGTATTAAAAAATATTGAATATCCAATATATACTATGGGTAGTGGAACTATCATGACTATTGCTTTTATACTGTTTTTAACATCAGTTCCTACAAAAAAAGAATTTAAGATATATTCAAGTATATACTTATTAGTCAAGCTAATTGACTCATTAAAGGGAGCAAGAGCAATATTTTTAACACAATTACTATTTATTTTATGGCTTTATAAAAGACAATATAAGATAGAAATAAATTTAAAATATATGCTAAAACTATTTGGTTTTGTTGCTATATTTTCACAAATACTTGTTAATTTTAGAGAAAAAACTATATTCTCATTTAGATTAATACAAGGATTTTTAAATTTCCTATTCTCACAAGGTGTAAGTTACTTGGTTTTAGGGTATACTATTGATATGAAAGAAAAAATACCTGATAAACTGTATATATTACAAGGTATTTTTGGATTTAAAGGTCAAGGATATGATGCATTAAATACAACTAACTCTCTTGCAGATGTAATTACCTTTAATTTAAATAAAAATGCTTATCTTAAAGGTGAAGGTATAGGTTCTAATTTCATTGCAGAGGCATATTTACTAGGCATTATATCTATGATAATTATCTTTATACTACTTGGTTATTTTATGACTTATTATGAACTTAAACTTGGTACAAATAGATATTTATTAATGTTATCAGTTTACATAGTCCCTAATATATTCTATATTCCAAGAGGTTCACTTTTTGGTGGAGGATTTTTAAAGTTTTTAATAATTTATTCATCAATATATTTTATTGTGTATAAAAGAGGTGAAGTAAATGCAAGTAATACCTAAAAAAGCCTATTATATCTGGATAGGTGATAATAAAAAGCCAGAGATATTTAATAGATGCTATAATTCTTGGCTTACTTATCTAAAAGATTATGAGATAATTGAAATAAATGAAAATAATTTTGATATAGAATACCATAGAAAAAAGAATAAATTTTTTAATGAATGTTTTGAGAAAAAATTATGGGCTTATTGTAGTGATTATATAAGAACGGTTGTTCTTTATGAAAATGGTGGTATATATCTTGATATTGATATGGAACTTTTAAAGCCTATAGATGACTATTTAAGCTATGATTTTTTTATAGGATATGAAAGTAGCCAGTATTTAGGTGTCGGCTTATATGGTGCTAGTAAAAATAGCATAATACTAAAAAAATTATTAGAATTTTATGAAGAAGATATATATAATAAGGCTTTATGGACTATACCTAAAATACTTACTAATTTAATTTTTGAAAATAATTTTGATAAATTAGATAATATATTACTACTTGAAAAAGAGTATTTTTATCCATTCGGATTAAATGAAAAATTTAGTAAATCTGTTATAACTAATAAAACTGTTGCCATACATTGGTGGAATGCAAGTTGGAGCAGTTTAAAAAACAAACTATTTTTAGAAACAAAACATTTAAAAGGTATAAAAAAGATAATGAAGAAAATAAAAATAGTATTAAGAGTATATTTGAAAGGATATTAGAATGAAAGTATCATTAATTTTACCAACACTGAATAGAACTGATGATTTAGCTGTATTTTTAGATAGTCTTTTAGAACAGACTTATAAGGATTTTGAGCTAATAGTCATAGACCAAAATAAAGGTGATGAAATAAAAGAAATACTTGATAATTATTTAAATAAAATTGATATAAAATATATAAAAAGTGATATTCTAGGTATAAGTGTTAATAGAAATAAGGGCCTTATATGCCGTACTGGAGAAATAATTGGATTTCCTGATGATGACTGTTCTTATGCACCTGATACTTTAGAAAAAGTTGTGTCATATTTAAAAGATAAGAAAAAACATATATATTCTTGTAGAACCCTTGAAAAAGGTAAGAATTATGGTACAGGTATTATGCTTGATTACAATACAAATATTACTGTTTCAAATGCAGATTTAACTGTGAAATCAATAACTTTTTTTGTTAATATAGAAGGTCAAGATATATATTTATTTGATAAAAAACTTGGTGTTGGAGCTTTATTTGGCAGTGGAGAAGAAACTGATTATGTGCTAAATTTACTTCATAAAGGATATGTTGGAGAATATTTTGCAAATGATATAATATATCATCCAGCAAAAAAAGGTAATTATGAAGATTTAGAAAGAGCATATAACTATGCACGTGGATATGGAGCTTTATGTAAAAAAGAAGTTGTTGTTAGAAAAAACTATATGTATTTTTTTAAATTTTTAAATAAAATTTTTAGAAGTATAGCTGGAGTTATGTTTTCAAAACATAAAGATTATCATGGAGAAGTTTTAAAGGGAAGAATATCAGGGTATTTCGGGTATAAAAATGATTAGAAAAATGTTTAATATGATACTAGCTTTTGTTAGTTATCCTTTTTGTAAAATAAAAAAAGATATATGGCTTGTTGGTGGGAATGCAGGAGAGTTATATGTTGATAATGCTCGTGCAATACACGAGTATTTATTATCTAAAAGAGAAAATGTTTATTGGGTGATAAATAAGGATAGTAAGATAATAGACTATTTTAATGAAAATAAGATAGCCTACCTTATAAAAGGTTCATATAAAGCTTATTTATACTTCATGAGTTCGAAGGTTAGTCTTTTTTCTCATTCAATATCAGCAGATATAGCACCATATTTATGTTCAATACCAATAATAAACTACTTTCATTATAAAAATTATAAGGTGTTTTTAAATCATGGTACAGTTGGGCTAAAAAAAAGAGCTCCAATGAATAAAAAATATGAAAAATTAATTGATAAGCTATTAAAATCATATAATCTTAATCCTTGTGATAGTGATAAGGAAAAAGATATTAAGGTAAATTCTTGGAAGATGCCAGAAAATACAATGTATGTATGTGGTTATCCAAGATATGATAAGCTATATAATAAGATGAATGATGTTGACACAAAAGACATTTTATATATGCCAACTTGGAGAAATTATAGTAATACAGATGAATATATAGAAAAAATAAATGAACTTTTAAATAATAAAAATTTATTAAATTATCTTAAAGAAAAAGATATATATTTAAAAGTATATGTTCACCAATTAATGCAAGATAAAATCAAGCTTGTAGGCAATTCAAGAGTAATTATTTTAGATAAAAATACTAATATAACAGAGCAACTTTTAATGTCTAAGATACTTATAACAGACTACTCAAGCGTTGCGTATGATTTTTATTTCATGAAAAAGAAAGTTATCTTTTATCAGTTTGATCAAGAACAGTATCAATTAGAAATAGGCTCATATGTAGATCTAAATAATCTTTTTGGTGATGTAGTATTTAGTGCAGATGATGTGGTAAATAGTATTTTAAGTGACAGAGAAATAGAACACGATAGATACTTTAAATATGTTGATAATAAAAATTGTGATAGACTTTATAATAGAATATTAAAGGAAGTGTATAATGGATAAGGTCAGTATTATAACACCGGTATATAATAGTGAAAAATATTTAAAAGATACTATAGAAAGTGTTTTAAATCAAACTTACACTAATTTTGAATTAATTTTAATTAATGATAAATCAAAGGACGCTAGCATAGATATTTGTAATTCATATAAGGATGATAGAATAAAAATTATAGATTTACCTGAAAATGTTGGTGTATGCATGGCAAGAAATATAGGTATAAAAAGTGCAAGCGGTAGATATATTGCATTTTTAGATTCTGATGATGTTTGGGATAGTAAAAAGCTTGAAAAACAAATATCATTTATGCAAAAAATAAATGCCGGTATTTCTTGTACTGAATATGAAAGAGTTGATGAAAAATTAAATAAGATTGGATACATTAAGGTAAAAGAAAAAATAAGCTATAGTGATATGCTTAAAAATAATTATGTTGGTTGCCTAACTGTCATATTCGATACAAATATATTAGGTAAAATGTATTTTAAACAGATTGATAAAAATGAAGACTATTTATTATGGCTTGAGATTATCAAAAAGACTAAGTATATATATGGACTTTGTGAGAATTTAGGTAAATATAGAGTACTTAATTCTTCAAGATCAAGCAATAAGCTAAAAGTTGTAATGGCAAGATGGGAAATATACAGAAAATACGAACATTTAAATATATTTTCATCATTTTATTACATTGTAAATTATGGTATAATGGCATTAGTAAAAAATAGGAGAATCAAATGAAAAAAAATATTGATAGAAAAAATTTAACATATCTTTACGTCATTTTAAATTTTTTAATTATATTATTAGCCTTATTTATCATAAATAAACCTATAAATTATAAGAGTATGGGTATAGTTTTTGTTTCTTACATTTGCTATTACATACTAAATATTTTTAATATGAACTATTTAAGATATGATATTAAGCAAGTTTTAGTATGTATAGTTATTAATACTTTCTTGTTTTTCATTAGTACTCTAATATTTTTTAGACAAAATGAAGCTATAATATTTTTTGGACTTATCATCTTATATCAAATAGTTGCAAAGTATCTTATGTTAAACTATTCAAAAGTAAGACCTAGACTACTTTTTATAGGTGAGAATGAATATAAAAAAGAAATAAAAGAAGAAGTTATAAAATCAAAACTATATAATATAGTTTTAGATATAACTGAAAGTGAAAAAATAGAAAATCTAATAGACTATATAGAAAAATATAATATTGATATACTAGTTGATTTTGATACACGTATATTAAAGAACGAGCATATAACAAACTATCTATTTTCTAAAAAAATGCAAGGACTTAAATTTTTTAACTATAAAGGTTTTTATGAAGAAATATTAAAAAAATTACCTATAAAAGATTTAAGTAAAAAATATTTTCTACTTGAAAGTGGATTTAGTTCACATCAAGATAGACTTAGAAAAAATTTAAAAAGATTATTTGATATTTGTTTTGCAATTGTAATTTTAATACCTGCAATACCAATAATGATAATATCAGCTATAATAATAAAGTTAGAATCAAAAGGGAATGTAATCTATTCACAAGAAAGAATAGGAGAAAACAATATACCATTTAAGATATATAAATTTAGATCAATGAGATCTGATTCTGAAAAAAATGGACCTTCATGGGCTAGTGAAAATGATAATCGTGTTACAAAATTTGGTAATATAATGAGAAAAACAAGAATAGATGAGTTACCACAACTATATAATGTAATAATGGGAGAAATGAGCTTTGTAGGTCCAAGACCTGAAAGACAGTATTTTATTGATACACTTGAAAAAGAAATACCTTATTACAATTTAAGACATTTAGTAAAACCTGGACTTACAGGACTAGCACAAGTAAAGTATCCTTATGGGGCAAGTGTTGAAGACGCTTATAGAAAATTACAATATGACCTATATTATATAAAAAAATATTCACTATCATTTGATATATTAATCATCTTAGATACTATAAAAATAGTAATATTTGGAAAGGGTAGATAATAGATGAAAGAAGTTTTAATTTTAGGTGGTGCAGGATTTATTGGTTCACATATAGCAGAAATATTTTCTGAAAATGAATATAAATGCATAATAGTTGATAATTTAAGCAAGGGATCTTTAGAAAATATTAAAAACATTAAAAACCATGTATTCTATAATATAGATATTAATGATAAAACAGCTTTAGATGATGTTTTTAAAAAACATAATATAGAGTTAGTTTATCATGAAGCTGCACAAATAAGCGTTGTTGAATCAATTAAATACCCTCATTTTGATGCGGTTCAAAATATATTAGGTCTAATAAACGTGCTTGATTTAAGTGTTAAATATAAGGTGAAAAAACTAATGTTTGCATCATCAGCAGCAGTTTATGGTATACCAAAAAGTGAAGTTTCAAAAGAAAATGATAATCTATCAGCACTTTCATTTTATGGTCTTACTAAAAAGACTGGTGAAGAATATATAAGACTTTATCACGATATATTTGGTCTTGACTATGTAATATTTAGATATTCAAATGTATTTGGTGATAGACAATCTGTTCATGGAGAGGCAGGAGTTGTCGCTATATTTAGTGATAGTATGAAACTTGGTAAAAAAATATATATTGATGGTGATGGTCTTCAAACAAGAGATTTCATATATGTAAAAGATGTTGCATATGCAAACTACATTGTTGGAATTGAAGATGTTAAAAATGACACATATAACTTATCAAATAATAATAAGATTAGTATTTTAGAATTATATAATCTAATGAAAGAAGCTTTTTCGTTTAAAGGAGAGTTAATCTTTAGAGAAGCTAGAAAAGGCGATATAAGAGATAGCAGACTTGATAATACAAAACTTTTAACTATAAGCTCATATAGACCAAAATATAGTGTTAAAGACGGGCTAAATGAATATGCAAGGAGTATGAAATAATGTATTTAAAAGGCTTGGAATTAAATGGTTTTAAATCATTTTCAAGTAAGGTAAATCTTGATTTTACAAGAGGAATAACAGCAATAGTAGGGCCTAATGGTTCAGGTAAAAGTAATATACTAGATGCTATACTTTGGGTTCTTGGAGAACAAAGCTATAAATCTATACGTGCTAAAGATAGTACAGATGTAATATTCTCAGGTGGTAAAAATAGAAAAGCTAGAAGTACTGCAACTGTCAGCCTTATCATAAGCAATGAAGATAGATTTTTAGATATTGAAAGTGATGAGCTTGTAATAAGCCGTAGTATAAATAGAAATGGTGAAAATGAATATAGTATAAATGGTAAGAAAACAAGACTTAAAGATATTCATACACTATTAATGGATACAGGTATAGGGAAACAAGCTTACTCTGTTATAGGTCAAGGTAAGGTTGAAAGAATAATAGCCTCATCTCCAACAGAGATAAGAGCAGTTATTGATGAGGCAGCAGGTATAAAAAAAGCTAAGACAGAAAAAGAACTATCAAGTAAAAAACTTGGATTAGTTGAGTCTGAAATTGAAAAAATTGAATTAGTTGAAGAAGAACTTAAAAGACATTTAGACAAACTAGAACAAGATTCAAAAAAAGCAAGAACATATATGGCGTATACAAAGAAAATAAATGTATTAAAATATATGCTCTTTTGTTATGTAAAAAAAGATGTAGAAAATAAATTATTAGAGTTAAATACAAATAAAGATGAAGTACAACAAAAATATGAATCTGCAAGCATAAATTTAGAAGAAGTAATAAGAAAAATAGATGAGATAAATATAACAAAACAAGAAATAGAAAAGAATATAAAAGAACTTACTTTTCATTCTGAAGAAGATACAAATAAAGTTAAAGAATTTCAACAACTAGAAGTTGAATATATAACAAAAAAGGCTAATTTTAATGCAGATATAAGTATTAAAGAGCAAAGAATAAAAGAGCTTGAAAATAGAAAAGAAACACTAGAAAAGACACTTAATCAGTATGAGAAAGAACTTTTAGTTAAAAGAAAAGAATTAGAAAGTTTAGTTTTTAATAAAGAAAAATTAGATAATATAATAGCTTTAAATATAGAAACAAAAGAAAAATTAAATGCTAAAATTAAAGAATGCGAAAATAACTATAAGACATATGATGTTGACAAACTAAGATTAAAGTTTGAAAATGAAGATTTAGAAAAAAGAATAGAAAAATCTAAATTAAGATTAGAGCAAATTTTAAAAGAAAAAGAAGATAGTTTAAAAAAATTAGAAAAAATTGGTGTTGAATTTAATCAAAAAGAACTTCTTGAACTAAAACAGCAAGAATTTGAAAAACTTAAAAGTACATATGAAAATCTAAAAAAGAGTAAACATGCCTTTCAATTAAATTACGATGAAATAAACACAAAATATCATAGTTTAAAAAATATAATAGAAAATCAAAAAAATATGAGTGCAGGTATACAGTTTGTAACTCAAAAAGCAAAAGAAGATAAAAATGTTTTTGGCACATTAATAAGCATGATAGATATACCTATAAAATATCAAATGGCACTTTCAGTGGTAGCTGGATATTCATTTAATGATATAGTAGTAAAAGATAATGTTACAGCTAATAAGTATATTGAAATGCTTAAAAAGAATAAGACAGGTATAGCAACATTTATACCACTTGATAATATTAAAATAAAAAATATAAGTAATATTAAGTATGAAAATACTTTAGGATATGCAAGAGATTTAGTAAAAAATGTTAGTGGTAATGAGAGTATAAATAAGGCTATAAACTATGTTTTTTCAAATGCGATGGTTGTTGAAAAAATAGAAGACGGTCTTAAGCTTTCAAAAAGTTTAAATGATAAAATAGTAAGTTTAGACGGCGATATAATAAGTGCTACAGGTAGAATTACAGGTGGATATAACACAAGAAAAATAGATAATACTCTTTTAAAAATTAATGAATTAAAAGAACTTGAACTAAAAAAAGAAACTAGTTTTAAAGAACTTGAAAAAATAAATAAGGGTATCACTGATATACAAAGTCAATTTGACTCATCAAGAGAAGAGTTAGAAAACTTAAAAACTAATTATTCAAACTATTTACATGAAAAGTTAAAAATTCAAAGAGAATTAGATACATACACTTTTGAAATAGATGAAAATAATGAGTTTATAACAAATAAAACAAATGAAATTAAATCAAATGAAGAATTAATTACTGCTATATCTAAAAAAATAGTCGAAAATGAAAATGATTTAAAAAAATACATAAATGAATTAAATAATACGGCTTCATCAGATGAATATGAAAAAGAATTAAAAGAAGTTGAAATAAATATAGCTATATTAAGAGAAAAAGAAGAAAACTTAAACAGTAGATATGATGAAGTTAGAAATGATTTTAATTTAATCTTAAATGAATACACAACTATTAAAGAATTCTTAGATAAAAAAGATGAGATATATAGCGATATTTCAAATAGTATTAATAAGATTAAAGAAGAAATTGAAAGTTTAAACAATAATGATATAAAACTTAAAGAAAATATCAATAATCTTAATGTAGAGCATAAACAATTATCAGATGAGCATATAAAATCTTTAGGTGAAAAATCAGATTTAGAGATAAAAATTGTATCTTTTGAAAATGATATAAATAATTTTTCTGAAAATATAAAAAGACTTAGTGAAAAACAATTAAACAATGATGAAAAATTATTAGAACTTGAAGATGAAAAAGAAGAAATATTAAATAACTACGAATATCAAGAAATAACTGATGAGATATATGCAAAAAATGTTGAAAAAAATATAAATATAAATGAAAAAAGTAGAGCAAATATTGGAAGTGTAAACTTAGAATCTATAGAAGAATATGAACTTGAAAAAAATAAATATGAAAAACTAATAAATGACAAGTTTGACCTTCTAAAAAGTAAGGATAGTATCTTAGATTTAATAAATGAAATAGATGAAGATATTATTACTAAATTTGATAAAGCTATAACTAGCATTACATCTAATTTTGAATATATGTGTAAAGAGTTACTTCATAATGCAAAAGGAACTATAAGAATATTAAATCCTGAAGATATGCTAGAAACAGGTGTGGAACTTAGTATAAAATATAAGAATAAACCTGAACAAACTCTAACTTTGTTATCTGGTGGAGAAAAGTCTATGTTAGCTCTTTCGTTTATACTTGCAATATTTATGTATAAACCATCACCATTTACATTTTTTGATGAAGTAGAGGCAGCACTAGATGAGGCTAATACTAAAAAGATAATAAAGGTATTAAAAGAATTTATTGATAGATCTCAATTTATCCTTATAACTCATAATAAAGAGACTATGAAAGGTGCAAATAGACTTTATGGTGTAACTATGAATAAGGAAATAGGAGAATCAATGATAGTGAACGTTGATATATAATTCAAGGAGGATTACAATGAAAAAAATAATAATTATTCTTTTGTTTTTTATTAATACCTTAGTATATTCATTTGAATATATAGAGATATATAACGAGAATAGACCAGATTACATAGATTTTAATTTTGCATTTGATAAATATGTTCCAGTTGACAAAGATATATATGTATTTGCTAAAAAATCGTTAAATTATCGTGAAAAGCCAACGGTAAAATCAAAAATACTTGGTAAATTAAAATCACATCAAACATTAAAAACTACAGCTTTAGTAGATGATGAAGGTGTTAAATGGTATGAAGTGGTAACAAAAGATGATAAATTTGCATATATTAGAAGTGATTTAGTTATAAAACGTGAATATAATTTTGCAAGAGCAGTAGAAAAAGCAGATATATTTAATGAATTTATTGAACAATATAAAGGGAATATTAAAATAGTATCAAAATATGTTCCTTTAATTGAAGAAGAAGTTCCAAATAAAAAAGATAAGTTTGGTAATAGAGAAAGCCAAAGTATAAGAGTTTATACAGACAAGAAAAAAACAACTTATATCAATCTACCAGACAGATCCCTATTTGCTATAATAGATGAAACAGAAAATGACTATGTAATAGTTACTAGTGCATATGGAGCACCTTACTATATGCCTAAGAAAAATAAGAAATATATAAGAGAAAGTAATATAGAAGAAAAAATAAATAAATTTATCTTTGTAAGTAAACATAGTCAAAATCAAATTACTTATGAGAGAAATGTAAATACAAACAGATATAATATACTAGCAACGGGTTATGTTACAACAGGAAGAGATAGTGAACACGGATATTCAACACCTAGTGGACAATTTTTAGTAGCAATAACAAAACCTGTAATGAAATATACTTCAGATATTGAAAAAGATAAGATAATAGGAGACGCACTATATGCAATAAGATTTTCAGGTGGTGCATATCTTCACGGTATACCTTCAACTTATGAACCTGAAGAAGGAAGAGATGCAAGAAAAAAATATACAGCATCTAAACTTGGAACTTATCCATTATCACATAAATGTATTAGAAACCAAGATGATACAGTTAAATTCCTTTATGACTGGATAGGAGTTAAAAGTGTAAACAAAGCTGGGCATAGAACACCACTTGAACCTGTGGTAGTTATAGTTGAATAATATATAAATAAATAGGAGGAATATATATGGAAAATTATATCAAAAAATATAACGAATGGTTAAACCATGATAAACTTGATGAAGATTTAAGAAAAGAACTTATTAACTTAAAAGATAATGAGGAAGCTATAAAAGATAGTTTTTATCAAGAGTTAGTATTTGGAACTGCAGGACTAAGAGGAAAACTTGGAGCAGGTACAAATAGAATGAATAGACTTGTTATAGCAAGAGCAACAAGAGCTTTAGCTAATGTAATTTTATCTTATGGACAAGAGTATGCAAAAAAAGGGATAGCAATAGCTTATGACTGTAGAATAATGTCGCCTGAATTTGCAAAAGAAGCTGCAACAATAATGGCAAGTGCTGGAATTAAAACATACTTATTTGAAAGTTTAAGACCTACACCTGAATTATCATTTGCAGTTAGATATCTTGGTTGTGTATCAGGTATAAACATTACAGCATCACATAATCCAAAAGAATATAATGGATATAAGGTGTACTGGGATGAAGGTTCACAAATAAAAGATGATATAGCAAGTAAAGTATTAGAACAAATGAATAAACTTAGTTTATTTGAAGAATATAAGACAATATCATACGAAAAAGCAATTGAAGACAAAATGCTTGAAATAATTGGTGAAAAAGTAGATAGAGCATATTATGATGAAGTAAAAAAACAATCTTTAAAATCTGATGAAGTTCTAGATAAAAGTATAAGAATAGTTTACACACCACTTAACGGAGCAGGTAATAAGGGAGTAAGACAAGTTCTTGATGAAATGGGATACAAAAACGTATTTGTTGTACCTGAACAAGAAAATCCAGACGGGCATTTTCCAACAATAGGATATCCAAACCCTGAATTTGTAAGTGTATTTGAATACGCAGATAAATTATGTGGAAAAGTAGATGGAGAAATTATCATAGCAACAGACCCTGACGCAGATAGACTTGCAGTTGAAGTGAATCATAAAGGTAAGATAATACCTTTAAATGGTAACCAAACAGGAGTTTTATTAATTAATTATTTAGTTTCTTCATTATATGAAAATGGTACATTACCTAAAAATTCTATTATGGTAAAATCAATAGTTACAGGAGAAATGGGTAGTGCAGTTTGTAAAAAATATGGTGTTGAGATGATAAGCGTTTTAACAGGATTTAAAAATATTTGTGCCTTATCTAATTTATATGCAAAAACTAAAGAAAAAACATATATCTTTGGTTATGAAGAAAGTGTTGGATATAATATAGGGACATTTGTAAGAGATAAAGACGGAGTTACAGCTTCATTAGTACTTGCAGAAATGGCAGCATACTACAAAAAACAAGGTAAGACTTTAATAGATGTGCTATATGAACTATTTGAAGAATTTGGATACTACAAAGAAAAAGGTGTATCAATTGTATTAGAAGGTGTTGAAGGACAACAAAGAATTGCAAGAATGATGAAAGAATTTAGAAATCTTTATCCAAAACAAATTATGGGAGTAAATGTTAGAGAAATAACAGACTATGACAAGCAAGAAATAATAAATGCTAAAACTGGAGAAGTAACAAAAATAGACATTGAAAAACAAAATGCATTTAAGGTAATATATGATGATGATAGTTGGTATACATTAAGACCTTCAGGAACAGAACCAAAAATTAAATTTTACCTATATGTTAAAGATGAAAAAGAAGAAGTTTCACAAAATAAATTAGAAGAATTTGAAAGGGTTGTATTAGAAATAATACATTCAATTAAATAATGGATATATTAAATACTATTAAAAAAAATATTATAAAAATGCTAATTTTAGCAATTAGCTTTTCAGCTATTTCATACGTATTTGTAGGATTTATACAAATGCAAAAAATATCTGTTAATGTATATGTTAATGATAAATATCTAAAAGAAATGAATGATGACGCTAAATATATATTAAGTTCTTATGACTTTAATACTTATTTAATGAATAATTCTTCAAAAATTAAAGATATTTTTTCTAAAACAAGTGAAAATGAACTGTCAAAAAACATTTTAGTTGAAAAACCTAATAACGAAAGTATATTAAAGATAACATTTGTTACTAAAAATAAGGAAAATGGTATAGAATTTGCAAAAGAATATGTAAAACTTGCAAATGAATATATAAAAAATACTCAGCTAGAATATTTTACAAAAATGACAAATACACTTGAAAAACAGTATGATGAACTTAATAAAAAAACTAAAATACTTGAATATAGAGATGCACAAGCAGATAGCACAATTTCTAAATTAATCTTTTACAAACAAATAAAAGAAGATAAAAATGATGTTGTAAGATTAACTAATTTTGTTGTTAAAGGTAAATATAATAAGAAAATAATAGTTTTAGGATCATTTTTACTAGCTTTTGCCCTTGTAATCTTTAAAGAAGAGTTAAATTAAAAAAAGATATGCCTATTGGCATATCTTTTATTTTACAGCTTTTAAATTTTTCATTGCTTGTTCTAAATCTTCTATAAGATCTTCAGTATCTTCGATTCCTACAGAAAAACGTATAAGTCCACTTGTAACACCTTGTTTTATTCTTTCTTCTTCAGGCATGCAAGCATGTGACATTTTCCATGGATATGATAGTATTGATTCAACACCACCTAAACTTACTGCTATAATAGGTATTTTAACATTGCAGAAAACTTCTTTTACAGCCTCGCAGTTTTCAAGTTCAAATGATAGTACTGCACCACCACTAGAGCATTGCTTATTATGTATATCATAACCTATATGTGTTTTAAGCCCTGGGTAATATACCTTTTTAACAGCCTTATGATTTTGAAGAAACTCTGCTATTTTCATTGCAGTTTTAACAGACTGATCCATACGTATTTTCATTGTTTTAAGCCCTCTCATTAAAAGCCAGCATTCATCAATACCAGGAAGAGCTCCAAATACAATTTGCTGTTTTTTTAGTATTGTATATAGATTATCACAATTAAAGGCAACAATACCCATAATTACGTCACTATGTCCATTTAAAAATTTTGTTGCACTGTGTATTATAATATCAACACCTAAAGACGTTGCATTTAGATATTGTGGTGTCATAAAAGTTGCATCAATTATAGTTTTAATATTGTGTTTTTTAGCAATATCACAAACTCCTTTAATGTCCGTAATTTTAAGAGTAGGATTTGATGGAGTTTCTATATAAAAAGCTTTAGTATTAGCTTTTATAGCTTTTTCCCATTCATCTAAATTAGTTTCATCTATAAAACTTACTTCAATACCAAATCTAGGGAATATTTCTGTTGCAAGTTGAAAAGTACCACCATAAACATCTTTACACATAACGATGTGATCGCCTTTTGCAAAACTCAGTAGCACAGAAGTTATAGCTGCCATTCCAGATGAGAAAGCGAGTGCATATTTTGTCTGCTCTAAACTTGCAATAGCCTTTTCTACAGCATCTCTTGTTGGATTTCCAAAACGAGAGTAAGTATATTGTTGATTTTGATCGATATCGCATTGATGAAATGTAGAAGCTTGACATATTGGAATAGATGACGCTCCCGTATTTTTATCAACCATATCGTAACCATGTATAATTTTAGTACCGAATTTCATAACCCACCTCTTTAATATAATCTAGTATATTATACCCATAAAAATGAATTTTATCAATTATAAAGTTAAAAAAGTAACAAATATATAATATATGTAAATAGCAAATCATAAAGTAGTTAATGAAAAATGTTAAATATGTAATGTTAAGTTTAAAAAATAAAGTTTAAAAAAATACCCATGAATGGTACACTGATACAAAGTTGTCTAAAAATATGAGATGCAACTTTTAAGAAAGGGGTAATAATTAAAATGAAAAGAATATTAACATGTTTATTAATAATGCAATCACTATCATTTGCAAAAAGTGGAATAGAAGTAAAAGTTGGGGTAAATATGTCGGCAGCAAGAGAAGAAGCTCTATTTTACAATTTGTATAAGGATAAAGGGTTTTCAAAAGCTTATGAAGATGCGGCACTAGCATCACTAAGAAAAAATGAAATTGCTGGAGAAATAGAAACAAAAGTACTAAAAAGTATAAAAGTAAGTCCTAGTGTAAATGTAAAAATTGGTGGAGGACTAAGTATATATTTAAATAAGTCAAGCAAACTTACAACAGGATTTAAACAAAGAAGAACTAAAGCAATTCCTCAACAAAATGGAACAACAAAAATAATAAATACTGCAGAACTTCCTGATATTAGTGGTGGTGCAGGTATAACTCCAGACACTAATATTGCTGAAGCACTGTTTAATAAAAATAATGTTACATTTGAGAATCGTACTGGATACAATATAACAACATTTGGTACACTTGAAGTTGCAAAAATATTAAGATCAGATTTATCAATATATGGTGGTGCAGATTTAGGTCTTGATATAGCATTACAAGAAAAAATATTTGAATCAACTATCCATGATAATATTTATAATGGTAATGGTAGTGATGATTTTAAAGGAAAAGAAGCGTATCGTTTCTTAATTGAAAGAAGAACAAAATACTTACCAAGAGTAAAAGGATACTTTGGAGTAGATTATAATAATTTTGAATTTGAAGTTGGAGCTGGATATCCACAACTTATAAAAGTGGGTGTTGGTTATAGATTTAAGTTTTAATAATGTAAAGCTATATCTTATGATATAGCTTTTTTATTGTGTCAATAAAAAAAGCTTGACAAGTATTTCTTTTTGTTATAAAATGTCTTTGTTATGAAAGAAATTGATGATTTTGTACGATATTCAATATTGTTTTCAGTATATAAGTCTTTATTTTCAGGGAAACAAAAAATATATCTTGAAGCGTTTTTAGAAGAGGATAATTCTTTTTCAGAAATAGCACAAGCATTAAATGTTAGTAGACAAGCAGTTTTTGATAATATAAAGAAGGCTTGTAAAAAACTTGATTTTTATGAAGAAAACTTAAATATACTAGAAAGCGAAAAAGAATATCTTGTAAAACTAAAAAAATTAAAAAAAGAATTTACAATTGAAAATTTAGATAAGCTAATAAGTGAATTGGAAGGTACAAATGTTTGATAATTTAAGTGATAAATTAAAAACAGTTATGAAAAATATAGGCGGACAAGGCAAGCTTACCGAATCAAATGTATCACAAGCATTAAAAGAGGTAAAATTAGCTTTACTTGAGGCTGATGTAAATTATACTGTTACAAAGAATTTTGTTTCAAGAATAAAAGAAAAAGCATTAGGTACACAAGTTATAATGGGAGTTAATCCAAGACAACAATTTATAAAAATAATAAATGATGAGCTTATTGAAGTTTTAGGTGGAACAAATGTTGAGTTTTTAAAATCTGATAAAAAGCCTAGAGTAATAATACTTGTTGGACTTCAGGGAGCAGGTAAAACGACTTTTTGTGCAAAACTTGCAAAACTATTAAAAAAAGAAAAAGAAAATGTACTTTTAGTAGGGGCAGATGTATATAGACCTGCTGCAAGAAAACAATTAAAAGTTTTAGCTGATCAAATAGGGGTTAAAAGCTTTACAATTGAAGAAGAAAATAATCCTGTTAAAATATGTACTGCTAGTAAAGAATATGCAAAAAAAGAAGATATTACAACTATAATAATAGATACAGCAGGTAGATTACATATTGATGAAGCACTTATGGGTGAATTAAAGAGTATAAAAGAAGAATTAAATCCAACTGAAATTTTATTAGCTGTTGATGGAATGACAGGTCAGGATGCTGTAAATGTATCAAAGAGCTTTAATGATATGTTAGAAATAACAGGAGTTATACTTACAAAATTAGACGGAGACACAAGAGGTGGAGCTGCACTTTCTATAAAAGAAGTTTGTGGTAAACCAATTAAATACATAAGTGAAGGTGAAAAACTAGATGATATATCTAAGTTTTATCCAGATAGACTAGCTTCAAGAATACTTGGAATGGGAGATGTTGTAAGTCTAGTTGAAAAGGCAAAAGATATAATAGATGAAAAAGAAGCAAAATTAATGGAAGAGAAATTCAGAAAAAATCAATTTGATTTTGAAGATTTTCTAAAACAATTTAAAATGATAAAAAAAATGGGTTCTATAGCGGGTATATTAAAAATGTTACCAGGAGTTAATTTAGGAGATTTTGATACTAATTTAGCTGAAAAAGAACTAAAAAAAGTTGAGTCAATAATATATTCAATGACTGTTGAAGAAAGAAGAAATCCACAACTACTAAAGCTATATAACAGAAAAATGAGAATAGCAAAAGGAAGTGGGACAACAGTTACAGATATTAATAAGCTGTTAAAACAATATGAACAAATGAAACAAATGATGAAAATGTTTAACAGTGGTAATATACCAGGTATGGGTAGATTTATGAAAAAATAGTTAATAAAGCGGAGGTAAATATAATGGTAAAATTAAGACTTACAAGACTTGGAAGAAAGAAAGCACCTTTTTATAGAGTAGCTGCAATGGAAGCTTTAGGAAAAAGAGACGGTAAAGCAATAGCTTACCTTGGAACATACAATCCTTTAGTAGCAGAAAACCAAGTTAAATTAAATGAAGAAGAAGTTTTAAGATTTTTATCAAATGGAGCACAACCAACAGAAACAGTAAAAAGCTTACTTGTTAAAGCTGGAGTATGGGCTAAATTTGAAGAATCAAAAAGAAAATAAGATGAATTTTTATACTGAGAAATTGTAAAAGATTTTTCAGTATTTTTTTATTAATAAACGCAGTTGTTAAAAACACATAAACATTATATAATATATCTGTTATTATAAAAAAGGGAGCTAAAATTAAAAATGAATAAGGTATTACTATTAGATATGAGTGCAATTATGTATAAATCACATTTTGCAATGTCTAAATTAAAGACATCAACAGGATTTTTTACAGGTGCGATTTTAGGGTTTGTAACACAACTTGAAATAGCATTAAAAGAAATTGAGCCAACACATATAGGTGCAACTTTTGATGTTAAAAGATCAACACTTGAGAGAACGAAGTTATTTGCTGATTACAAGAAAAAAAGAAAAGAAATGCCAACAGAACTAAGAGAACAAATACCAATAATTGAAGAAATACTAGATGCATATAAGATAAAGAGATTTTCAAAAGAAATGCATGAGGCAGATGATGTTATTGCAAGTCTTACTGAATTTGCAAAGAAAAACAATAGTATAGTCCATATACTAACAGGTGATAAAGATTTAGAACAACTTGTAAGTGATGATGAAAATGTTGTAATACATTTACTTGGTAAGGATTTTAGTGTAAAAAACAGAGCTGATGTTAAAGAACATTTAAAAATATATCCTGAACAAATACCTGATTTTTTTGGTTTAAAAGGCGATAGTGCTGACGGCATACCTGGTGTATTTGGTATAGGAGATTCAAACGGTATACCTTTAATTGAAGAATTTTCAACATTAGAAAATATATATAATAATCTTGATAAGATAAAAGATAGTATAAGAAATAAGCTGATAAAAGATAAGGAACAAGCCTTTTTATGTAGAGAATTAGCTTATGTAAAAAAAGATATTGATTTTAATATATCAATGGAAGATATAGAAATAAAAGAAAAAGATATATCAAAACTAAAAAATATATATGTAAGTTATGAACTTAAAAAATTATTATCATCTATTGAAGCTCATGATGAAAAAGAGAATATAGCTTATGAAAACGTTAGTTTTAACACCCTTATATCACATATATCAAAAGCAAAGGATGTATCTTTTTATTGTGATGATAAATATATAAGTGCAAATATAGAAGATAATATATATATAGTTAAAAATGAAAGCGAAAATACACTTTTTAATACTGAAAAAATTGATTTTACACTTTTACCCAAAAATGTTAACTATATTTTATATGATGCAAAAAAATATATGCATTTAGGATTAGATTTAAAAGATAATTTTTTTGATATATTAATAGCTTCATATGTTTTAAATACTCAAGCTAAACTTGAACTTGAAGAATTATATGCTTTTTATTTCTCAAAGCAATTACCAAGTTATGATAAAAAAGAACAAAAAAAATTAAGCCTAGAAGAAATAGAAAATATTGATAAATTAAGAGTAACTACTATAGTTTCATCACTTACTAAGATAAAAGATATATTAGAATCAAAATTATCTAAATATGATCCTGAAAATACATATGAAAAGATAGAAAAGCCATTAATTTCTGTCCTATACTCTATGGAAAAAAATGGAATTAAAATAGACAAAAATAAATTTAAAGATCTTGAAAATGAATTTATAGCTCTTGTTGAAAATTCAAAAGATAAAATACAAAAATTAGCTGGTGAAGAGTTTAATCTTGATTCTCCTAAGCAATTAGGACATATTTTATTTGAAAAAATGAATTTACCAATTATAAAGAAATCTAAAACAGGATATTCAACAGATGTTAGTGTTTTAGAAGAACTTGCAGAACGTGATATAGAAATAGCTAAAGAAATGTTGGATTATAGATTTTATAGAAAATTACTGTCTACATATCTTGAACCTATACCTAAATTTGCTGATGAAAAAAGTAGAGTACATAGTGTATTTAATGGTACAGGAACTGCAACAGGAAGATTATCATCAAATAATCCAAACTTACAAAATATACCTGCTAGAACAGTTGAAGGTACTAAGATTAGAAGTTGCTTTATAGCAGATGAAGGAATGTCTCTTGTTTCATTTGACTATTCACAAATTGAACTAAGAGTACTTGCAAAATTATCAGAAGATGAAAATTTATTAAGTGCATATAAAGATGATTTAGATTTACATGAACTTACAGCAAGAAAACTATTTTTAAAACCTAGTGGAGAGATAACAAAATTAGAAAGAAGTATTGCAAAAACAATTAACTTTAGTGTACTTTATGGTAAAACACCTTATGGTTTATCAAAAGAGCTTAAAATACCTATTGAAGATGCTAAAAAATATATTGATACATATTTTAAAGGTTATCCAAAAGTTGCTCCATTTTTAAATGAAATACTACAAAATGCAATAAAAAATGGTTATGTAACAACATTATTTGGTACAAGAAGATATATACATGATGTTAAATCAGATAACAAACTTATCTTTGAACAAGGTAAAAGAATGGCTATAAATACTGTAGTACAAGGGACTGCTGCTAATATAATAAAAATGGTAATGATAAAATTACATAAATTAGGTTATAAAATGTTAATACAAGTACATGATGAATTAATATTTGAGTTACCAAAAGAAAAGGCAAATGAACTAGCAAAAGAAATAAAAGAAATAATGGAAAACACTATTGATTTTGAAATCGTTAAATTAAAAGTGAACCTATCTATAGGAGATAATTGGGGTGAACTTAAATGAGTATATTAAAGGGAATGAAAAAAGGCTTACCACTTTCAATCGCCTATTTTCCGTTTGCTTTTACCTTGGGTCTTATAGCAAAAAATTACGGAGTAACACCTTTTAATATATTTATTATGACTTGTATAGTTTATGCAGGTAGTAGTGAAGTTATAATAATGAGGCTATTATTTGATAGTGGAGCGACAATATTTCAAACTATCGTTGCAGCCATTGTCATTAACATCAGATATGCCCTTATTAATACTAGTATATTAAAAAAACAAGAAAAAGAAGATAAGAATATAAAAATATTAAGTACTATCTTATTAACAGATGAAAGTGTTGCATATCTAACTATTAAAAAAATATATAATGTATATGAGACATTTGGATTTGGTCTTATTGGATATATATTCTTTTGCTCTTTTACATTAACTGGAGCTATAATAGGAGAATATATACCACTAAAATACACAAACTCACTTAATTTTACTTTATATGCAATATTTTTAAGTTTACTTGTATCAACCTTAATTTTAAATTATAGATATATAATAATAGTGATAGCTACTTTAATTATAAAAATATTACTAACATATTTTAATGTACAACCTGCTATTACTACATTATTATCAATAATAATAGGATCTGGTATTTATACTATAATAAAAGTGGGTGTAAAAAATGAATAATTACAATTTTTATATCATCATATTATTTGTATCACTTTTTACATTTATGATAAGATTAGTGCCTGTATATTTTAAATTACCTGAAAACAATAAGTATATTAATACTTTTTTTGATGTATTGCCTATATCAATATTGACAATACTTGCCTTACCTGAAGTTTTTACATCTGTAGGTAAAAGTGTAAGCGATATAATAATAACTATAATAGCAATGATATTTGTATCTTATTTTACCTATAAAAAGAAAAATTTAATATTAATTGTATTTGGTTCGTTATCTATTGTTTTAATATTAAAGGAGATAATAAATTATGGAAGTTTTTGAGATAAAAAAAGAAGTAAATCAGATATATGAGAGTATAAAAGATTCATTTAATATAGAAAATACAAATAATGAGATAAAAATACTTGAAGAGAAAATGCAAGTAGAAGGTTTTTGGGAAAGTAAAGAAAATCTTGATGTAATACAAGAATTAAATGTAAAAAAATCACATATAAATGATGTTAATAAAATACAAGAACTATACAGTAATATTGAAGTTTTAATAGAATTCATTGAATTAGGAGATGAACATTCACAAAAAGAACTTGAAGAAAACTTTAATGAATTTTTAGAACTTTCAAAAGAATATAATAATAAAATATTACTAAATGGTAAATATGATATAAATAATGCTATTGTAACTATAAATGCAGGAGCTGGTGGAACAGAAGCTTGTGATTGGGCTAATATGCTATTTAGAATGTATGAAAGATGGACTCAAAAAAAAGGATTTAAAATGAGTGTACTTGATATGTTAGCTGGAGATGAAACAGGTATTAAGAGTATAACCTTTAATGTTAAAGGTGAATATGCTTACGGATATCTATCATGTGAAAAAGGAGTTCATAGACTTGTTAGAATATCGCCTTTTGATTCAAATGCAAGAAGACATACTTCTTTTGTTGCAGTAAATGTAACTCCTGAAATTGAAAATGACGTTGATATAAAGCTTGATATGTCTGATATAAGTGTTGATACATATAGAGCATCAGGAGCTGGTGGTCAACACGTAAATACAACAGATTCAGCAGTTAGATTAACACATATTCCAACTGGTATAGTTGTAACTTGTCAAAATGAGCGTTCTCAAATACAAAATAGAGAAACAGCACTTAAAATTTTAAAATCTAAACTTTTTGAGCTTGAGTTAAAAAGAAGAGAACAAGAAATACAAGATATAAAGGGTGTGGAGAATAAGATTGAATGGGGAAGTCAAATAAGATCTTATGTTATGCAACCATATAAACTAGTAAAAGACCATAGAACAAAATTTGAAGAGGCAAATGTTGAAAAGGTTATGAATGGAGATATTGATGACTTTATAACTAGCTATTTAAAAACAAAAATATAAAATAAAAAGCTAATCTTATGATTAGCTTTTTTTAATATTAGTCTTCTTTAACTTTTTCTTCTTCATATTTAGCTAAGATTTCATCTGTTATAGCTTTTCTAAATTCAGGTTGTATTGGATGAACGATATCCTTAAATTCGTTATTTGCTATTTTCTTAGAAGGCATTGCGATGAATAAACCATTTTGACCTTCTATAATTTTTAATCCGTGAACTACAAAGCATTCATCAAAAGTTATGTCAACATAAGCTTTTAATTTTAAATCGTCTTCAGTTCCTTTTACAAGTCTAACTCTAATATCTGTAATCTTCATTACTGCAACCTCACTTTTCGTACTTAATTTAATAGAGTATAACACTATTTTAGCAAAAAGCAAGGAAATTAAATGAATAAATACTATATTCAAAGTTTTTAAATAAAGAAAAAAATCTAAACAGCTTAAAAATTAGGTTGTAAAAATAATTTAACTTTTTTTATTTACTCTCAACCCATAGAACAGCGTCATATGATACTTCAATACCGTCAACATCATCAATGTTTCCAGCTCCTAAAGCTGCAAATCCCCATTGCCCTTTTTCTGTAAGAACATATGAGAACATACCGTTTGCATCAGCAAAAATAACATTTTCTGCGTTTCTTGTTTTAGGATTACCAACAAAAGAACTATTCTTAACTTCATAATTTCTAAATTCTACTTCAATTTCAGCATTAGGTACAGGATTACCCCAATCATCAACAACCATACCTGTGAAAATTTGTCCTTTATATAATTTTGTTGGATTTACAAATGGTATAATTTCAGGTACACCTTTAACTGATTTTACAGTTTTAATTGCTTTTTCATTCCATTTTTCAGTTTCGATTTCTCCTCTTTGAAGATAAACTTTAGCAACTTGTTTAATATATATATTTTCAGATTCTTCATAATATGGTGCAGGGTTAAAAATTAATACATAAGTACCAGAACCTTTTAAACCTGTTGTTTTATCTAAAGTAAATTTATATGATAAGCCTTTATTATTTGCTTTACCAAATGTGCTTTTTACAAGATAAGGTTTTGCATCAATAATTTTGTCTCCTTTTTTTACAATAAAAGAAACAACATCGTGTATATCTCCACTCTTGTCCTTACCTATATTCATTGTATGACCATTTGAAGCTGGGTGAGTAAATACAATTTCAAAAGGTATACTTGTTGTATTCATACCAACGTTTAAGCTTTTTGTATTTATCATTTGAAAGTGTGAAAATGACACGCTTGATAGTATAAATGATAATAATATTAGTGTTTTTTTCATAAAAACTTCCTTTCATAATTTATTTATTTAATTATATATCATATGTAATATAATGTAAATTAAAAATAAAAAGAAACTGTTAAAAACAGTTTCTAAGTTATTTGTTGATAAGCTCTTCAACATCTTTTGCAATTACTAATTCTTCGTTAGTGCTAATTTTAAATACTTTAACTTTTGAATTTTCTGTTGATAAAACTAGATCTTCAGGCACTCTTTTTGCGTTTTGTGATAAATCTAAATCAACACCAAGCACTTTAAGTCTTTTACATACTTCTTCTCTTGTTTCGTGTGAATTTTCACCAATACCACCAGTAAATACGATAGCATCAAGACCGCCTAATTGTACATAATAAGAGCCAATATATGAAACAATTTTACTACAGAATATATCAAATGCTAATTTTGCTTTTTTATCTCCATCCAACATAGCAAAAGTTAAATCTCTATTATCTGATTTTCCAAATATACCAAGCATACCAGATTTTTTATTAAGTCTTTCCATTGCTTCAGATCTTGATAAATGTCTTTTTTCCATTAGATATAAAATAATAGCTGGATCTATATCTCCACTTCTAGTTCCCATAGGTATACCTGATAAAGGTGTAAATCCCATAGAAGTATCAATAGATTTACCGTCTTTAACAGCAGTTATAGAAGCACCATTTCCTAAATGGCAAACTATGATTTTACTATTTTCATTACCTAGCATAGATATAGCTTTTTTACTAACATATCTAACAGATGTACCGTGAAAACCATATTTTCTGATGTTTAATTCTTCATAATCTTCATAAGGTATAGCGTATATATATTTTTCAGGTTCTAATGTATGATGAAATGCAGTATCAAAAACTAATACATTAGTTTTGTTTGGCATAAGTCTTTTACATACCATTACACCTTTAATATTTGCTGGATTATGTAGAGGTGCTAGTTTATTTGCAAGTTCAAGCGTTTTTAATACTTCATCTGTAACTATAGTTGATTTTGTAAACCATTCACCACCGTGCACTACACGATGACCTATTGCTTCAATTTCATCTAATTTTTTTACTACTCCTATTTCTTTATCAAGTAAAGATTTAAGTACATGTTCTAATGCTACTGTATGATTTTTAAAATGATGCGGTTCATTTTTTCTTTTTAATTTCTTTTCAACGTTTTCAACAGTAAATGTTGAATTTTCATTTCCTATTCTTTCACATATTCCTTTAATTAAAGTTTTAGATGAATCTGTTTCAATAACTTGAAATTTAATTGATGAACTTCCGCTGTTTAAAACAAATATTTTCATAATAACTCCTTTCTGATTTATCAATATACTTAATTATACCCTGAAAATAAAAAAAGTTGAGAAATTTTTCTCAACAATTTTAATTTTTAGAAATTTCAAGTATTGCATTCGTAACACTATTCATGTTTTCGATTATAAACTTTTCAAAAGCATTCTTTGAATATGCCCCTTGAGTCATATGATTTAGTGTTGCAATATATATGCCTGTATCTTTTTTTATTGTATTTGCATTTTTATGATTTGAAAGTTCTTCATCAAATAAAATATCTATTTTTGATGTCTTTATTTTTTCTATTGCAAGTTTTAAGTCAGAGGCTGTAGGTGATTGTGTATAAGAAGGTTCAACAACAGTTGAAACAGTAAGACCAAACTCTGCAAGTAAATAATCATAACCTGCATGAGATGTTGCAATTTTAATATTTTTTGTTTTACCTTTAACTTTAGCTAAGGCATCTTGTTTTATTTTTCTTAGTTTTGAGTCATACATTTTAGCATTCTTTTTATAAAAAGTTGCATTAGCTGGATCTATTTCTCCTAGTTTTTGTGCTATATAATCAATTTGTTTAATACTTTGTGTGATTGATATGTATGTATGAACATTATTTATTTTTGAATTTTTTTGTCCTGATATATATAATAAATTTGCAGTTTCATTTGCATTTATAACCTTTATATTCGGATTAGTTTTCTTAGCTGCACGTAACATAGGATATACATATTCATCATTACCTATGCCATTTATTACAACAACATCAACACTGGCTAATTTTTTTACATCTTTTGGAGTTGCATCATAGCTATGTGTGTTTATATTTTCTGGAACTAATGGAACAACTTCCATTTTATCACCTACAATATTACTTACATAGCAGTAATAAGGTAACATAGTTACACCAACTTTTATTTTAGCAAAACTTATACTTGTAAATAATAAAAAAAAGTGTAATAAAATTCTTCTCATTAAAAATCACATCCTTGTAAGCAATAGTACCACTTTTAATTATCAATTTCAATTAAAAAAAGCCATATTTATTAGGTTCTATAACCGTTATATAGCTTTTTTTATTGTATTATTTATATTTAAAGCACTTTTATTTTTTCAGTTATTCTTTTGTAATGACTCTAACTATAGCTCCAATTATTTCATCATTATATTTACCTGTTCTAAAATTATATATAGTTTCATCAGGATTTTCACTTTCTTCTATCATCTTTTTAACACTTTCCGGTCTTTCAGATATGATAGTTGTAAGTTTTATACCGTCAACTAGAAAAACTGTTGGAATTTTACCTTCTGATATCATATTAAGTCTATATTCGTTACCTTTTCTTGGTATATATTCGATATTTATACAATTAGGATTACAACTTCTAATTCTTTCAAGTACAGCAACAACGGCTCTACAGTCAGGGCAATAAGGTTCACCGAAAACCATTAAATTAATAGTCTTAGAGATTTTTTTAATTTCATCTGTTGTATCATAATCAATAACTACTTTAGGTAGTACCTTTTCTTGCTTTTCTGAATATATATCTTCATTAAATTTTAAATAGTCATTATAGTTTGTCATTTATTTCTCCTTTTGTTTATGTTTATATTCACAAGTAATTAAATGATCGTCTATTATCCCAATTGCTTGTAAAAAAGAATATATTATAGTTGTACCAACAAATTTAAACCCACGAATTTTTAAATCAAGGCTTATTTCATCAGATAATAAATTATGTGTAGGCATTAATTTTGTATCTGTAAGCTTATTATCAATTACTTTATTATCAGTAAATTTCCATATGTATTCACTAAAAGTTTTAAACTCTTTTTGTGTTTTTATAAATGCTTTAGCGTTTGTAATAAGGGCGTTAATTTTAAGTCTATTTCTAATAATACCTTTATTATTTAATAATGAATTAACCTTATTTTCATCATAATTTATGATTTTGTTGTAATCAAAGTTATCAAAAGCAGTTCTAAAATTTTCTCTTTTATTTAATATAGTATTCCAACTAAGACCAGCTTGAAAACCTTCTAATATTAACATTTCAAAGATATATTTATCATCATGGCTTGGTATACACCACTCATTATCATGATATATGATATCTATATCTTTTTTTGCCCAGTCACAACGCTTTTTCATATTTACTCCACTTTATTTTTAAAAACACTACAAACAATAAATAGTATTTGTAGTGTTTAGAAATTATAATTCTTTTATATTTGTTATAATACTTGCAAGTGATTGTAATTCACTAGGTATAATTATTTTTGTTGCGTTACCATTTGCAACATCAACAAAAGATTTTAAAGCTTGTAATTTTAATATCTTATCTTCAGGTACATTTTCATTAAGTAGTTTAATACCGTCTGATTCAGCTTTTTTAAGTTCTAATATAGCTCTAGCTTGACCTTCAGCCTCTTTAATTCTAACTTCTTTTTCAGCTTCAGCTTTTAAAATAGCAGCTTTTTTCTCATCTTCAGCTATAAGTATAGCAGCTTCTTTTGTTGCTTGAGCTTCAAGAACTGTTGCTCTTTTAACTCTTTCTGCTTTCATTTCTTTTTCCATAGCTTCTCTTATTTCTTCTGGTGGTAATATACTCTTTAATTCAACACGGTTTACTTTAATACCCCAAGGGTCTGTTGCGTCATCAAGTTCTGTTCTCATTTTTGAGTTTATTGTATCTCTTGATGTAAGTGTTTGGTCAACAGTTAAATCTCCAATTATATTTCTTAGAGTTGTAGCTGTTAAGTTTTCAATAGCTAGTATTGGATTTTCAACACCATAAGTGAAAAGCTTAGGAGCTGTAATTTGAAAATATACTACAGTATCTATAAGCATAGTCGCATTATCTTTTGTAATAACAGGTTGAGGTGCGAAGTCTTTTACAGTTTCTTTTAAGCTTACTTGTTTAATAACTTGATCTAAAAATGGATTTATAATATGAAATCCTGCATTTAGTTGAGTATGATATTTTCCTAATCTTTGAACAATATATACCTTTGATTCAGGTACAATTTTAATCCCACTTACAATTAATGATACTAAAACTCCTAATAGTATAAAAATAATTCCATATTGCATATTATTCACTTACCCTTTCTATATTAGCTTTATTTCCGTTAAAGCTTACAATTTTTACTATATCTCCTTTAATAAATGTATCAGATGATAAAGCAGACCATAAAACTCCTTTATATCTTATTGTATATTCTTTAATTTCACTATCTACATCTATTACATCTATAATGTGTATATTTACTGTTTGATCTATATTCTCTTTTTTTATATTATTTATCTTTCTCATAACAAAAGGTCTAGTACCAAACATAAATATAAGTGAAAGAATTAAAAATATTATAGTTTCCCATACTGAATTTTTAATCACAAATGATAAAAATAGTAGTATGAAAGAAGCTAATGCCATCCAAATTGAGATTAAACCTGGAATAATTACTTCTATTATAAGGAATATTCCTGCAGCTACTCCCCAAAAAAGTGCATTCATAAAAACCTCCTATTAACCTAGATATAATTTTAGAGTATTTTCAAGCTTACTTAGTTTTGAACTTAACTCTTCTTTTATTGCGTTTTCTTTTTCAATAACATTTTTAGGTGCTTTTGATATAAAAGCTTCATTTTGTAATTTTGATAGTACACGATTTAACTCATTTTGTACTTTTTCAATTTCTTTATTTAATTTAGCTATTTCTTTTTCTTTGTCAATTAAATCTGCAAGAGGTACGTAGATTTCAGTATCACCACAAACCCTAAATCCTACTAAGCTTGGAACTTCTTTAGTTTCTGTTTTTTCAATGTTAGCAAGCTTACTTAAAATTTTTGGATTGTTTATTAAAATACTTTCTTCTTCTTTATTATTTGTCTTATAAATTATATTAATCTTCTTAGAAGGAGAAACACCAGCTTCAGCTCTAATGTTACGAACACTTGATATTACATTTTGTAAAAATTCAAATTGTTTTTCTACATTTTTATCAACAAGAGTTTTATCAAGAGTTGGATAAGCTTCAAGCATTATTGTATCACCAGACAGTTTAATGTTTTGCCATATTTCTTCTGTAATAAACGGCATAAATGGATGAAGTAATTTAAGTGCATTATCAAGTACGTGTCTTAATACCCACTGTGCTGTTATCTTATCTGTTTCATCACTTGAGTTATATATTCTAGTTTTTGCTATTTCAACATACCAATCACAGAAATCACCTTTGAAAAATTCATAAGCAAGCTTACAACTTTGATCTATATTATATTCTTCCATGTTTTTGTTTATAAGACCAGCTGTTGTATTTAGTCTTGATATTATATAAGAGTCTTCAAGTTTAAAATCTAGATCCATAATACTTACATTAGGATTAAAATCTTGTAGATTTGATATAACAAATTTTGAAGCATTCCATACTTTGTTAGCAAAATTAGCTCCCATATCTACTAAAGCATCATTAAATTTAAGATCTTGTCCTTGTGTAATATTAAATAATAAGCTAAATCTTAATGCATCTGCTCCTTTATTTTCAATAATATCCAGTGGATCTGGTGAATTACCAAGTGATTTACTCATTTTTCTTCCAAGTTCATCACGTATTATACCTGTAAAGTATACGTAATTAAATGGTATCTTATCTGTAAGATAAAGACTCATCATTATCATACGTGCAACCCAGAAAAATATTATGTCAGCTGCTGTTACAAGTGTATTTGTTGGGAAGAATGTATCTATATCCTTAGTTTTTTCAGGCCAACCAAGAGTTGTGAAAGGCCATAATGCAGATGAGAACCAAGTATCTAGTACATCAGTCTCTTGAGTAAGTACTTTATCTTCTCCTGCCATTTTATATGCTTCTTCAATTGATTTTGCAACATATACCTTACCATTTTGATCATAATATGCAGGAATTTGATGTCCCCACCATATTTGTCTTGAAATACACCAATCCCTTATATTCTCAAGCCAGTTATAATATATTTTTTCCATTCTTTTTGGTGTGAAAGTAATTTCACCGTCTTTTACAACTTGTATAGCACGAGTTGCAAGAGGTTTCATACGTACAAACCATTGTTTAGAAACACGTGGTTCTATTATAGTATTACATCTATAGCAGTGTCCTACTGAGTGATTGTGTTTTTCAATCTTAATTAAGATTCCTAGCTCTTCTAAATCCTTTATAATAACTTTTCTAGCCTCAAATCTATCAAGACCACAGTATTTGCCACCATTTTCATTTATATGTGCATCTTTTGTTAATATATTTATATATTCAAGATTACATCTTTTTGCAACCTCAAAATCGTTAGGGTCATGAGATGGAGTCATCTTAACACAACCTGTACCAAATTCCATATCAACATATTCATCAGCAACTATTGGTATTTCACGATTAACTAATGGTAAAATCGCAGATTTACCAATTAAATGTTTATAACGTTCATCGTTTGGATTAACTGCAACACCTGTATCACCTAACATAGTTTCAGGTCTTGTAGTTGCAACTATTATTTTTTCATCGCTATCTTTTACAGCATATGCTATATGCCAAATAAAGCTATCAGTATCCTCATGATTTATTTCATCATCTGCAAGAGCTGTTTTATCTTTAGGACACCAGTTTACTATATATTCTCCTTGATAAATTAAGTCATCATTGTATAGTTTTACAAAAGCTTCTTTTACAGCTTCAGAAACTTTTTCATCCATGGTGAATTTTTCACGACTCCAGTCAAATGAAGAACCAACTTTTCTAAATTGTTTTGTTATAATATTTCCGTACTTATTTTTCCATTCCCAAGTTTTATCTATAAACTTATCTTTTCCTATTTCTTCCTTAGATGTTCCCATATCATGGAGCATTCTTTCTACTTTGTTTTGAGTTGCAATTCCTGCGTGGTCAGTACCTGGAAGCCATAAAGTATTGTATCCGCTCATTCTTTTAAAACGAGTAATTGAATCTTGAATTGCCATATTCATAGTATGACCTATATGAAGTATACCTGTAATATTAGGTGGAGGAAGTATCATAGAAAACGCAGGTTTATCACTACTATTATCTGCATTAAAATATCCATTTTTCTCCCAAGTTTCATACCATTTTGTTTCAAAATTTATAGGTGTATAATTATTATTGATTTCTTTCATTTTGTCCCTTTCTTACCATACATTAAATAATTTTAATATATATTTGTATTCTATATAATCGCCTCTAATCCATTTTAATGTATATCTTGCTTGAATTATTATAGAAAATATTAAAATTATAAGCATAACAGCCATAACCCTATAAGTTATAATTGTATTTGTAATATTTCTAATAAGTCCACTTGCAATAGCATAATAAACTAAAGACATTGTAAATTGTTTATTAAGTAATTGACAGACCACAAATCTACTTCTTTTAGAAAAAGATTTTGGTTGAAATGCGTAAATGACGACAGGGGCAAATACGGGCAAAATCCAACATAAAAAAAGTATTAAATTAAAGCTTTTGTCATCTTTATTCATAGCTAACCCCCTTTTATTTTAGTAAAATTATACCACTATTATTTTTTTTAATCAATTATAAATACGAATAAAACAAAGTTTAATGAAATCAAAATTAAATAAAAAAGAATAACATTAAATTAAATATATTGTATTTTATGAAAAAAAAGATATAATTTAGTATAAAACATAGGGAGGAAATTAAATGAAAAAAACATTAATGCTAATATCAGCTTTATTTTCACTAACAGTTATGGCAACAACTATATCTGAAATTCAAGGAGAAGGAGCAAAATCTCCACTTGAAAATATGAATGTTAAAAAAGTTAGTGGAATTGTAACTAATGTATTTAGCAACAAATACAATCAAGGTTTCTATATGCAAGACTTAGGAGATAATAATGATAAAACATCAGATGGTATATGGGTTGAAACTAAACAAGAAGTAAAAGTTGGAGATTTAGTAAGAGTTGACGGTGTTGTAAAGGAAATACAATTTGGAAAATGGAATCCAGCAAACCCAACAGAAACTAGTATAAATGCATCAAATATATCAGTTATTTCACATAATAATACAGTTAAAGCTATTGAATTAAAAGAACATGATAATATACCTGATATAGTAAGTTATTATGAAAGTTTAGAAGGTATGCTTGTTAAGGTTACTAAACCTTTAGTTACAGGTATAAATTACAAGTATTCTAATGTACATTTAACATATGGAATGGTTACAAATGCTAATAAATATGGTGGTGGAATATATTCATATGAAAATGAACAACCAAATAGAATTAAATATTTACAAGGTCTAAGTGAAAGAATGGTAGAAGACCAATTAATGGTACATACTTACGATAGAGTAAAAGATTATTTAGTTGGAAATATGAGTTTTGATTATGATATGTACACAATTCGTGGTCAAAAACTTACAAATGATATGTTTGTAATGGGAAATCATGAACAAGAAAAATTAAGATATAACTGGGATAAGAATAAATTAAATATTGTTTCATATAATGTTGAAAACTTCCACAGAGAAATAATGCCTGAAAGAGTTGATGAACTAGCAGTTCAAATAACAAAAGTATTAAAAAATCCTGATATATTATCACTTATAGAAGTAATGGATGATAACGGAGCTAATACAGATTCAAATGAAACAACAGCAGTTCAAAATATAAATGCAGTTATAATTGCAGTTAGAAAAGCTGGAGGTCCATTATATGGATATATGACAGTTGATCCTGAACATTTAAAAGACGGTGGAATGCCAAAAGCTAATATAAGAAACGTTATCTTATATAGAAAAGATAGATTAAAACCAGTTGCTCTTAATCAAGGAACAGCAAAAGTAGATACAGATGTAATTAAAAAAGCTAATAAAGTAAGACTTACATATAATCCTGGAAGAATAGGAAATAATGATGAATTCTTTAAAGAAACTAGAAAACCAGTAATAGCTCATTTAACATTTAAAGGTAAAAATGTATTTGTAATAGCAAATCACTTAAAATCAAAAAGAAGTGATGATAAGTTATGGATAAATTCTAATGTTATGAAAAATAGAAGATCTGAAATACATAGAATACCACAAGGTGAATTAATAGGTAAATTCATGGATAAGATATTAAGCTATGATAAAGACGCAATAATTTTATCAATGGGAGATATGAATGACTTTGAATTTTCAAAAACAATGCAAAAAATGTATGGTGAAAATTTCATATCATCAGCTTATTTAGTTCCTGAAAATGAAAGATACTCATATGTTTTCCAAGGAGTTACTCAAGTATTAGATCATATTGTAGTAAATAAAAAATACACTAAAGGTGCTAAAACTCAATATATACATATGAATGCAGAATTCACAGAAAAACAAGGAAGATTTTCAGACCACGATCCAGTATTTTTACAAATAAATGTAAGATAAAATGTGTAAGTAAACAAAATAAGTCCTTATATTCAAAGTTTTGCATTTTGTAATAAAATGTTATATAATAACCTATCATATATATAGAAAATAAAAAAATTCTATGTAATTGGGAGGAAAAATGGAAGATAAAAAATTCAATATAGAAAATAATAAGGAAGAATGTAGTGAATGCAAAACAAAAGAAGCACTACGTGAACAAGCTAAAAATGTACTATGTGCATTAGGTGGTAAAGAAAATATAGTTTACCTTGAATCTTGTTCAACAAGATTATTATTAAAAGTTGAAAATCCTGATGTTGTTAATGAAGAATTACTAAAAGAAAACGGAGCTCATGGAGTATTAGTAAATGAAACATCAGTAAAAGTTGTTTTTGGACCTCAAGTTGTAGGTATCAAAGCAGAACTTGATAAAATCATGTAAATTAATAGGATTATTTGCTATGTCAAATAATCCTTTTGTATTATCTAAGACTTGTAAATTAATATTCTATTGACAAATATAGCACTTGTAATATATAATGAATTATGTTTGTATGTTAAAAATTTAACAAAGTATATAACAATTGTAGGAGGAAATAATGGTAAACGATGTTCAAAGTTTAAGAGATCTTATGAGCAGAGTAAGGGCATCTCAAGAAAAATATGCAACTTTTGATCAAGAAAGAGTTGACAAAATCTTTAGAAAGGTTGCACAAAAAATAAATGACGAAAGAATAACACTTGCAAAATTGGCTGTTGAAGAAACAGGAATGGGAATAATAGAAGATAAAGTTATAAAAAACCATTTCGCATCTGAGTATATTTATAACAAATACAAAGATGAAAAAACTTGTGGTATTTTAGAAGAAGACAAATCTTATGGTATCAAAAAAATAGCAACACCTATTGGAGTAATTGCAGGGGTTATACCTACTACAAACCCAACAGCTACAGCTGCATTCAAGATATTACTAGCACTTAAAACAAGAAATGCAATAATAATATCACCACACCCAAGAGCAAAAAAAGCAACTATATACACAGCTAAATTAGCTCTTGAAGTAGCAAGAGAATACGGTGCACCAGAAGATATTATTGGATGGATAGATGAACCAAGCTTAGAATTATCAAGAGAATTAATGGCAGAATCTGATTTGATTCTTGCAACTGGAGGACCTGGAATGGTTAAGAGTGCTTACTCATCAGGAACACCAGCAATAGGAGTTGGTTCTGGAAATACACCAGTTATTATCGATGAAACAGCTGACATTAAGATGACAGTAAACTACATTTTACTTTCAAAAACATTTGATAATGGAGTTATTTGTGCATCAGAACAAGCTTTAATAGTTAATAAAACAATATATGAAAGAGTTAAAAGAGAATTTGAGTTAAGAGGAGCTTACTTCCTTGACGAAAAAGAAAAAGATATGTTAAGAAAAACTCTATTTAAAGGTGGAGTAACAGGAGCATTAAACCCTGATATAGTAGGACAAAGTGCATACAATATCGCAAAACTTGCTGGTTTTGAAGTGCCTGAAAAAGCAAGAGTATTAATTGCTGAAGTTGAAAAAACTGAATATTCAGAAGAATTTGCACATGAAAAATTATCACCAATTTTAGGTATGTATAAAGCAAATGACTTTGAAGAATCACTTGAAAAAGCAAAAGCACTTGTTGAATTAGGTGGATTAGGACATACATCAAGTATGTATATAAATATTGCTGAAAAAGAAAAAATAGACCAATTTGGTAGACTTATGAAAACAGGAAGAACATTAATAAATATGCCAGCAGCTCTTGGAGCTATTGGAGACGTATTTAACTTTAAATTAGAACCATCATTAACACTTGGTTGTGGATCTTGGGGAGGAAACTCAGTTTCTGAAAATGTTGGAGTTAAACACTTATTAAATGTTAAAACTATAGCAGAAAGAAGGGAAAATATGCTTTGGTTCAAAGTTCCTGAAAAAATTTACTTCAAATATGGTTGTTTACCAGTAGCTCTTGAAGAGTTAAAAGGTGAACACAAAAAAGCAATGATAGTAACAGACAAGACACTTGCTGAACTAGGATATACAAACTACATAACAAAAGTATTAGATGAAATAGGTGTAGATTATAGAATATTCTCAGAAGTAGGAGTAGATCCAACACTTAGCTGTACTCAAGAAGGAGCAAAAGCTATGAGAGAATTTAATCCTGATGTAATTATAGCATTAGGTGGAGGTTCTGCAATGGATGCTGCTAAAATCATGTGGGTACTATATGAATATCCAGATATTAGATTTAAAGACTTAGCAATGAGATTTATGGATATCAGAAAGAGAATATTTGCATTCCCTAAAATGGGTATAAAAGCTAAATTTATAGCTATTGCAACTTCATCAGGAACAGGTTCAGAAGTAACACCATTCTCAGTTATAACAGACGATGAAACAGGAGTTAAATACCCACTTGCTGACTATGAATTAACACCAGACGTTGCTATAAACGACCCTGAATTAATGCTTACAATGCCAAGAGGATTAACTGTAGCATCAGGAGTTGACGCACTTACTCACGCTATTGAATCATATGTTTCAATAATGGCAACTGAATATACAAAACCTTATTCATTAGAAGCTATTAAGATAATATTACAATACTTACCAGAATCAGTAGCATTAGGTGTTAAAGCTGTAAAAGCTAAAGAAAAAATGTCAAATGCTTCTTGTATAGCAGGTATGGCGTTTGCAAATGCATTCCTTGGTATAGTTCACTCACTATCACATAAATTAGGTGGACAATTCCATATTCCACATGGAATCTGTAATGGTATGTTATTAACTGAAGTTATAAAATATAACGCAACAGATGCTCCAGTAAAAATGGGAGTGTTCCCACAATACAGATACCCAGATACTAAGAATAGATATGCTAAAATCGCTGATTTCTTAGGACTTGGTGGAGAAACTAAAGATGAAAAAATAGAAAAATTAATAGAAGCTATTGAAAATCTAAAAGAAAGAGTTGGAGTACCTAAGACTATAAAAGATTGGGGAGTACCTGAAAAAGAATTCTTAGAACATGTAGATCAAATGGCACTTGAAGCTTTTGATGACCAATGTACACCTGCAAACCCTAGATACCCACTAATTTCTGAATTAAAAGAAATTTACCTAAGAGCATACTATGGTGCAGAAGAATACGAAAAAATGTTTGATATGTCAAAAAAAGCAACAAAGAAGACAACTAAAAAATCAAAATAATAAATTAAAGACATCACTTTAAGTGGTGTCTTTTTTCTTTTGAGATTATGTGATATAATTTAGGATATTTATAGCAAGGAGACAAAAAAATGATTTTATGGATTTGCTTTTATTTAGTTACAGCTATTACAATTACTTTGTTTTTAGTTAATGAAAAATTTGTAGTTAAAAATATAGATAATATTTCAGAACTTATATATGAAAAAATTAAATATAAGAAAGTTTTAAATAATAATATATTAATTGGTATTAATATACTATCATCACTTAGCATATTAGGAATATATATCTTTTTTATGGATAAGACAAAAAGTGATGTAATACCAATAAAATTTTATGCATTAAATATTATTGTATTTGCTAATATACTTTCATTTTTATTTAATAAATACAAAGAATATATATTTTTACTTGATTTTGTAATGTTTTTTGCAGCTTTAGGTTTATTTGGTATAGATGATGTATATTTTAAATATACTATGCTACTGTTTGTTGTAGTAATACCTATTTCCCTATATCTTGAAGGTGAAAAGTTTAAAGAAAATTTAAAAAGAATAGCAAATGGACTATTTTTAGTATGTCTTGCCACTATAATACAACTTCACTATTTAGGTAATTATGTAATACCTACACAGTCAATGGAACCTACAATACAAGTGCAAGATAGAATATTTTCAAATAATATTTTATATAAATTTAAAAATCCTAAATTAAATGATATTATTTCTTTTAACGAACCTTTAGACAATAAATTAATGTACACAAAAAGAATAACAGCAGTTGAAGGAACAATATTTAAAATTGAAAATAATAGAGTATATTCTAATGGTGAAAAAATAAGTGAGAGAAATTATTCATATGGAGCTAACTCTTTATATAGCCTTATAAAATCAGATATATACATACCTAAAAAAGGTGATGAAGTAAGTCTATATAAGATAATTGCCATAAATCTTGAAAACGGTGAAATAAATCTTATGGACGGAAATGAATTTTTAAATATGTCAAAAGATTTAGATTTTTCAAGATTAATTGGAATATATAATTCAAATAACTATGATACAAAATATAGATACACTTTCTTATTAAAAGCAAAAGGACATGATGAAATTATGCTCCCTATAATGGACTTTAAATATGATAAAGCCTTATTTACAAAACTGCTAAATGGAGAAAGTATTACTCTTACTGATGATTACTATATGGCTATGGGTGATAATACTGAAAATAGTCAAGATTCAAGATATTTTGGTTATGTATCAAAATCAAGAATAAAAGGTAAACTCTTTTTAAGATGGTTACCACTAAATAGAATAGGTTTTGTTAGAAATGACGATTAAAGATATAGTTAGGATACATAATCTTAATTTTGATAATAAGGTTGATGAAAAATATTTTGACATTTCAAATATTTATAAAATATATGAAATAAAAGATGTTGCCTATCTAATTTTAATTGACAGTATTGATGTATATGAAATTTTTGAAATAGCAGTACACCCTGATTTTAAAAGGTTAGGATACGCTAGTGAATTAATTAACCAAATACCTAATGACAAAGAAGTATTTTTAGAAGTAAATGAGAAAAATGAAAATGCTTTAGGACTTTATCATAAAAATGGCTTTAAAATTGTATCAAAAAGGAAAAAATATTATAAAAATGATAGTGCAATTATAATGAAAAAAAATAATTGTTAATAAAAAAAACTTGGTGAAACATTTAAAATATAGGTGTGTATACCAAGTTTTTTATTTTGTGTGTTAATAAAAACACTCATATTTTAATAATATAATTTGTCTTTATAAAAAAATAGGGTATATTTTATGTATGAAAGAAAATAATAAATTAAGAAAAAATGATTATTTGTTATTAAAAACAATATTTGACAATGAAAATATAACGGCATTAGAACTTGCAGAAAAAATGGAAGTTACACCAGCTATGATTTCAAAAACTATAAAAAAGTTAAAAGAGCAAAATTATCTTATTGAAGATTTGCCTAAAAAAAGTGTAAGTCGTGGTAGACCACGTAAAGTACTCGCTATAAATAGCGATTACAAAAAAATACTTGGTGTAAATTTTGGCTCTGATTTCATAGATGTGTGCGTTGGCAATTTAAATGGTGATATTATTGAGTCTAGAAGAAAAAAGTTTTTTCTAAAAACACAAGAAAGTCTAATTAATTTACTGGTAAATGAACTTGATGAGTATATAAGCAAGTATAAAAAAGACAATATTGTAGGTATTGGACTTGCACTAAACGGTGTTGTTGATGTAAAAAATAGAATGGTTAAATTCTCGCCTTATTTCAAATGGAAAAATTTCAAAATAGGAAATTTTCTAGAAGATAAGTATGGAATACCTATAGTTACAGATAACGATGTGCGTGCGATGCTAAATGCTGAACGATTAATGGGTAATGCTAAAGGCAAAAGAAATGTATTTTATCTATATTTAAAAAATGGTATAGGTGGAGCTTTAATAATAAATAATGAACTTTATGAAGGTTCTAATTACCAAGCAGGCGAATTTGGACATTTCATAATTAACAAAAATTCCAATTTCGTATGTAAATGTGGTAAAACAGGTTGTATTGAAGCAGAATTTTCTGAAAAATCAATAAAGCTTATGATAATGCAAGAATATGAAAAATCAACATTAAATTCTTTTGATGACAAGTATACGATTAAACAAATTTATGAAAGAGCAAAAGTAGATCCACTTTTTAAAAAACCGGTTTCAATTGCTTCATATAGAATAGGTGAGGCAGTAGGTAACATTATGAATGTACTTGATATTGGAGATGTAATAGTACTTGGTGAATTAATTTATTCAGGAGATGTATTTCTAGAAAATTTTAAAAAGGGTATTCATTCATCACTTACAAAAGAGTTTGGAGCAAGAGTTAATGTTTGCACAACAGGACTTGGCGAAAACGCTGAAAAATACGGAGCATTATCGCTTATAATGATCAATTTATTTTCTGGGCTAAAATTAATAAAATAAATATATAGGAGGAATTATGAAAAAAGTTTTAGTTTTTTTACTATCACTAGTATTTTTATTTGCATGTGGAACAAAAAAAGATGGTGCAGATAAAAAAATCAAAATAGGAGTTACAATCTACAAATATGATGACAATTTTATGGCAACATTTAGAGATGATTTAGTTAAATTTGCAAAAGAACATCCAGAAGTTGAATTACAATTAAACGATTCACAAAATCAACAATCAGTTCAAAATGACCAAATTGATGCATTATTATCAAAAGGTGTAGACGTTTTAGCAGTTAACCTTGTTGACCCAGCAGCTGGTCCAACAATAATTGAAAAAGCAAAAGCAGCAAATGTACCTATCGTATTATTTAACAAAGATCCAGGTCTTGAAGCATTAAATCTATATGACAAAGCATACTATGTAGGAAATAACCCTGAAGAATCAGGAGTATTCCAAGGTGAAATAGTTTCTAAACACTGGAAAGCAAACCCTAATTTCGATTTAAATGGTGACGGAATAATACAATATGCAATGTTAAAAGGGGAACCAGGACACCCAGACGCAGAAGCTAGAACTGAATATGTTATAAAACAATTAACAGAATTAGGACACAAAACAGAAAAAGTATTTGAAGATACTGCTATGTGGGATGCAGCACAAGCTAAAGATAAAATGGACGCTTGGTTATCATCACCTAAAGGTAACTTAATTGAAGTTGTATTAGCTAATAATGACGGTATGGCATTAGGTGCTTTAGAAGCAACAAAAGAACATAACAAAAAATTACCTATATATGGTGTAGACGCATTACAAGAAGTATTATTATTAATTGAAAGTGGAGATATCTTAGGAACAGTATTAAATGACGGTAAAAATCAAGCTAAAGCAACTTTAGACTTAGCAATTAACCTAGCTAATGGTAAAGAAGCAACAGAAGGTACTGAATGGAAATTAGTAGACAAATCAGTAAGAGTACCTTATGTAGGTGTAGATAGCGAAAATTACAAAGAATTTAAAAAATAGTTATATAACCATTTGGAAAAAGATACCTAAAAATGGTATCTTTTTTGTAATAACTAGGGGAGAAAATGATGACAAATTATGTACTAGAAATGGAAAATATCTCAAAGGAATTTCCTGGAGTAAAAGCTCTACAAAATGTACAGCTAAAAATAAAACCGAATAGCGTACATGCACTTATGGGGGAAAATGGAGCAGGTAAATCTACTCTTATGAAGTGTCTATTTGGAATATATATAAAGGATACAGGAACAATTAAACTAGAAGGAAAAGAAATAGCATTTATTAACTCTAAGGATGCACTAGAGCATGGAGTTTCAATGGTTCACCAAGAATTAAATCAAGTTATACAAAGAAATGTTATGGATAATATATGGCTTGGTAGATACCCTAAAAAATATGGTTTAGTTGATGAAAAGAAAATGTATAATGATACACTTGAAATATTTAAGAAATTAGATATTAAAATTGATCCAAGAGAAAAAGTTTCAAATCTTAGTGTATCACAAATGCAAATGTTAGAGATAGCAAAAGCTGTTTCATATAACTCAAAAGTATTAATTTTAGATGAACCTACATCATCACTTACTGAAAATGAAGTAGGACATTTATTTAGAATTATAAGACAACTTCAAGGTAGTGGAATAGGAATAGTATATATATCACACAAAATGGAAGAAATTAAAGAAATTTGTGATGAAATAACAATACTAAGAGACGGACAGTGGATAACTACAAGAACAGTTGCGGACTTATCTACTGATGAAATAATAAACTTAATGGTAGGTAGAGAACTTACAAATAGATTCCCACAAAAAGACAACACACCAAAAGATGTAATAATGCAAGTAAAAGATCTAAATTCAAAATATCTAACAGATATTAATTTTGAACTTAGAAAAGGAGAAATACTTGGTATAGCAGGTCTAGTTGGTGCAAAAAGAACTGAAGTTGTTGAAACAATATTCGGAGTATTACAAAAAGATAGTGGAGATATAATATTACACGGTAATAAGATAGATATAAAAGAACCAAAAGATGCTATAACAAACGGTATAGCCCTTATAACAGAAGATAGAAGAAGAACAGGTCTATTTTCAATGTTAAATATTAGATTTAACTCAATAATCTCAAATGTTAGAGCATATAAGACTAAATATGGATTATTAAACGATGCACTAGTAACAGATGATACACAGTGGGTTATAGATAGTATGAAAGTTAAAACTCCATCACAAAAAACTAATATAGGTAATTTATCTGGTGGAAATCAACAAAAAGTAATTATAGGTAGATGGTTATTAACTCAACCTGAAGTTTTACTAATGGATGAACCTACAAGAGGTATAGATGTTGGAGCAAAATTTGAAATATATCAACTTATGATAAATCTTGCAAAAAATGATAAGGGTGTAATAATGATTTCATCAGAAATGCCTGAATTACTAGGAGTTACTGACAGAATTTTAGTTATGAGTAATGGAAGAGTTGCAGGAATTGTTGATACAAAAACAACATCACAAGAAGAAATATTAAGACTAACAGCAATGTATCTATAACGGGAGGAAAAATGAAAAAAGAAAATATAAAGCACTTTTTACTTGACAAAGGAATATATCTGGTATTAGTTATATTAATAATCGGAATAATATTTAAAGATCCATCATTCTTAGGAATAATAAATTTTAGAAATATATTAGTTCAATCATCAGTAAGAATGATATTAGCACTTGGAGTTGCAGGAGTTATTGTAACACAAGGTACAGACTTATCAGCAGGAAGACAAGTTGGACTTGCTGCAGTTGTTGCAGGTTCTCTACTTCAAAAGTTTGGAGTTTCAACAAAAGTATTTCCTAACTTAGTTACTCCAAATCCATTATTTGTACTACTATTAGTTATGGCAATTGGAGCTATAATAGGTCTATTTAACGGTATTATAGTTGCGAAATTAAATGTTGTACCATTTGTTACAACTATGGGAACTATGACTATTGTTTATGGTATAAACTCATTATACTATGAATATATAGGAAATAAACCAGTTGCAAGTTTTGATCAAACTTATAGTACTATAGTACAATTTATTAATATAGGTGGTATTCAAATACCTAAACTTGTAATTTATGCAATAATTGCAGTAACATTTATGTGGACTTTATGGAATAAAACAGTATTTGGTAAAAACTTATTTGCTGTTGGTGGAAATCCAGAAGCTGCAGTTGTATCAGGAGTTAATGTAGTTAAAACTTTAATATTAGTATATATGTTATCTGGTGTAATGTATGCAACAGGTGGATTCTTAGAAGCTGCACGTGTTGGATCAGTAACAAACAATATGGGATTCATGTATGAAATGGACGCAATTGGAGCGTGTGTTATAGGTGGAGTATCATTCTCAGGTGGGGTTGGTAAAATCTCTGGTGTAGTTTTAGGGGTTATAATCTTCACAGTTATTAACTATGGTCTTTCATATATTGGAGTAAACCCTTATTGGCAATATATTATAAAAGGACTTATAATAATCTTTGCAGTTGCAATTGACATGTTAAAATACAAAAAAGGTAGATAATATGAATATAACTAGTTTTAATATAACAGATGATATTATTAGATATGTAATAAAAAAAGATAATGGTTTTGAAGTTAGTATTTTAAATCTAGGTTGTATAATTGAAAAAATAATGTATGGTGGTCAGAATATGGTTTTATCCTATTCTGACTATTCTTGCTATTATAATAACCCGGCATATATTGGAGCTATAATAGGAAGAACTTCAGGTAGAATAAAAAATGCTACATTTAATATAGGGAATAATAAATATTTTCTTGATAAAAATGATAAAGATAATAATAATCATGGCGGATATAACGGATTACATAATAAAATATTTAAGGGAAGTATAATAGAAAATGGTGTAAAACTTGAATATTATGATGTAGATGAAAGTAAGTATCCGGCTAAAGTTCTATTCACAGTTATATACACAGTTTTAGAAGATAAAGACAGCTTAAAAATGGAATATTATGGGAAAAGTGATAAATTAACATATATTAATTTGACAAATCATACATATTTTAATTTATCAGGATTAAAAGAAAATGCAACAAAGCATTTCATAAAAATTAATGCAGATAATTATATGTATTTAGCAAATGATATGGTTTCAGAAAAATTAGAAAAAGTAGATAACACAGTATTTGATTTTAGAGAAGGTAAGTATTTAGATGCTGATTTAGCTAAGAAAAATGAGCAGTTTGATATAAGTTACTATTTTGATCATCCTTTTTCACTTAATAAAAAGAATAAAGAATATGATGTATTACTTAGATCAGATATAAGTAATGTAAGTATGAAAATAAAGACAAATCAAAGAGCAGTTGTTATGTATTTAGGTAATTTTTTACACAAAGTAAAAGCTGTAGACGGGGTTTTAGAAAACGAAAGACATTTAGGAGTAGCACTTGAAACACAAGATTATCCAAATGGAATAAATTTAGGAGAAGATTTCTATAACTTAACAGATGAAAATAAACCATATTATTCGTGTACAGAGTTAATTTTTGAAAAAGATAATAAAAATCAATAATATATGTAAGGGGGAACTATGAAAAATATTTTAGTTATAGGTGGAGCTGGATATATAGGGTCACACACAGTGAAGCTTTTAATTGATATGGAATATAATGTAATAATATATGATAATTTATCAAAAGGACATAAAGAAGTAGCTGATATTTTAAATGTTAAGCTAATTGTTGGAGATTTAGGAGATAGACAAAAATTAAAAGAAGTTTTTGAAACTGAAAAAATAGATATAGTAATGCATTTTGCAGCATTTATTGAGGTTGGAGAATCAGTTATAGATCCAGGTAAATATTATGAAAATAATGTTGCTAAGGTAATAAACTTATTAAATCAAATGGTTGAAAGTAATATAAAATATTTTGTATTTAGTTCAACAGCAGCAACTTTTGGAGAACCTGTAGAAAAAACTATAAGTGAAACACATCCACAAAAACCTATAAATCCTTATGGTATGTCTAAATTAATGGTTGAACACATATTAAAAGATTTTGAAAAAGCATATAATTTAAAAAGTGTAATATTAAGATACTTTAATGCAGCAGGTGCAGATATTGAAGGTATGATAGGAGAAAGTCATAGTCCTGAATCACATTTAATACCACTTGTTATGCAAGCTGCAAAAGGTGTTAGAGATAGTATAAAAATATATGGAACAGACTACGATACTTTTGACAAAACTTGTATAAGAGACTATATACATGTTTATGATTTAGCTTTAGCACATATATTAAGTATGGAAAAAATGGTATCAGAAAATACATCTCAAGACTATAACTTAGGAAATGGAACAGGATATTCGGTAAGAGAAATTATAGATACTGTAAAAAAAGTTTCAAATGTTGATTTTAAAGTAGTAGAAGAACAAAGAAGAGCAGGAGATCCGGCTATACTTATTGCAAATCCCAATAAAATTATATCAAACCTTAATTTTAAGGCTAAATATAATTTAGATGATATAATTAAATCTGCTTGGGAATGGGAAAAGAATAAAAAATATTAAGGAAGTAATATGAATATATATGAAGAAATTGAAAAATTAGTAGTATTTAGTGAAATAAATGGACTTATTGAAACAGATGATAAGATATTGGTTAGAAATAGAATTTTAGAATTACTTGATCTTGATAGCTTTGAAGAAGTGTATATAGATAAGTCAGATATAAAAAAATATGAATATCCTTGTGAAATATTAGATAATATAACATCATGGGCTGGAGAAAATTCTAGACTTAAAGAAAACATTTTAGTATATAAAGATTTATTAAACTCAAAAATTATGGGTCAAATAATTAAAATGCCAAGTGAAGTAAATAGAATATTTTCTGAAAAATATAAAGAAAATCCAGAACTTGCTACAGAATTTTTCTATGACTTATCACAAAAATCAAACTATATTAGAACTGATAGAATAAGTAAGAATATTTGCTATAAGTATAATAGTAAGTATGGCGCTTTAGATATAACAATAAATTTATCAAAACCTGAAAAAGATCCAAAAGAAATAGCACTTGCTAGAAATATGCCACTTAGCTCATATCCAAAATCAATGTTATGTGTTGAAAATGAAGGATATATGGGTAGAATAAATCACCCAGGTAGACAAAATCATAGAATAATAAAAATGAATTTAACAAATGAAGACTGGTATTTTCAATATTCACCATATACTTACTATAATGAGCATTCAATAGTTTTCTCAAAAGAAGTAAGACCTATGAAAATTGATAAGTATACATTTGAAAGACTTTTAGAGTTTGTAACTAAATTCCCACACTATTTTATTGGATCTAATGCAGATCTACCAATAGTAGGTGGTTCAATACTAACACATGACCACTTCCAAGCCGGAAGATATACTTTTGCAATGCAAACAAGTAGTAAAAAAAGTATAAGAAATATAGATGGTGTTGAACTTTCAGTAGTAGATTGGCCTATGTCTGTTATAAGACTAAATAGTAAAGATATAAAAAATATAGTAGATGTAGCAGATAAAATATTAAATAAATGGATAGATTATAGTGAAAATGAAATAGTAAGCCATACAGACGGTGTAAGACATAACACAATAACACCAATTGCAAGATATGAAAATGGAGTATATGAACTTGACTTAGTATTAAGAAATAATAAGACAAGTGAAAAATATCCGCTTGGTATATATCATCCACATGAAGAGTACCATAATATAAAGAAAGAAAATATTGGACTTATTGAAGTAATGGGATTAGCTGTATTACCAAGTAGATTAAAAGAAGAAATGCAAAAAATAGACGAGTTATTAAAAGAAAGTAAAACTTTAGATGAATTAGTAACGAAAATGAATTCATATGAAATGCTAACAAAACATATAAGCTGGATAAAAAGATATGTAAATGACGGAAATATAAAAAATGCAGATGTATATGAATTTGTAGGTGACACTTTTGAAAAAGTACTTGAAGATTGCAAGGTATTAGATGAAAAAAATATAAAAGAATTTATAGAAAGTATATAAAAATTAGTAGTACTAAATAACTTTAGTACTACTTTTTTAATAGAAAACCAAAGGAAAAGAGCGAAAAAAATAAAAAATAAAAAAATAATAAAAAAAGTAGTTGACAAAGGAGTTAAAGTTTGTTAAT
>CAUVEB010000008.1:0-37516 GCA_963550915.1 uncultured Leptotrichiaceae bacterium
TTTACGTGTGATTTACTTCTTTCAAATTTTTGTTTTGCCATTTCTTTTTTCCTCCTAAATTATTTTCCTTGTCTTTCAGAAATTACTTGTTCTGAAATATTTCTTGGCACTTGCACATATTTTTCAAATTCCATTGCATAAGATGCTCTTCCTTGTGTTTTTGATCTTAAGTCTGTTGCATATCCGAACATTTCTGATAATGGTACATGTGCGTTTATTATTTTTGCGTTATTTCTATCATTCATTCCAGATACTTGACCTCTTCTTGAGTTTAAGTCTCCTATAACGTCTCCCATATATTCTTCTGGTGTTGTTACTTCAACTTTGAACACTGGTTCAAGTAATACTGGTTGTGCTGCTCTTAAACCTTTTTTAAATGCAAGTGATCCTGCAATTTTAAATGCCATTTCAGATGAGTCAACTTCATGGTATGAACCATCATAAAGTGTAACCTTAACATCTTGAACTGGGTATCCTGCAAGAACTCCAGCTTCTATTGCTTCTTGTATTCCTTTATCTACAGCAGGTATATATTCTTTTGGAATTGTTCCTCCTGTTATTTGGTTTATAAATTCATAACCTTTATCTGGGTTTGCCTCAACTTTCATCTTAACGTGTCCGTATTGACCTCTACCTCCAGATTGTTTTGCGTATTTTTCTTCAACATCAGCAGAACCTAATATTGTTTCTCTATATGCTACTTGTGGTTTACCAACATTTGCTTCAACCTTAAATTCTCTTTTCATTCTATCTACTATGATTTCAAGGTGAAGTTCTCCCATACCTGCAATTATTGTTTGTCCTGTTTCTTGGTCTGATTTAACCTTGAAAGTAGGATCTTCTTCTGCAAGTTTAGATAATGCTGTTCCCATTTTTTCTTGGTCTGCTTTTGTTTTTGGTTCAACAGCAACAGATATAACTGGTTCTGGGAATTCCATGTTTTCTAAGATTATTGGTGCATCTTCAGCACATAATGTATCTCCAGTTGTAGTATCTTTTAATCCAACTGCTGCAGCTATATCTCCTGCATAAACTACATCAATTTCTTCTCTCTTGTTTGCGTGCATTTGAAGAAGTCTTCCCATTCTTTCTTTCTTACCTTTAGTAGAGTTTAATACATATGAACCTTTTTCAAGTATTCCTGAATATGATCTAAAGAATGATAATCTACCAACAAATGGGTCTGTAACTATTTTAAATGCTAATGCTGCGAATTTTTCTTCATCAGAAGGTATTCTTTCGCTTTCTTCTCCTGTTTTAGGATTTATTCCCTTAACTGATTCAATATCAACAGGTGAAGGCATATATTCAGTTATAGCATCTAGTAATGGTTGTATACCTTTATTTCTAAATGCAGTTCCACAAGCTACAGGAACTACTAATCCTTGTATTGTAGCAACTCTTAATGCTGATTTAATTTCTTGTGCTGATATTTCTTCGTCAGCAAAGAATTTTTCCATTAAGTTGTCATCTGTTTCAACTACTGATTCAATTAAGTGGTGTCTTGCTTCTTCAGCTTTTTCTTTTAAGCTTTCTCTTACTTCTCTTATTTCGTAATCCGCTCCCATTGTTTCATCATCAAAAATGTATTCTTTCATTTCGATTAAATCAATAATTCCTTCAAATTCTGTTTCTGCACCTATTGGAAGTTGGATTGGTACTCCATTTCCTCCAAGTTTATTTTTTATATCATCAACACACATTTCAAAGTTTGCACCAACTCTATCCATTTTATTGAAAAATGCTATTCTTGGTACTTTATACTTATCTGCTTGTCTCCAAACTGTTTCAGATTGTGGTTGAACTCCGTCAACTGCTGAGAAAACAGCAACTGCACCATCTAAAATTCTTAATGATCTTTCAACTTCAACTGTGAAGTCTACGTGTCCTGGTGTGTCTATTATATTTATTCTATGACCTTTCCAAAAACAAGTAGTTGCTGCAGAAGTAATTGTTATACCTCTTTCTTGTTCTTGTTCCATCCAGTCCATAGTAGCAGCTCCGTCATGAACTTCTCCTATTTTATGACTTACACCTGTGTAAAATAGGATTCTTTCTGTCGTTGTTGTCTTCCCTGCATCAATATGAGCCATGATACCTATATTTCTAGTATCTTTTAAGGCAACCTTTCTTGTCATCATTTCCTCCTAATTACCATTTATAGTGTGCGAACGCTCTATTTGCTTCTGCCATTTTGTATGTATCTTCTTTTTTCTTAACTGATCCACCTTCACTATTAGCAGCAGCTATTAATTCTTTTTTAAGTTTGTTTACCATTCCGTATTCTTTTCTTTCTCTTGTATATCTAACTAGCCATCTTATTGCTAATGTTTGTTGTCTATCTTTTCTTACTTCTACTGGAACTTGGTATGTAGCTCCCCCAATTCTTCTTGATCTTACTTCTAATTGTGGTCTTACATTTTCCATTGCTCTTCTAAAGATTTCTATTCCAGATTCATTTGTTTCTTTTTCTATTTCTTCTAATGCATTATAAAAAATATTTTCTGCTATTGATTTTTTTCCGTCTACCATTAGTCCGTTAATAAACTTAGTAACAACTTTATCATTGAACTTAGAATCAGGTAAAACGTCTCTTTTTTCAGCTTTTCTTCTTCTTGACACTAGTGTCCCTCCTAACTTATTTTAGACTATTTTGGTCTTTTTGTTCCGTATCTTGATCTACCTTGTTTTCTATTTACAACTCCGGCTGTATCTAAAGCTCCTCTTATTATTTTGTATCTAACCCCTGGTAAGTCTTTTGTTCTTCCTCCTCTAATTAATACGATAGAGTGTTCTTGAAGATTGTGTCCAATACCTGGTATATATGCTGTTACTTCTATTCCATTAACAAGTTTTACTCTGGCAACCTTTCTTAACGCTGAGTTTGGTTTTTTAGGTGTAGTTGTATATACTCTTACACATACTCCTCTTTTTTGTGGATTTGCCTTTAATGCTGGTGATTTTTTCTTCTTTTCAGAAGTGCTTCTACCAAATCTAATCAATTGATTAATAGTAGGCATATTTCCTCCTTCCAAATTTTAAAATTTATTTAGCCTTTTGCTATATTCTATGTATACATCTTATTTATTGTGGGTCATAATAAAAAATTTCTTTATTTTACAGTACAATTTCTTTCATCTTAATTGACGTTCTAACAATAAGACGACTCCCAAAGCCTTATAAAACACGTACTTTTAGTTATTAAACAATAAATTTTGACATACTAAAACTAAACAGCTTCTTGCTGTTGTACCTTCAAAGTGTATAATATTTTGCAAGTAAAGTCAATGTTTTTCTACATTTTTTATAATATTTTTATTAAAAAACTATATATAGTAAAAAAACGTTTATTTTTAACTAAATTTTGTGAAAATTAAAAGAACATATACAAAAGTATATGCTCTATTTATCTACATAATTTAAAAAATTTGCTATCTTATCATGTATTATTAAATCAGCATAGTCATCACCATTTGTCTTAGTGCTATTAACTATAATTAGTCTTCTTCCCCTATATGCAGTTAGAAAGCTTGCAGCTGGATAAACATTTAAAGATGTTCCTGCAACTATTATTGTATCTGCTTTTTCAATTTCATTTATACACCTTATTATATTTGTATAATCAAGTGCTTCTTCATAAAGTACAACATCTGGCTTTATTATATTGCCACAATCATCACAATATGGTATCTCTTTATTTTTCATAATCTGATTTAAATTATATGATTTATTACAATTTATACAATAATTTCTATGTATACTTCCATGTAATTCTATAACATTACTACTTCCAGCCATTTGATGAAGTCCGTCTATATTTTGCGTTATTATACTTTTTAGCTTTTTCTCTTTTTCCCATTTAGCAAGAATTTTATGAGCATCATTTGGTTTTGCATCTAAATACACCATTTTTGTTTTATAGAACTCAAAAAATTCTTTTGTATGTTTATTAAAAAAAGAATTACTAACTATATCTTCAGCACTTTTATCATTAAAAAGTCCATTTTGACTTCTAAAATCGGGTATACCAGATTGTGTAGATACTCCAGCACCTCCAAAAAATACAAGATATTTTGATTCTTTTATCCAAGATTTAGCTATTTCATAATTAGTCATAAAACACCTCTTTAAATGTAACGTTCTAAACTTCTTTTAATATTTCTCTTATTTCAATTATATTATACCAAGTTTTGTGATATAATTACTACATAAATTACTAGGGGGGTAAAATATGTATCGTGCTGTATTAACAGACCTTGATGGTACTTTATTGAATAAGGATCATATGCTAACAGAATTTACAATAAATACTATTGATAAATTAATTGATAATGGAATAAAAGTTTTTATTGCCACAGGTAGAATTGAAAAGGGTGCAAGACTTATATCAGACAAGTTTAAACACAAACTACCTATTATAACAACGAATGGTTCAAGAATATTAGATGAGAATAATAAGGAGTTGTTATCAATATTTTTAAAAGATGAAGTAAAAGATTTTTTAATAAATTTTGATTATAAGTCTTTTGGAGATGAAATCTTTATAAACGGTTATTCTGTTAATAATTGGTTTGTAGTTGATGATACATATATAAGCTTTTACAAACATAAAAGACTAGATAAGAAATATAGCCCTGAAAAAATAAGTAGGGAAGAATTTAAAACTTTTGATTATAATAAAATATTTTTTGTAGGAGATTTTAATCATCTACTTCAAATACGTGAAGTACTAAGAGAAAATATAGGAGATTTTGTTAATATTGCCTTTGTAAGTGAAAATTCACTTGAAATATACGATAAAAGTGCAACAAAAGGAAATGCTGCTAAATTTTTACTTAAAAAATATGGTATATCTCTTGATGAAGTAGTTTCTTTTGGTGATGGATTAAACGATATTGAGATGCTACAAATGGCAAAAAAAGGATATGTAATGGATAATGCTCTTTTAGAGCTAAAACAATTACTTCCAGATTTTGAGGTTATAGCTGACAGCGATACAGATTCTGTTGCAAAAAAATTAATAGAGGTGTTTAATTTATGAAAATAGCTTTAGTCGTTGAAGATAGTAGTTACTTTAGACAAAGTATTAAAAATATATTAGAAGAATACAATTTTAAAGTTATAGAAGCTAAAGACGGAGTACAAGGTCACGAGCTTTATATGAAATATAGACCTGATATTGTTACTATGGATATAAACATGCCAAGGCTTGACGGTTTTGGTTGTATAGAAAAGATTTTAGAATATGATAAAAAAGCTAAAATCCTTATTTGTAGCTCAATGATGTTTTTAGATATATATATTGCAGAAGGTCTTGAGGCTGGAGCAAAAGCTTGCATATGTAAGCCATTTACCAAAAATGAATTTATTAGTGCTGTAAGTGATATATTAGTAGGAGATATATAAAATGGATATTTATAAAGAGTTTATGTATATACTTATTTTCTCAATTTTAGGAGAAATGATAGCAAAGGCTATAAGCTTACCGTTTCCAGGTAGTGTTATTGGTATGCTTTTACTATTTTTATCACTAGAATTAAAAATAATAGAACTTAAAAAAATAGAAAAAGTAGGTAATTTTTTACTTGCTAATTTAGCCATACTATTTATACCAGCAGGTGTTGGAATTATGACTAAATTTAATTTAATTAAAAACATTTGGCTTTCATTTTTACTTTTAAATGTGATAACTACAGCAATTTCATTAATATTAATAGCAAAAATAGTTGAATTTATTAAAAATAGGTTTGAAAGCAAAGGAGATAGAGATGTTTAGTGATGTTTTTAGTAATCCACTATTTGGCGTTTTACTTACTATATTAATTTATACTATTTGCCTTAAAATATTTAGTAAATTAAGATTACCACTATTTAATCCTATGCTTTTATCAATAATATTCATAATAATAGTATTAAAAACTTTTAATATTTCATATGAAAATTACTATGTAGGTGGTTCTATTTTAAACGCTTTAATTGTTCCTGCAACTGTTGCACTTGCAATACCACTACATAAAAACTTACATTTACTAAAAAAACACTATTTATCAATAATTATAGGGATATTAGTAGGTAATGTTATAAACTGTTTATTAATTGTATTTATAGCAAAAATGCTTAAGTATAAGCCTGAATTAATATATTCAATGCTACCAAAATCAGTAACTACTGCTATTGCAGTTGGAGTTTCTGAAAATTTAGGTGGCTTTACTTCAATAACAGTTGTTGTTGTAATGATAACAGGTATGACAGGTGCAGTTTTAGCTCCATTTATATTTGAAAAACTAAAGATTAAAGACCCTATAGCAATAGGAATTAGCCTTGGTTCTTCATCGCATGCAGTGGGAACTAGTAAAGCAATAGAAATGAATAGTGTTTCTGGTGCTATGGCAGGACTTGCAATTGGAGTTACAGGTGTATTTATAGTATTTATTATTCCTTTAGTTGTGAGGCTTGTTTAATGAAAAAAGTTATAGTCGGTATGAGTGGTGGTATTGATAGCTCTGTTGCTGCATACCTCTTAAAAGAGCAAAGATACGAAGTTGTAGGGGTTAGTTTAAAACATTTATCTGATGAAATGAGTAATATGAAAAACAAAACTTGTTGCTCTTTAGATGATATAAACGATGCAAGAATAGTTTGTTTTGCACTATCTATACCTCATTATGTTATTAATCTTGAAAAAGAGTTTACAAGAGAAGTAATAACTGAGTTTTTAAAAGAGTATAGACGTGGTTCTACTCCTAATCCTTGCGTTATTTGTAATGAAAGAGTTAAAATTAAAGCTCTTATTGACCTTGCTAAAAAACTAAATTTTGATTTTGTTGCAACAGGTCATTATGCCAAAAAAAGTGATAACGGATTACTATTATTTTCAGACAGTATAAAAGATCAATCATATATGTTATATCGTTTAAAAAAAGAAGATTTAGATATGATGTTATTCCCACTTGAAAATATACCTAAAACAAAAGTAAGAGAAATTGCAAGAGAAAATAATATAGTTACTCACGATAAAAAAGACAGCCAAGGAATTTGTTTTGCACCAAATGGTTATGAAGTCTTTTTAAATGATACACTTGAGTTAAAAGAAGGTAATTTTATAGATAATAAAGGGAATATAATAGGAAAACATAAGGGTTACGCTCTTTATACCATAGGTCAAAGAAAACACTTAGGATTAAAACTTCCTTATCCTGTGTTTATAACAAAAATAGATAAGGATAAAAATGAAATTACAGTTGGTAATTTTGAAGAGCTTTTAATAGATACTATAGAGATTAAAAACTATATTTTTCATAAAAATTTAGAGTTTTTACTTCATAAAGAAATGATAGCAAGACCTAGATTTTCATCTCGTGGTCTTAGTGGTAAACTATATATTATAGATGATAAACTATATTTTAAATATTTTGAAAAAAACGCACAAAATGCAAAAGGGCAACATATAGTCTTTTATTTAGATAACGAACTTGTAGGGGGAGGAGAAATAAAATGAAAAAATTATTAAACGCTTTAAAATCTTTTATTTTGTTTAATTTAAAAATCTTTTATTCTATTTTTATTGGTTTTGTATTTATGACAATTATTTTTATTATCTTCTTAGCTGGAGTAAAGTCTTACTTTTCAGAAAATGTAACAATTAATGAAGATTACAGTTATCTTGTATTTAATCTAAAAGCTGTTACAGATGATAAGTTTGATAATTCTCTACTTTTTGATGATAAAAATATTTCTTTTTTAGATGCCATAATAGAGCTTGAAAAGGTAAGATTAAACGATAATGTAAGAGCTGTTATTCTTAACCTTGATGAAATTAATGCAAGTAGTTCTCAAATAGAAGAATTAATATCAATATTTAAACATTTTAAGCTAAGCGGTAAAAAAATATATGCCTATGGAACAAATATAGACGCAGGTTTATATAGGCTTGCAAGTATTGCAGATAAAATTATTATGCCTAATACATACAGTGCAAGTCTTGATTTGACAGGATATTTTTCAAATAGTATATATTACAAAGGTTTACTTGATAAATTTGGTGTAAGTATTGAAGCTATTCATGTTGGTTCTCATAAATCAGCTGGTGAAAATTTCTATTTAGACAAAATGTCAGATGAATTAAGAGCTGATACTACAAGATTATTTGATAATAGATTAAATAATTTAATTGAAACTATAGCTACAAATAGAAAATTAAATAAAAAAGAAGTAGAAAAAAACATATTAAATGGTGATTTTGCATCATTATCTCCTTATACTGCTAGGGATTATTCTTTAATTGATGAAATATCTGACTTTGATACGTTTATGAGCAATCATATGATTCACAGTATTCAAATAGAATCTTTTAGCAATCTTTTAGCTAAATCATCAAATAGTAATAAAAAAATTGCAAATAATAGTATTGCTGTGATTTCACTTGAAGGAAATATTGAAAAAGAAAATGGAAGTTTTAATAATTTTAGTATTTCACGTGAAAGTGTAGTAGCAAAACTTGAAAAAGTAAGAAAAATTAATAATTTAAGAGCTATTGTGTTACGTATAAATTCACCAGGTGGTTCTGCTCTTGAATCAGAATTGATTTATAAGGAGCTTATGGCATTTAAAAAAGAATATAATATACCTATTTATGTTTCTATGGGAAGTGTAGCTGCATCTGGAGGTTATTATATAGCGAGTGCTTCTAATAAAATTTTTGCAAATAACTCAACTTTAACAGGTTCTATTGGTGTAGTTAGTCTTATACCTAAGTTTGTAAATACTGTTGAAAAACTAAACCTTTCAGCACAAACTATATCAAAAGGTAAATTTGCAGGGATATATAACCCATATTATGCTTTAACTGATGAAGATAGACAACACATATACAATGTTTCATTAAATGTTTATGATGAATTTAAAAATCGTGTTAAATCTGCTAGAAATCTTAGTGAAAAACAGCTAGAACCTATAGCGGGTGGTCGTGTTTGGTTCGGTAATGAAGCAGTAAATATTGGACTAGTTGATGAAATTGGTGGACTTAATGACACTATAAAAACTTTAGCAAAAGATTTAAAAATAAATAAATATAATATCGTTGAAATAAGTAATAATCGTGATATTTCTAATATCATACAAAATACTAAAAAATATATTTATTCACAAAATCCACTATTTTCTAGTAAAGAGTATAACGATTTAATGTTTTTTAATAATAATGCCACTAAACCTTTATATTTTGGATTTGGTATAGAAGAATATACATATTAAAAAAAATAGAAGTTAAACTTCTATTTTTTATTTACGTATTCATTTACTAATGACTTATAAAAATCATATCTCTTTATATTTATTTTATCTTCAATAACCATTTGTTTTATATAGCATTGTGGCTCATCAATGTGGATACAATTTTTAAACTTACAAAGTCCTAAATAAGGTTTAAACTCTGAAATATACTCCATAATATCAAGTTTATCATAAAACTCAGGAACACTTACATAAGAATATCCTGGTGTATCAAATATCTTTATTTGATCTGTTTCAAAATATCTTGTATCAATAGTAGTATTTTTACCTTTTTTTGTCTTAGAACTTATATCTCCCACTTCAAGTACATCATCTTTTAATAGATAATTTACAAGACTTGATTTACCAACACCACTTGCACCTGATAAAACTATTTGTTTACCTTCTATATATTTTTCAAGCTCTAAAAGACCTTCTTTTGTTTTTAAACTTATACAAAATATTTTTATATTTCTAAATCTATCGTTTAATTCATTTAGCATTTTAGTCTTTTCATCTTCATCTACCAAATCTATTTTACTAAGTATTAGTATTAAAGGTATTTCTTGTTTATCAATAAGAAGTAACATTTTTTGAAAATTATTTATATCTATTACCGGATCTTTTACTGACAAAGTAATTGCCACAAAATCTACATTTGCAACTAAAGGTCTTAGAAGTAAGTTTTTTCTGTCATATATATTATTAATTACTAAATCATCAATATCAAAATCTACAATATCGCCTATAACACAATTTAATTTATTATTTGATTTTTTTAATATACCTTTTAATTTACAAGAATATATACCTTTTTCACATAAAACATCATAAAAGCCTTGTATTTTTCTAATTACTTTACCCTTAATTAGAACCACCACCGTCTCTTATTGCTTTTTTTATAATCTCGTCTATACTTTCTTGTTTTATTTTTTCTTCTCTTATTGCATTATCTGAAATCTCACTTATTACAACATTTACCACTGTATCTTTTGTTATAGGTTCATCTGGTTTTGGATATGAACTTACTATTGTGTTTATTGGATAAGTTAAATCTTGTTTTTTTGTTATTTCATTTATTTTAAGCCCTATTTGTGCAAGAAGTAAATTTGCTTCATTAACATCAAGACCAATAATATTTGGCATTACATTTGGACTTAAAAGTTGTTTTGATGAAACAAGTATAGTTACACTTTGATTAAATGATAATCTTGTATTTTGTTTAGGGTATATAGCAAGAACTCTTTCATCTTCTATATCATCTGAAATATAGTCTACTCTTTTTATTTTTATACCCGCATTATCAAGCACGCTTATAGCTTGTGGTAAAGTTAAACCTATTATATTCGGTATTTGTTTACCATTATCTTCATTTACTAAAAGCTTTATATTTCTATTAGCTCTTACTACTTGACCTGCCAAAGGTTTTTGAGAATAAACTATGTCAAGCGGTACATCGTTTGACTTAGAACTTACAAAAGTATATTTTAAATGCGATTTTCTAAGTATTTTAGCAGCTTGCTCTTTGTTTAGATTAACTACATTTGGAACTGTTACCAGTCCGTTATAAAAAAAGGTGTTTATTATTAAAAGTCTACCAAAAATAATTATTAAAATAACCAATATAGTATTTAATATATAATTTTTTTTCATTAATATATCCTATCCTTTTATTCAAATACACTAAAACCTAGATTTTCTATATCCTTTGCAAATGTTTCAACTGTATTATGTGAAAGTTCTAGTAAAGTTAACGCTTTTTTACTATGTTTATATATTATATCATTAGGGCATGTTATTATATCTGCTCCTAATTGTTCTGCTTGTAGTATATTGTATACTTCTCTTGTACTTGCCCATAAAAGTTCTGCTTTTGGTTTACTATTACAAATTTCCCTTGCAGCCTTAATGATTGGTACATGGTCATATCCTGAATCTGAAATTCTTCCTGCAAATACTGAAACATATCCTGCAACGTTTTCATTTAAAGCGTTTACTGTTTCTTGTATTTGATCTATGCTGTATAAAGCTGTAACATTAACTTTTACACCTTCATCTGATAATTTCTTTATTAATGGTATAGTGCTTTCTTTATTAACTGTCATAATTGGAATTTTAACGTAAACATTTTCTCCCCAACTAGCAATTTCTTTAGCCTCTTCATACATAGTATCTAATTCATTTGTGAAAACTTCAAATGATACAGGTACATCTTTAATTACTTCAAGTACCTTTTTTGAAAATGTTTTGTAACTAGTTACTCCGCCTTTTTTCATTAATGAAGGATTTGTTGTAAAACCTTGTACTAATCCCTCTTTATATATTTCTAACATATCATCGATATTAGCTCCATCTGCAAAAATTTTTATTGCCATAGTATCGTCCCCCTTAATTAATATAAAAAATTATATCATAAATATATAATTATTAGAATGATTTTTAAATTTTAAATTATAAAAAAATATACCCTAAATTAAAGGGTATATCCTTACTAGAGATCTTCGTGAATTATATAAAATTTATGACAATACTATAGACTAAAAATAAGCTCTATTTGAAAAAGAAAGAAAATGCAAAAGTTTTTTAGTATTGTCTTAGATATATAATTTAAATTTCATGAATAATATTTGCCACTATTAATTTCGCTTTATATTTTTAGGCGTCTTTTTCAATTTACCGTTTTAAAAAATTTATCTATCATATTGTGGCTCTTTCCATATTGAAATTATAAATATAAATAATATTGATATAATCAAGAAAATTTTCCAAGCATTTAAAATCCCTATTCTTGTTGATAATATTCCATTTATTGATAATAATATTGTCATAATCATAGAATCAAAAGTATTTAATACTGAAACAACAGTTGTTCTTACATTATCATTTTTTATTAATTTTGAATGTTTATATGTATTAAGTACTATACTAAGCAATGAATATATTATTATATGTATAAAAAACATAGGTAAAAAGTTCGATGAAACAGATTGTACAAAAACAATTAATGTATCAAAAATTAAAAATATTATTAAATTTCTTTTTATTGAAATTTTATTTACATTAATCTTTGAAGGTATATAATTCCCAATTATTCCTGATAAACCGATAAATACCCATATAATCCCTAAATTTTGTTTATAGACTTCTTGCCACTGTTCACTAGGTCCTAAATTAATTAGGTCTATTATAAGGTAAAAAGTTAGAAAATAATATAATTCTTTTCTAAATATCGTTTGTTTAACTTGTTTCAAAACTTCAATATACTCATTTTCAATTTTTAAAATACTATTTTCTTTGTCTTCATTACTTATATTTTCTTTTTTAAAAAATATTATTATAAGAACTGAATTTATTATAAATATTAATACTGATATTATAAATGGTAATCTTAAATCATATTTATATAAAAATTCCGAACCCACATAACCAGAAATAAGTCCAAAAATAGTACTTAATACTGACATTTTAGAAAAAATTACATTTAATTTTATGTCAATGCCTGATTTATTAACTTCTTTTACTATCCAAGAAGTTAAATTCCCTGATAATATTGCTTCTGAAAAACCTGTTAAAGTAGCAGAGATTAATAGTATTGACATATTGGCATAATTAAACGCTAATAGTAAAATACCTATTATCCTTATTATATTTGAAATTAACAATGTAATTTTATGCTTATAAATATCTACCATTATACCTGTTGGTATTTCAAAAATCATAGTTATTATCCAAAATGTTGAAAGATATATTCCTATTTGTTCATATCTAAAACCTGATTGTACTAAATATACATAAGAAATTGCACCAAATATTGTAAGAGAAATCCCATATAGTATACTTAGAATATAATATATATTTATCTTGTTTTCTATTTTAATTTTCATCACTTCCTAAATGTATTTATTGTATAATATATTCTAACTAATATTGCTAGCAGAGCTATCTTTTATTCTTCTTTTATCATTAAAATCAACGCCTATAATTTGTATGTCATTTTCTTTATTTCGTCTATTATGTCCTTGTATTGTGATAAATATATACCATCTATAACTGGATATTTAACAGATGATATTAAATTATTAAAATATACCCTAAATTAAAGGGTATATCCTTATCTACTAAGTAGTGATTTATGTGTTTTTCTTATTTTATTATATATTTCTTCTTCATCTAATGCTAATATTTTACCTTTTTCCATAACTACATTACCATTAATAATGCTGATATCTACTTCATAACCACTTGCTGAATAACTTAGCATTGATATATAGTTATTATGTGGTAATAAATGTGTTTTATTTATATCAATTAGTATTATATCAGCTAATTTACCGACTTCAATAGTCCCAAGTTTATCTTGCATCTGTATTGCTTTAGCTCCGTTTACAGTTGCCATTTTAAGAGCTTGGTAAGCTGATACAGATTTAGGGTCTGATGTTACAGCCTTATTTAATATACTTGCTAAATGTATTTCACGAAACATATTAAGTGTATTATTTGAAGCTGCTCCATCTGTTCCTAGACTTACATTTATACCTTTATTTATCATATCAGACACTCTTGCAAATCCACTAGCAAGTTTTAAGTTACTTGTTGGATTATTTAATACTGTTACATTTTTTTCTTTTAATATATTAAGCTCTTTGTCTGTTGTGTGTACGCAATGTGCAGCAAGTGTATTTACTTCAAACATACCTAAATCATTTACATATTCTATAGGTGATTTACCATTTGCTTTTATTGAGTTTTCAACTTCTGCTTTTGATTCATTAAGATGTATATGTATTGATAAATTATGTTCTTTTGCACTATTTATACACTTTTGTAAAAAGTCTTTACTACAAGTATAAACAGAATGTGGTGCTATCATTATTTTTAGCATATCATTATTCATATATTGTTTTGAAAGTGAAATTGATTCTTCAAGATTTTTTTCTGCATTTTCTGAATCTCCAAGACCTCTACATATCACAGCTCTCATTGGCAGTTTTTCTAATGCTTGTATAGTCTTTTCAACAAAGAAATACATATCAACAAAAGTAGTAGTTCCTGTTTTAATCATTTCCATAATAGCAAGTAGTGATGCATAATATACATCTTCTGCTACTAGTTTGTCTTCAATAGGAAAGATATTATTAAATAGCCAGTCCTCTAAATTAACATCATCTGCATAATTTCTAATAAGTACCATTGCTATATGAGTATGTGTATTGATAAGACCGGGTAGGGCTAATAAATTTGTTCCATCTATTAACTTATCATATTTAAATTCTTTTAACTCTTCACCTATATGCACTATATGCTTATCATCTATGTATATATTTGTATTTTCTAAAACTTCATTTTCATTTTTCATTGGTATTGCTACCACATTTTTTATCCAAATTTTCATTATTTCACCTAATCAATATATTTTACGCACGAGATATAAAAATACCTGATAATATAATTAGAACTATACCTGTTACTATATATACTAATTCTTTTCTTGTTTTGTGTTCTTTTAAAATTATTATAGCTGCTGATACAGATACTGCTACATTTAACTGTGAAACTGCAAAAGCAATCGTTATTCCAAAATATTCACTTGATAATAGCATACTCATATTACCTAAAAACCATAATAATCCAGCTATCATATTGTATAATACTTTTTTATCAATTAAGGCTTTAACATTACTACTATTTAATGCTAATGCCCCTATAAGCATACCCATTGTTTGTGGTAATATTGCTGCTTTTGTTTCAACACCAAAGTATCTTATAACTGTTGCATATACAACAAAACCAACTGTTGATAATATTAAATCTATTATTATCTTATAATCTATTTTTTTTACTTCTTTGTTACTTTCCTTATAAACCGCTAAATTAACACCTATTATTAACGCTACTATACAAACTAAAACTAGAACTACATTTACAGGTTCTTTAAAAATAACAATCCCTACTAATGCTGTACCTAATATTTGCATAGCTGTTGAAGGTGGAATAGCTCTTGAAATACCAAGTATTTTTAGACATTTAGTTTGGTAATAAAAGCCAACAACCCAAAATATCCCACTTATAATACCAGCTATAAAAGATAATTTAGTTACATTAAATATAAATACAGTTGACAGCAAAAATGCTCCAAAAGATACAGAAAACACTTGTTTTTTAGTATCTGTTTTAAATATAGATATAATAACAGCTATCATACCCCAGCATAATGCTGGTAAAAATGCTAATAAATACATATTTACTCCTTATAATATTTTTCTTCTAATTCAACTATTCTTTTTGTATATTCATGTTGAGGGTTATCAAAGATATTTTTTGTTGTATTTTCTTCAATAATCTCTCCCTTATACATAACATAAATTCTATCAACAAAATTTTTCATGGTACTAACTTCGTGGGATATAAAAATAATAGAACCTGTAGTACCTTTTATATCCTTTAATAGTTCTATTACTTCGCTTTTACTTTCAAAATCAAGTGCTGTTGTGATTTCATCTGCAATTAATATCTTAGGCTTACCTATTAATGCACCTGCAATTGCAATTCTTTGTCGTTCTCCACCACTTGTTTCAAAAGGATATTTTGATAAAAATTTATCCACATCACTTAAACCTACTTTATAGAATAGATTTGTTATCATTTCTTTAAAACCTTTGTCAGTATTGTAATGTGAAATATATAAATGTCTTAATTGTTTTCCTATTTTTATAGTTGGATTTAATAAAATAAATGCGTTTTGAAATATAGCACCTGTTTTTGTGTTATTGTAAAAACTGTCATACTTTATTTCACTTCTTTCAGGTAATATTCCTAAAATAAATTTAGTAGTTAGTGTCTTTCCACTTCCTGATTCTCCTAAAATACCAACTATTTCATTACTATTTATTGTCAAAGATATATTTTTTAATAAATGTTCTCTGTCTATACTTACATTTAAATTTTTAATTTCAAGTTCTTTAGTCATTTTTACCTCTTTGCCACTTTATTTGCAATATATACTATAAATATAATCATTAAACCTGATGATAATGTAAACCACGGTGCTATTAAAAAATATGACTGCGAAGCATTTAACATGTTACCTAATGTTGGTGTTGAAGCTTCTATACCTATACCTAAAAATCCAAGTCCTGCTTCAGTTAATATACCTTTTGCAAAGTTAATTACAAAATTTATTAATATATATTTTTTTATATTCGGTAGTATATGTCTTACAATTATTCTAATATTGCTTACACCATATGTTCTAGCTGCCATTACATATTCTTTTTCTTTTTCTTTAATAGTAATTCCACGAACATGACTAACTATAAGGGGTAAATACATAAGAACCATTGCAAAAATAAGGGAATAAAACCCTGGTCCCATAATAACTACTACTGTTATGGCTATTAATATAGAAGGTATTGATAAAATTATATGTATAAAAGTCTGTATAATACTATCAATATATCCGCCATAAAATCCTGATATACCACCAATTAAAGTGCCTAACATAGTAGATAGTGATATAGAAATCACTACAACAGTTAAGGTATTAAAAGTTCCAAAAATTAATCTTGTGTATATATCACGACCTAAATTATCTGTACCAAGTATATGTGCTAAACTTGGTTTTTGTAAGATTTGCCCGTCTAACATAGTGTTTGGATTTTTAATAAACAATACCAATAATATTATTAATATCATATATTTTATATATTTTTTCATATGCTATCACCCATTTTTATTCTTGGATCTAAAAGCACATATATTATATCAACAATAAAGTTTATAAGCACTATAATAAAGGATGTGTACACAATTAAACCTTGAACTAATGGTATATCTCTGGTATATACGGCAACTGTCATAAGCCTTCCTATTCCAGGTATTGAAAAAATCTGCTCTATTATTACTATACCTGTTACAAGATCTATTATTATTAGACCTAATATTGAAATCACAGGTAAAAGTGCATTCTTTAATATATACATATTCAAGTACTTCATATTCATACCATTAGAATATAGGTATTTTATATATTCTTGTCTTGTTTCTATATATAGATTTTCTTTTATATTTTTAGTAACAATTCCAATTTTAGGTATAGATAATATGAAGCAAGGCACAATAAGCGATTTTAAAGTGCTATCATACCCTATACTAAACCATCTTAATATTACTGAGAATACAAAAATTGAAATTATACCAAGCCAAAATGATGGTATTGATATACTAAGACCTAATATAATCTCCCATATATTATTTGCTCTTTTATTTTTATTAAGATAAAAAGATAATAAAATTGAGATTGTAAAAATAATAAGTATTGATACTATTGTTATAACTGCCGTTATAGGAAGTCTTTCAAGTATTAAATCCTTAACAGGAGCTGAATACTTAAAAGATTTTCCAAAATTCCCCATAAAAGCATTTTTAAGCCATACAATATATCGTATAAATAACGGTTTATCAAGTCCTAATTCTTGTCTAAATAAAATTAAATTTTCATATGGAGCATCTACACCTAGTATAGCTGTAGCTGGATCTCCAGGTATTAAAGATATTATAAAAAATGAAATTGTAGATATAATATATATACTAAAAATCATTTTAAATAGTTTTTTTACAAAATACATAATTACTCACTAAATTTTAATTTTGCAAAGTTCATGTATGCAATTGGATATTTAGTATAACCTGTTATATCTTTTGAATGTGCAACTATAAAAGTTGGATCCATTAGATAAACACTTGAACTTTCATCTACTAATATTTGTTGTGCTTTTTTGTATAATTCAACTCTCTTATTAACATCCACTGTTCTTTTTGCATCTAAAATTAATTTATCATATTCTTCATTATTAAATCCTATGAAGTTTCTCTTGTATTTTGAAGTGTATCTTCTTAATATAGCATCAGGATCTAATTTACCACTTAATCCTATTAAAGTCATTTCAAAATCTCTATTTGTATAAACTTCTTGAAGCCAAGTTGCAAATTCAAGTTCAACTATTTTTACATTAAATCCATATTTTGATAATCCTTCTTTTATAATTTGAGCAACGTCAATATATAAATAACTGTTTGTAGGTATTTTAAGTGTAAATGTCTTAGCTTTTAATAAATCTGTATTTCCTGCTACTTCTTTTATGTTATCGTTATAATATTTTGCAAGTATAGGGCTCATACTTGAACTTAATTTTAATGATTTATTTCCTGATGTTTTTTGTATGATATCGTCTTTATTTATAGCTGTATTTATAGCAGCTCTTGTATTTTTATCAATTTTTTCATTATTTAAACCTAACATAAATACCATGTTTTGTGGTTGATTTATAACAGTGAAATCTTTAAGTTCTGATTCTCTTTTTGTATCAATATATGATAGTAAATTATATTCCCCACTTAATAGTTTTAAGAAGTTTGTATCTGTGTTAGGGCTTATAGCTATATTTACTCTTTTAATATTTGCTTTTTCTCCGTAGTATCTATCATTTCTTTCAAGTACTAGTTTTTGTTCTCTTACATATTCTTTTATAGTATAAGGTCCTGTACCGTTTGCTTTTTCTCCTATACTGTCAAAAGTTCTTTTATTTACTATTGCAGTTTTAAGGTAATATATAAGTGAAGTATCTGATTTTTCAAGTGTTACTAAAACTGTCTTATCATCTTTTTTAGTTATTTCTTTAATATTTAAAAAGGCACTTTGTATTTTTAGCTCTTTCATTTTTTCAAGTGAAAAAATAACATCTTCAACTGTTAATTTGTCACCATTATGAAAATATACATTATCTCTTATAACAAATTCATATACTAAACCGTCTTCTGAAACACTGTAACTCTTAGCTAACGCAGGAACTACATCTCCATTTTCACTTGGCATTACAAGTCCTTCATATATATTATACATAATTTCAGTACTGTTACTTGAAACTAATTTATATGGATTTATACTTTCAATATCCGAAGTTATTGCAGTATTTATTTCTTTTTTACTTGCACTATTTGTACAAGAAATTAATAAAGTTAATAATAAAGTTAAAAAATATTTCATTATATATCCCCTTTGCAAGTGTTTATTTTAAGCCGATTATAGCACTATTTATATAGCGTGTCAATCTCTTGTTGACATATAATACTATACGGTGTATAATATTGTTAGAAATAAAAAGTGAGGTGATTTTATCATGCAACTTACAAGTGATTTTTTAGAACTTTGTGTTCTTGCAACTCTTGAAAAAGGTGATTTATATGGTTATCTTTTAACTCAAAAACTACAAGAAAAAATTAACATTAGTGAATCTACTCTGTATCCTGTGCTAAGAAGACTTAAAAGCAAAGATCTGCTAACTATATATGATAACAATTATCAGGGTCGTAATAGAAGATATTATAAAATAACTGAAAATGGTAGGTTACAACTTAAAACATATATTGAAGAATGGGAAAAATTAAAAACTGAAATTGATAATTTTATTGAGGTGAAAATTTATGAAAACTAGAGATTTTATGAGAGAACTAGACAAAAATTTAAAAGATTTACCGTATGATGAAAAAATTGAACTATTTAGATACTATGAAGAATATTTTGATGATTTAGGTATTGGTCGTGATGATGAAGTCCCAAATAGCATAGACCCTAAGAAAATAGCCAATGAACTACTACTTGAGTACAATATTAAAAACCATAAAGATAATGTAAAAAGTAAAAATCCACTTGTATTTACTTTTTTACTTATTGCAACAATAATGGGAGCTCCACTTTCAATACCGTTATTTATAGCTTTTGCTGCTGTATTTTTTTCAATAATATTGGTATTGCTAGTTATCTTTATGATAATAGTAATTGTAATATTTGTAGTTCCTATTACAATTTTATATGAAATAGTAAGACACGGTTTAGTATTAAATCCATTAATCGGTTTAGGTACTTCATTGATTTTTATAGGTTCTGCAATATGTGTTTATGGAATATTAAAGGCTTTTTGTAGATTTATTGCTAATATTTATAACAAGATATTAGTTTGGATATATATGAGAAATAAGAGAGGTTAGATATGAAAAAATATATTTTTGCTTTTATTATAATAATTTTAGGGTGGGTATTAATTTTATCAAGTATGTTTGGTGATATCAATAAGAGTAATAAAAACAATTTACTTAATACTAAATATGTTATTGATGAAGATATAAAGGTTATTGATATATATAATGCTTTTGGTTCTATTAGTATAAAACGTGGTGAAGAAAACATTATAGAAATACCTAAGAATTTAGTATATGAAATAAAAGATAATGCTTTATACATAAAATATAACGAATCATATCCTAGTAGAAAATTAAGAAAAAATGAAATTAATGTATTTATAACATATAAAAATGATGTTGATATTAAAATTAAAAATTTTGCAGGAATAATAAATGCCGATCTTCCATATGGTAAACACTATATTTCTAATGTTGCCGGAATAGCCAATTTATATGTCTTAGACGATATATACTTTGAATCTTTTGAAACTTTTGCAAAGTCTGATTTAAAAGTAGAAAATAACAAAAATTCAAAAACTAGTTTAAGGATATTAACCTCAGTTGGAAAATACAAAATTAATAGAAAATAAAAAAGTGGTGCCGCTTGCCGGAATCGAACCAGCCACCTACTGATTACAAGTCAGTTGCTCTACCATATGAGCTAAAGCGGCGTAACCACCATAACTTAGTATATCAAAATATATAATTGAAAGTCAATATATTTTGTGTTATTATTATAAAAAAGAAAAGGGGTTTTTCGTTATATGAAACAAGAAATAAAAAATGGATACCTAAATATTGCACTTAATACATTACTTGCAATTGGTGTTTTCTTTGCAACATATAAACAAGATAGAATAACAACAATTTTACTTGTAATATTATTAATTTTACCACCAATTGTTGATAACATATCATTAATACAGCTTCAAAAGATAAATCCAAATCTAAAAAAAGAAAAACTTGATAAATTTTATGATAGATTAGCTTTTACTCTTTACATAGCTGCAATATTAATATTTGTTATATTATTTAAAAAAATGAATGTTACTGTACTAGCTTTAGGTATAATATTGTACGTGTATGCTAATACTATTAGAACTTGGGGAATAATTAGATATGACCTCAATACATTTATTCACAGAAATAGAAAAATTGATATAAGATCTATACTTCATATAGATAAAAATATTGATAAAAGAACATTAACTGTAAAATATTTTAATAATACTAAAACTGCACTTAAATTTCACAGCATTGCAGAACTTGAAAAAGTTGAAAGAATTTTAAAAAGAAAATAAAACTACATATATCAACTATGGTATATGTAGTTTTTTTATACTTGTTATTTATTCATTAAGTAAATTATATTTATCAAATACATAGAATAATAATGATATCGCAATTGCAACAACACTTGCTAAATTCATTCCTTTAAGACTTATTGATGAAATGTTTACTGATAATCCACTAAGACCTGTTACAAATATTACAGATGTAAGTATTAAGTTTTGTGCCTTGTTAAAATCTACATTTTTTTCAACAAATAGTCTAAGTCCTGATACTCCTATCATTCCATATAGTAAGAAAGTAACTCCACCTATAACACTACCTGGTATAGTATTAATTAATGCTGAAAATGGTCCTATAAATGCCATCATTATTGATATAACAGCAGCTCCTGCTATTACATATACACTATATACCTTAGTTATAGCCATAACCCCTATATTTTCACCATATGTTGTTGTTGGAACTCCACCAACTAAAGCTGATAACATTGTTGAGAAATTATCTGCAAATAAAGTTTTATGAAGACCTGGTTCTTTTAATAAATCTTTTCCTACTATATTACTTGTTACAACCTGATGACTTATATGTTCTGATATTATAACTAGTATTACAGGTAATATTGTAAGCATTGGTTTTAATGCAAATTTTGCCATTTGGAAATGTGGAACTGTTATTATTTTTGATGATACTATTGGAGCAAAATCAACCATTCCTAAATAAACTGCTGTTACATATCCAACTACCATTGCAATTAATATTGATATTGTTGAGAAGAATTTTCTAAATAGAACTGATCCACAAATTGCAGTTCCAAGTGTAACTCCAAAAACTACTCTACCTTCAAAAGTTGTAAGGTCTGCACCTATTTTACCTCCACCTATAGTAAGTGCTGCAAGTTCAAACCCTATAAGAGAAACAACAGAACCCATAGCTGCAGGTGGTAAGATTATATCAATAAATGATGTTCCAAAACGATTTATAACATAAGCTAATATACAACCAACTAAACCTACAAGAAAAAATCCACCTAAAGCATAACTATAACCGTAGTTTTCACTGTTTATAATCTGTAATGCTGGCCCTAAAAAAGCAAAGCTTGATCCAAGATAAGCTGGTGCTTTCCCTTTTGTTATATATATGAATAAAAGAGTTCCTACCCCATTCATAAATAACACAATACCTGCGTCAATACCAAATAAAATTGGCACTAATACTGATGCTCCAAACATTGCAAAAGTATGTTGTAAACTAAGTGGAATTAACCATTTCAATGGTACCTTTTCTTCAATTCCGATGATCTTTTTACTACTCATAAAACCTCCTATTTTTTAAAAAAAAGACAAGTACAAAAACTTGTCTTATTATTTACTATAAAATCTTTTAATAACGTCACCAAATAACGGTTGTGAAACACCGATTGACTTGAACCAACTGTCAAGTTTAACTTCATAATTTTCAACTGCATTTTGTTGAACTTCTTTATTATATACATTTTCCATTGCAAAAGCTTCAAAATCAATTCTAGGTTTTGGAGTTCCAAGTAATGATTCTTTTGTTGGTTCTCCTATTGTTATACCTAACATTGGGAAAGTGTTTTCAGGTAAATTTAATAATTTAGCAACTTCAACAGGTGATTGTTTTATTCCACCTATTATTGTTGAACCATATCCATAACCCATAGCTGCTAAATTTATTAGATAAGCCATTATTCCAGCATCTGTTGCTGCAACTTCTCTAAGTCTATGAATTTCATCTGTAAATTCTATATTATTCTTATTTAAATAAGAAGATGCTCTATAAAAGTCACCAACAATAGTAATAAATACATCACAATCCTTTACTTGCTTTTGACCACCACATAAAACTGACATTTTTTCAATAATATCTTTATCTCTTGTATAAACTAAACTTATTTGTTGACCATTAACTGAACTAGGGGCACGACTTGCAAGTTCTAAAATAGATTTTAACTCTTCTTCTTTTACGTGTTCTCCTGTAAACTGTCTAATAGATTTTCTACTTTTTATTGCTTCTAATATATTCATTACTGTCCTCCTTTTTATTCATCTTAACTATTCTATACATTTTAATACATATTGTCAATATATTTATATTAAATAAAAATATATTTTAAATATATGAAGTAAAAAATTAATTAAAACATCTATTTTACTATGATTATATAAAATATATTTTTTTAACTTTGTAATTTAATTATAAAAAAATTGGGCTTACCCAATAATTAAAAAGCTTTATTTTAAATGGTCCCCAGACGCGGAATCGAACCACGGACACAAGGATTTTCAGTCCTTTGCTCTACCGACTGAGCTATCTGGGGATACTGGCGGGCAGACTGGGATTCGAACCCAGACGGCTGTTACACCTTCGCCGGTTTTCAAGACCGGTTCCTTAGCCAGTTCGGACATCTGCCCATTATTAAAAAAAACTACCATATTTTTAGTATGGTAGGCCCTAGGAGAATCGAACTCCTGTTGCCGGGATGAAAACCCGATGTCCTGACCACTAGACGAAGGGCCCGTTATTAAAATGGTGGATCCGACTGGGATCGAACCAGTGACCTCACGGTTATGAGCCGCGTGCTCTAACCATCTGAGCTACGGATCCATATAAAATGGCGTACCTGAAGAGATTCGAACTCCTGGCCCACAGCTTAGAAGGCTGTTGCTCTATCCTGCTGAGCTACAGGTACGCATAAGTTTATGATTACGTTGGTGGGCTATACTGGTTTCGAACCAGTGACACCATGATTAAGAGTCATGTGCTCTACCAACTGAGCTAATAGCCCTAAAAATCATTTGTAAAAATGGTGAGCCATACTGGAATCGAACCAGTGACACCATGATTAAAAGTCATGTGCTCTACCGACTGAGCTAATGGCTCATATGGAGCGGGAAACGAGGGTCGAACTCGCGACATTCAGCTTGGAAGGCTGACGCTCTACCATCTGAGCTATTCCCGCACTATATATTATTGGTTGCGGAGATTGGATTTGAACCAATGACCTTCGGGTTATGAGCCCGACGAGCTGCCTGACTGCTCTACTCCGCGATAAAGAAGTGGTGCCTCGGACCAGACTCGAACTGGTACGGATATACATCCACAGGATTTTAAGTCCTGTGCGTCTACCGATTTCGCCACCAAGGCACATTTCTTATTAAGACAAAAATAATTATATACTATTTAAAAATGTTTGTCAACTTATTTTTTTATTTTTTTATAATTTTTTTATATCTTTTGTTCTTATACTTATATATTGTATATTTTTTTAAATTTATACACTAAATATTGATATACTTAAGATTTAAATTTTATATATTTTTCAACTTCTTCTTTAGGAACAATTTGAGTTGGTATTTCTAACACCTCAAATTTAATTATATGATTAAAATATTTTAGCTCAATATCATCATCTTTTTTTACAGTATATGACGGTTTTTTCACATCATTGTTAACCATTACATTACCTGCATCGCATAATTCTTGTGCTATAGTCCTTCTTTTTATTATTCTAATCAATTTTAAAAATTTATCTAATCTCATTTTTGCTCCAGTTATTATAGCTACTTATAGTTCTACTAACAGCTAATATGTATGAATTTGTTTTAGTATTCTTTAGTGTTTCATTTACAGCTATTAAAAAAGAAAGAGTTTTTAAATTAGGATTTTTTTCTTTTCTTAGTTTAATTATAGCCATAGTTGTTTGTTTTTCAATATTTTCAACACTGTCTATAAGTGAATACTCTTGTTTTAGTGCTTTTAATATTTTCTTTTCATTTTCAGTATAGATAACTTTGTTAATATCTTGTACTTCTTCTTTTTTTTCTGGTTCTTTAGGTTTTGTTATCTTTTTTTGTGTTTCTTCACGTTCTTTTTTTATATTATTATTATTTTCTTTTTTATTATTTTGTACTTGCTTTGTTTGTTTTTTTGGTCTATTTGCATATGGATCTTGTGTTGAAAACATAGCTTTCATACTTGTACAAGACATTGAAAGCATTATATAAGCTAGTAATATAACTTTTATTTTTTTCATTTTAATCACCTATGAAATTATTTTTAGAAATTCTTCTTTATCTAATGTTACCACATTTGATGGTAAAAGTGAACTTTTTTCAACATAATATAGTTTTATCTTAGAATCTTTTTCATATACCTTTGTTATAAACTCGTAACTTGCAAAAATTCTAGCCTTTATATTTACAAGAAAATCTGATACTTCTTTTGGAAGTTTACCATATATATCTATCATTTCTTCTTCGATTTCATTTACTTCTCTTATTTCACTTGCTTCACTAAGTCTTTTGTATATTTTTATTCTTTCATCATCACTAATATATTCACTTGGTATATGTCCACTATTTTTTAATACTATTTCAACATTTTCTAATTTTGTTTTTTTATTACCTTTTTGTTTTTCTATTTCTTCATTTAAAAGTTTAATATATAGATCATATCCAAAACTTTCTATAACTCCGTGTTGTTTATCTCCTAAAATTTCGCCTGCTCCTCTTATTTGCATATCCTCAAATGATAATTTATATCCTGCACCACTAATATTTTCGATTTCTACTATACTATCTTGTTTTAATTTACCTTTTTTATTTATATTTTCATTTCTAAGTAAATAACAATAGGCTTTTCTATTTGAACGCCCAACTCTTCCACGAAGTTGATAAATTTGTGATAAACCTAATTTATTAAAGTTTTCTATTATTATTGTATTAGCATTTGATATATCAATACCATTTTCAATTATTGTAGAGCATAATAGCACTTGAAATTCTTCTGATATAAAGTCATTTATTTTTCTTTTAATTTCTTTTGCAGGTAATTTACCATGTATATAGTCAACTTTTACAAAATCAGGAAGTATATTTTGTAAATCTTTTGCTTTTTGCTCCATATTGACTACATCATTTGAAACATAAAATACTTGTCCGTCTCTACTTAATTCTTGTAAAATAATTTTTTTTAGTTCTTTTTCTTCTATATTAGTTATTATTTCAGTTTTTATAGGTATTCTATATGCTGGTGGTGTTGAGATTACAGAAATATCTCTTATACCTAAAAGTGTTAAGTTTAGGGTTCTTGGTATTGGTGTTGCAGTTAAAGTAAGTATATCTATATTATTTTTCTTATTTTTTATAATATCTTTTGCCTTTACTCCGAACTTTTGCTCTTCATCAATTATTAAAAGTCCTAAATTAGGAAATTCAAAATCATTACCTAGTATTTTATGTGTGCCTATTATTAAATCTGCTTTAGTTGTATCTTTTTTTGCATTTGACATTCTTGAAAAAACTTCTATATTTATTGGATAATTTTCAAACCTTTTACAAAATCTTTCATAATGTTGGTTTGCAAGTATAGTTGTTGGAGCTAAAAGTACAACTTGATATCCACTTTCAATAGCCTTAAAAGCTGCACGCATGGCAATTTCTGTTTTACCATATCCAACATCACCACAAATAACTCTATCCATTACTCTTGTACTTTGCATATCTTGTTTTACTTCCATTATAGCTTTTTTCTGATCTGCTGTTTCTTCAAACTCAAAACCTTCTTCAAACTCTTGTTGCCATATACTGTCTTTTATAAAGGAAATTCCGATATTTTGGCTTCTTTTTGCTTGTATTTCTAATAATTGTTTTGCCATTTGTTCTATATTTTGTTTTAATTTCTTTTGTTTTAACTTAAAACCTCTTCTACCAAGTTTATATAATTCTGGAGCATTATCATTTGAACCTATATATTTTTCTATCCTATCTAATGCTTGTATAGGAATATACAGTTTATCTTCATCTGCATATTTTACACAAAGACATTCTTTGCCATTTAAAAGAGAAAGTCCCTCATAAATACCTATACCATATTGTACATGTATAACATAATCTCCTTTTTGTATAGCTGATACATTCTTGTATTTAAGACCTTTTTTACTAAGATTATCTTTATAGTTTATTAAATCTTTTTCATAATTTTTACCCTTAGTTTTTATTACGTTTATACTAACAGAATTTTTTTGTATTTCTTCGTATCTTTTTCTATATATTTCTTCTTTGCTTTTATCAACAAAAATTAAATTTTCAAGATTATACTCTAAAAGCTCCTTATTTTCTAAAACTATTTTGGCATTTGAGTAAAGTTTTGATAAGCTAGTTATTATAATTTGATTACCAAAAAGATTATTTGAATAAATATTAACTTTATCTATACTATTTATTGATTTTTGTGAAGTAACATCAAAAAACTTTATTTTTTCTACTTCAATATCAAAAAAACTAATTCTTATAGGATTTTCATTATTTGGTGAGAATATATCTACTATATCTCCTCTTCTCGAATATTCCCCTTCTTGTTCTAGTAAATAGTTTTTAGTATATCCGTAGTTTATAAGCTTGTCTTCTAGTTCACTCATTTTTATAGTTTGACCAATTTTAATATCAAATGATAAAACCTTATCAAAAAAAATTGACATTGCCAAAACAAAATCAATTATAATTATATTTTTATCTTTTCTTGATAAAATATCAATTAACCTAATATTAGCCTCTACAAGTTCTTTTTTGTCTTGTGAATTTGTCTTAAAAATATGTATATTACTACTATTTAATTTACTATAATAGTACTGCATATTTTTTAAGGATGAGCTTATATATATCACTGTATTTTCTTGTTCTTCAAGAAATGCAGGAATATTTTCTTTTAAAAATTCCATTTTTATCCTTTTTATTAAAATTCTATTTCTATATCTTTATCAAACCTATATTTAATACTATTTTTTAGCTTATAAACAATCTTATTTTTTACAAGTTGTTTTGTGTTTTTATCCTTACTCTTAGTATCAAATATTGCATATTCTTCCAGTTCTTTAGATAAATTTATTTTTTCATTTTCAAGTGCATCTTCAACTTTTTCAAACATTAAAATATAGATATTATCAAGTATCTTATTATTGGCGATATCAAATATCTTATACGGTATATCAAAAACTTTTTTTGCCTCTTCTTTTGTCATATATATATTTTCTATTATCTTATTTCTTGCATATTCTATTTTTAACTTATCTTTTTCATTTCTACACATTATACATATGTTTTCTTTATAAAAATTTTGAAAATATTCTTTGCAAATATCACATTTAACATAATTTTTTTCTTTATATATATTTTCTCTTACTGTATTTATTGTAGCAAAAGATATTAGGAGCTTTTTTAAAGTTTCATCTTCAACATTTTCATATTTTTTTTCAATATCTTTTCTTATATTTTGAACATTTATTGCAGTTTTATCTACTGTTTTAGTTTGTATCTCTTTTTTTATTACTTTTTTAGGATTATATACTATTTGTACATCATCTATATTAAACTCTTTTTTTAATTTTTCTAAAATTTCAGTTTTTAAAAGTTGTAGTTGTGTGTTTATATTAGGCTCGTTTACAAATATTGTAGCAATTTTATCTTTAATAGATAAACTTGTATGTTCATAAATAAAGTCGCCTATAATATTTTTAAATTTTGTATCAGTATTAAATCTAGCTAAAAAAGTTCCTAATTTTGTAAACTTATTCTTCATTTATTATTTCACCTTCATTTATATAGAAAGTTTTGCCTTTTATACCTAATTTTTCAGTTGATGTGAAAAAACATTGTATATCTTTTTCTAAAAAATATTCTAGTATCTTATTTTTTCTTATTTCATCAAAATATGAAGCTATATCATCTATTAAAAAGATTGGTGTGTTTTTCTTTTCAGAAATTATATACTCCATTTGTGCTAGTTTAAGTGCAAAAATAATTGATTTTTTCTCACCTTGAGATGCAAATGACTTTGCTTTTTGACCGTTAATATAAAAAGAGTATTCATCTTTTTGCGGTCCTATTTGAGAATAACCATAGTTTAGCTCTATTTGTCTTTTTTTACTTATCTGTTCTCTTATTTCTTGCTCTATTTGTTCTTTAGACTTACTTTCTGACATTGTTATAAAGCTTTCATATCTTATCTGCACTTTTTTATTTTTATCAAAAAGCTCATTATATTTCTTTTCTAATATATCTGATATTTTTTTAATATATTCATGTCTTTTTATTAAAATATTAGAAGATAATTCAATAAATTTTTCTTCATATATATTAAATAAAGGGTCTTTTATATTTTTTTCTTTAAAATATCCATTTCTTATTTTTAATATTTTTTGAAAATTTAAAATTTCTTTTAAATATATCCTATTAGTCTGTGCTATTTCATAATTAAAAAACTTTCTTCTTGTTATAGGAGAACCTGTTATTATTTCAATATCTTCAGGTATAAAATATATGGCTAAAATTTCTCCTATATAATTTGTGTAATTTGTTATTTTTTTATTAATATAAAAGGTTCTTTTTTGTGGTGTTAATTCTAATGAGTACTTATTTTTATTTGTCTTAGCAAAAATAAGCATCCTTTTTTCTTGATGCTTAATTTGATCTATATTCTTTTTTGTTCTAAAACTTTTACCAGTTGCTATAAAATAGATTGCTTCAATTATTGATGTTTTACCTTGTGCGTTTTTACCGTAAATAAAATTAAATTTTTTATCAAAAATAATCTTATTTTCTTTAAGTAATCTATAATTTTTACTCATAAGTTCTTCTAAGTACATGTTAATCTACCGTTATTTCTTCGTTTTCAAATGTTACAACGTATCCTTTATATATTTTTCTTCCTCTTCTTAGTTCAACTTCTCCGTTTACTAAAACTTTTCCACTTAATATGCATTCCTTGGCTATCCCACCAGATTCTACAACATTTGCATATTTTAGTAATTGATCTAATTTTATATATGGTGTTGTTATGCTTATCTTCATTTTACCACCTATTCTGTTATTTTTTTGATTATATCAGATATTTCACTTTTTATTCCATCTTCGTCAATTTCAACTTTTTTCCTTATTTTCCCTATTGCATTTAATACTGTTGAATGGTCTTTATCAAAAATCTTACCTATTGATGTTACTGTTATATCAGTTTTTTCTTTCATTATATACATTGCTACCTGTCTTGGTAGTAAAATTTCTTTATTTCTTTTTGTTGATTTTAATTCATCTTCATCAATTTCAAAGTATCTTGCAGTAACTTCAATTATTTTTTCACTTGTTATTCTAGCTTTTTCAACTTCCATTCTTCTTTCAAACTCAAATTTTACAAGGTCTATAGTTGGTTTTTCAGCAAGTAGTGTTGATCTTGCTATTATAGCGTTTAACATTCCTTGTAATTCTCTTACATTTTCAGTTACATTTTCTGCTATATATTCTAAAACTGAGTTATCTATAGCTTGATTTCTTTTTTCACAAAAACTTTGTAGTATAGCCATTCTAGTTGAGTATTCAGGTGGTCTTATTTCTGTACTTATACCTGAACCAAATCTCGTTCTTATTCTTTGTGATAGATTTTTTATTTCTTTTGGATTTCTATCACTTATTAAAATTATTTGTTTTTCTTTTTGTATAAGTGCATTAAATGTATTGAAAAATTCTTCCTCTACACTACCGTCACCTTTACCAAATACTTTTTCAAAAAACTGAATATCATCTATTATTATTAAATCTAAATTTCTATATTTTTGTCTAAAGTTTTCAGCTGAATCTATATTATTTTTAAATATACTAAGTCCACCTTTTCTAATAGAAAGTAAATATTCATTATTAAATTCTTCAGCTGTTAAATATTTTACTTTTTTATCAGGGTTTAATTCTATTATCTTATTACCTATAGCTTGTGCCAAGTGGGTTTTACCAAGCCCTGAACCACCAAATAGGAGTATAGGATTGTAAATAGGTTTATCTTCAAGAGTTGTAAGACACACATTATATGCTAAATTACTTGTTGATCCAACTATAAAGTTTTCAAGTCTTAATGATGTACTAAGATTTGTTTTTTGCTCTTCTTCATCTTCTTTTTCTTTTTTTGTTTCAATTATTTCATAAAATGAATTTTCAGCTATTATTTCTCTTTTTATTACAACATCTACTTCATATCCATGTATCAAAAAAAATGAATTTAAAATTTCTTTTAAACCGTCTTTCATTTTTTCAACTTCTTCTTTTATATATGCAGATCCTGTATGTAAATAACAAACCTTATCTACAACATTATGTAATGTTACTTGGTTTAGTGTCATTTCATTTTCTCTACCATATCTATTACAATAAAATTCCTTAGCCATTTTCCAGATGCTATCAATCGTTTTTTGTTCCATTTTTATCTACTCCATTTTGTCTTATTACATAAAATATACTATATGTATTATATTAAGTCAATGATAATAAGTTTTGCACTTTTCCACTATCTTTTCAACAAAAACAGGCGTATTTATCAGCCTTTAAATTAGTTTTCCACAAAAAAGCATAGTTTTCCACAAAAATTTAAGTATTGTTTTCTTTATTTTTATAAAAAGTTTTCCACAAAAAAATATTTAAAAAATTTTTTCAACGTCATTTCTTGAAAATATGTTGATACTCTGTTGATATATTTTTATGTCGTTTTTTATCAACAATTTATCCACAAAATATTAACAGGTTTTAATTTATGTAGATACTAAAATTTAGCTTTTTTAACATTTCAATGTTGTATAATAATAATAATATTTAAATTAAAGAATATATATTATATATATTTTTTGTTGAAAAAAATTAAAAACTACAAAAGTTATTAATAGATTTACAATTTTAATTATATTTCTTGACAATTACAACTTTTTCCTATATTATACTTATATGTAAATAAAATCTGAAAGGAAAAATAAATGAAAAGAACATTTCAACCAAATAATAGAAAAAGAAAAAAAGACCATGGTTTTAGAACAAGAATGAAGACTAAAAGCGGACGTAATGTATTAAAAAGAAGAAGAGAAAAAGGTAGAGCAAAATTATCAGCTTAAAAGTCGGTGTTCTAGATTAAACACCGATTTTTTTAACTAAAGGCTATTTATGGAATCTTTAAAAAAATCAAAAGAATTTAATTTAATATACAATCACGGCACTAAAATTTACACAAAATATACTATTATATTCATACATAACAATATAGGTAGTAAATTTGGTGTGGTCGCAAGTAAGAAAATAGGGAACGCAGTTAAAAGAAATAGGATTAAAAGAATATTTAGGCAAATAATCAGAAACAATCCTAATTTTTTTAGTATACAAAATAAGGCATATGTGATTATTGCAAATAAGAATTGTAAAGAAGATTTTGAAAATTTAAATTATTTTGTTTTAGAAAATGATATATTAAAAGGAGTAAAAAAATATGAAAAAAATATTAATATTTCTAATAAAAATGTATCAAAAACTAACTAAATCGCCAGTAAGGGTATGTAAATATTATCCTACTTGCTCTGAATACACAAAACAAGCTATAGAAAAATATGGAGCTATAAAAGGTTTAGCTCTTGGAATATATAGAATATTAAGATGTAATCCGTGGTCTTATGGCGGATATGATCCAGTAAAATAATGGAGGAAAAATGTTTAGAATAAAATTTGTAGATAATGCTGTTTTAGCATTGTTAAGTTACTTAGTATCAATAGTTGGTAACTACGGACTTGCTATAATAATAACAACAGTAATTGTTAAATTAGCACTTTTACCGCTATCTATAAAACAAGAAAAATCAATGATAAGAATGAAAGAATTACAACCTAAGGTTGATGAAATAAATCAAAAGTATAAGAATGATAAGGCTAAAATACAAGAAATGACAGCTGAATTATATAAAAAAGAACAAGTAAACCCATTATCAGGTTGTTTACCTCTTTTAATACAACTACCTATATTTGTTGCCTTATACTATGCTTTTATAGGAGATGCAATACCAGCAAATGCAAGTTTTCTATGGTTTAACTTAAAATCTCCTGATGCACTATTTACATTTAATAATTTTTCATTTAACTTTTTACCTGTTGTAAGTGCAATATTAATGATAGTACAACAAAAATTAATGACACCAGCATCTCAAAACGGTAATGAAATGGAAAAATCAATGCAAACAATGATGTATTTTATGCCTGTGATGATACTAGTTCTATTTTATAGAATGCCATCTGGGGTAAATCTATACTACACAGTAAACACATTACTTTCTATACTATTACAACTATACATCATTAAGAAAGTGAGAAAAAATGGATAAAATAGTTTTACAAGCAAAAAATAAAAAAGAATTAGATGAGCTTATAAAAAGAAATATAAGACTTGAAAATGATGAAACTTACGTTATAAAAGAAATTAAAAAACCGTTTAATTTTTTCTTTATTAATCTAAAAGGAAAATATGAAATTTCAATATTAAAAAAATCAGAACTTGAAAAGATTAAAAAATTATCTGAAAATGAAAAAAAGGTAACTAAGCTTGAAAAAGCTAAAAAAGAAGAAATTAAAGTTCAAAAAGAAATAAAAGAAAACTGTGAAAGTGAAAACATAGAAGATAAGATATTAAAAATATTTTCTGAATTTATACAAGAGTCAAAACTTGATATAGTTATTAAATCAATTGATAATCACAAAAATCAATATACAGTAAATGTTGAAGGTAAAGATGTAAGATATATTATAGGTGAAAAAGGTCAAGCACTTGCTTCACTTGAATACTTATTTAATTCATTAAAAGAACTTAAAAATGTTAAGGTATTTGTTGATGCAAATAATTATAAGGCAAAAAGAGAAGAAACTCTAAAAGAATTAGCTAGAAAAAAAGCTGAGAAAGTACTTGAAACAAAAACTTCGTATAAATTACATTCAATGACTGCAAAAGAAAGAAGAATAATACACGAAGAAATATCAAAATATGAAAATCTTTCAACTGAAAGTTACGGTGAAGAACCAAAGAGATTTTTAGTAATAAAATATTGTGAAAAAAAAGAGAGTTAAAATATGTTATTTGATACAATTGCAGCCATAGCTACGGCAAAAGGCGAAGGTGGTATTGGGATTATAAGGATTTCTGGAGATAAATCTTTTGAAATAATTGATAAAATTTTTAAACCAAATAATGATAAGAAAATGTCATATTATACCTTAAAATATGGACATATATATGACGACGATAAGCTTATAGACGAAGTTATGGTTGTAAAAATGAAAGCACCAAAATCTTATACTTGTGAAGATGTTGTTGAAATAAATTGCCACGGTGGATATTTAATTACAAGAAACGTTTTAGAACTTGTATTAAAAAATGGAGCAAGACATGCAGAAGCCGGAGAATTTACTAAAAGAGCATTTATGAACGGTAGAATAGATTTATCACAAGCTGAAGCAATTATTGATATAATAAAAGGTAAAACAACTAAATCTTTAGAAATTTCTGTAGGACAATTAAGGGGAGATCTAAAAAAAATGATAGCAGAGTTTAAAAAGACTTTGCTTGATATAACGGCACATGTAAATGTAGTACTTGATTATCCTGAAGAAGGAATAGATGATCCTATCCCACAAAATTTATTAGATGACTTAAAAAATGTATATCAAAAAGCAAACACTCTAATAGAAAGCTACGATAAAGGGAAAAAAATAAAAGAAGGTATAAAAACAGCAATCATTGGTAGACCTAATGTTGGGAAATCTACACTTTTAAATGCACTTTTAAGAGAAGAGCGTGCAATTGTTACTAATGTTGCAGGAACAACAAGGGATACAATAGAGGAAATAATAAATTTAAAAGGATATCCTTTAATACTTGTTGATACTGCCGGAATTAGAAAAACAGACGATATTGTAGAAAATATTGGAGTAAATAAGTCAAAAGAAATAGTAAAAAAAGCAGATTTAATATTAATGCTTCTTGATAGTTCAGATGAAATAAAAGAAGAAGATAAAGAGATAATTAGCTTTATAAAAAAAGAAAATAAAAAAGTAATTTATATATTAAATAAAATAGATTTAGGTAAAAAAATTAATATTAGTAATTTAGAAAACGAGAAAATAATTGAAATATCTGCAATGCAAAATATAGGTATAAATGAAATGGAAGATTTACTTTATAAATATATTTATGAAAATGATGTAAAAGATTCAAGCGAAGAGTATATAATTACAAATATTAGACATAAAACAGCATTAGAGAAGACTAAAAATTCTATAGCTAATATGTTTACAACAATAGAAAATGAACTACCACTTGATTTAATTGCTGTAGACTTAAAAGAAGCTTTAGATCAATTGTCTGAGATAACGGGAGAAATAACAACTGAAGATATATTAAGTCATATATTTTCAAGCTTTTGTGTAGGAAAATAAAAAAACTTGTAATAAGGATAACTTCATTTTTAATGGAGTTATTTTTTTATTACAAGTTACTATATAATTATATTAAATAATTATCTTAAAGTGTAAACTTTTATAAAAAATATTAAATTGTCTTTGACTAGTCATAAATATGTTTAGAAATAAAGATGAAAAATAAGTTTTTCTCCTTTATTTTCGTAGTTTATATTACTAATTAACTTATTGCTCCTACCTTTTAATATCTGTGAAATAGGCAAAACTTTTTCTAAATTCAAGAGTAATTTTTTATTGTCATTTAGCTTATTTGTTTTCATTATAGCTAATACATAATCGCTAAAAGGTTTTCTATATATAACAATAAGTTTATCATTACTCTTTTTCATTCAATATATCCTCCTTTTTTATAAGTTCTAATAAAATATGGATACGTTTTTTTAGAAAATAGCGTTTATTATAAATAATATTTTTACATAATCTTTTTTTACTTATCAAATCAATGTTCTTTATTTTGGTGAAATCTCTTTTAGAAATGAATTTTTCAACATTTCTTATTAAAAGATAGGCTAAATCATTTTCAAGATCATCAATTGATAATATATATTTGTTATTCCTAACCCACATATCAATATTTATGTGTCCCTTATTTTTTAGAAAAAAGATGTGGAGATGATGAACGTTTAAAAATGTAAATTCTTCAAATACTTTCATTCTTTTAAAAAATATTTTCTTATTCTTTATAACAGCACAAATTATTTTAAGTAAATAAAAAAATTCATTTTCAGTAATATCACCAATATAGATTATAACCTTGCTATAATTAAATGATTTTCTTATTCTAAACTTATTTATGCAAATAATATTGAAAAAATTATCAAAAGAATTATTAGTAACGCTATTTAAAACTTTGATAAGTTTTGTTGAAACGTTTTCAATATAAGAGAATTTTTCTTTATTAAATCGAATATTATACATAAAATTGTCATAATTATATTTATCAATTATACAATTTCTAGTTATTATTTTATCAAAAATAACTTCAAAAGAATTAGTTAAATCTAAAGAAGTAAAATTTTTAATTGAGCCAAGCTTTGTAGCTTTAAAAAACTTTTTAGTGTGATACCCATTATTTATATTATTAACACCATTTTTTATGTGATGATACTTCTTAATATATAAGTAAAGAAATAAACAATTATATAAAAAAATAAGTATAAAATCCCTATATCTAAAACAAACTCTTCTTTTCCTAAGTTCTATATATGTTTCATTAAAAACTTCTAAAGAACTCAATTTAATGTTACTTAAGTTGAATACATTATCAATAATACTAAAATTATTATATACATCTCTTAAATTTTGAAAATTGAAAAGTAAGTTAAAAATTGAATGTATATTATGATCATTTATATGCTTTTTTAGAACCTTAATATTAATAATTTTATTTTGATCACAAACAATAAATTTCTTTTCAAACAGTTTATTCATAAATATCCTTATTTTATTTTCTACTATGATTATAATTTGAAAACAATCAATAAAGTATAATATTTTTCTTACTATAATCTAGAAAACCTATTCAAATTTTATTTATATTACACAAAAACTAGAATATATACAAGTTTTGAAAAAAATAAAAAATAAAAAAATAATAAAAA
>CAUVEB010000009.1:0-15256 GCA_963550915.1 uncultured Leptotrichiaceae bacterium
AAAATAGAGTTTTTTTAAACAAAAAAATATATAAATTATTATAAACAGACATATATATTGCTAATTAAAACTGAAAACAGTTAAATAAGTTTTTTGTTATATATCTAAATATTTAAAACAAAAGAAAAACAAATATGCATATGGTTAATTATCTTTCTAAGGAAATTCTAAGATTAACACTATTTTAGTGCCAGTAAGGGTATACTAATTTTAATATAATATGTTTATGGGGGAAAAAAGATGAAAAAGACTTTATTATTATTATCTTTAGTAAGTAGCCTATCTTCTTTAGCTGCTACTTCAGGATGGATAGAAACTAAACAAGAAGTTGGTAATAAACTATATACTGGTTTTGATGCAAAAAATACAAACTTTGAAACAGTAATAAAAGGTGAAATAAAAGTAAATGACGTTAATTTAAAAGCTGGTGGAGAATTTAAATTAAATGGTAATGCATCAGACGTTATGGACAAGAAATATAAACTAAACAAAGGAGATTCAAAGATCTGGGCTGAATACCAATTACCTGATATTCAAGAAGTCGGATCAAAGATAAGAGTTGAAACTAAATTAGATTTAGAAATGAAAGTTCAAGCTGAAGTATTTACAACAGTAGAAAAAGTTGATTACTATGCTAAAGCTTGGTATGAAGGAACAAAATTATTTACTACTCCAAAGAAAGCTCAAGGAGAAGTTGGATTTACACATAAAGGTATAGAAGGATTTGAATATATTGGAGCTAAAGTATTTGGTGGATTAACTAATATATCAGTTAATAAGACTGACGATTATGAAGTTATAGCTGAAGCTTATGGACAATATACAGGTGTTAAAGACTTTAAACTTAAATTTGTTGGTAAAGGAATATATAAACATACAAAAGATAATGGCATGATTAAACATGGTTATGAATTCCAAGTTAAAGCAACTCCTGAATACAGCAAAAATAATGTTAGTTTTATAGCTGAAGACAGTGAAATTTTCTATAACATAACTGGAAAATATTTTAAACTTGTACTTAAACCTGAAGTTAAATACACTGGTATAGCTAATACTACTTTAGGTACTAAGGTTGAAAGCTTATATGAATTTGAAACTAACGCAACAAAGAACTGGAATGTTAAACCTATATTATTTGCTGAATACAGATATATGGCAACTGATAAACTTGCTATAATACCTAAAGGAAGCATTGATTTATTCATAGCAAAAGATAAAGTTAAAGATAAAGTATTCCCAACTACTGTTACACCTTCATTAAAATTAGAATACAAACCAGTAAGTGGTGTTACATTTGTAGCTGGTGCTGAATTACCTGTTACATACAATTTCAAAAAAGATATGCAAAAAACTGACATAGAAGTTAATGCAAAAGGTCAATTACAAATTAAATATGAATGGTAATAATGATTTTTTCTTTTTATAATCTTCACTAGCCTTAAATGGCTAGTGTTTTTTTATTGAATATTTTTATTAAAAGTGGTAATATTAAATTGTAAAATCGTATAAGCCTTTTAAAAGATGGTAAAGGCGTTTCTACCTTAGAACCGTTAAATCTAAGACTACGATAGGAAGGTACTCTCTATTTTTCTATTGTATAGCGATTTTAGAAAATTAAATAGGAGTATTTTTTATTGCTCCACAAGGAGGATTTATGTTAAAAAGATTTGGAAATCTTAAACTCAAAACTGAAATTATTGCTGGGATTACAACTTTTCTTACTATGGCTTACATATTAGGAGTAAACCCAAATATACTTTCAACTGCTGGTATTCCTAGACAATCTGTATTCATCGCAACAGCTCTTTCTGCTGGTATAGCTTCAATAATTATGGGGCTTGTAGCAAATTATCCAGTAGCTCTTGCACCTGGTATGGGAGTTAATGCTTTCTTTACATATACAGTTGTTCTAACTTATGGATATACTTGGCAAGAAGGTTTATCACTTGTATTTATGTCAGGTATCATATTTTTACTTATATCAATAACAGGTATAAGAAAAAAGATAATTGACTCAATACCTACATCACTAAAACAAGCAATTGGTGCTGGAATTGGTTTTTTCATTGCATTTATTGGTCTTGTAAATTCAGGTATAATAGTTAAAAATGAAGCAACCCTTGTTGGTATAGGTAATCTTAGAGAACCTGCAACTATGCTTGCGATTATAGGGATAGTTATTACAATTTACCTAATGAGCTTAAACATTAGAGCTGCATTATTCTTTGGACTTGTTATAACAGCGTTTATTGGTTTTATACTTGGTTTATTCGGATATGAAAATATGCCATATTTCTCAAATGTTGCATCAGTTAATTTTGAATATGAAACTTTCGGAGCTTTCTTACAAGGATTTAAAACTATACTAACTAAAAAAGATTTATTTATTGTAGTATTTACTTTCCTATTTGTTGACTTTTTTGATACAGCCGGTACATTACTTGCTGTATGTAGCAAAATTGGTCTTGTAGATGAAAATGAAAACGTTCAAAATATAGATAAGGCTTTACTTGCAGATTCAACTGGTACTATTATAGGGTCAATACTTGGAACTTCAACAGTTACAAGCTATATTGAATCAACAAGTGGAGTTGCCGCAGGTGGAAGAACAGGAGTAACTGCTATAACAACAGGTATTTTATTCTTATTATCAACTTTATTCTTCCCACTACTAACACTTATTACACCAAGTGTTGTAGCACCAGCTCTAATATGTGTTGGTATACTTATGGCGACACAATTATCTAATATAGACTGGCACGACTTTACAGCTGCTGCATCTGGATTTTTCACTATTATAATGATGATATTAGGATATTCTATAGCAGACGGTATAGCAACAGGATTTATAGTTTATATTATAACAATGATAGCAAAAGGTGATGCTAAGAAAGTTAAACCTACAGTATGGTTCCTTACAGTAATATTTATATTACACTTTGTGATAAGATAATAAATAATTAAATAAATTAAACTCGTAGTATTTGTACTGCGAGTTTTTTTTATAAAAAAAAGAACACATTTCTGTGTTCTTTGTTATCTAATTGCTTAATATGATTACCAATTATATTGTACACTTCCTGTAAATTTAGTTGTTACTGTTGGTTTATAACTAGTTGAACCATCTAATTTAATATCTAACGGCACTACAGTTTTTCCTATAATTGTTAAGTCTTTAATAGGTTTATATTCTACCTTAAGTGAAGGTTCTAATTTTAAGTTACCCTTAGTGTTTGTATTACCAACTTCTGCAATCATTGCAAACTTAGGAATAAATGCTAATTGTTTTGTTGCCATTAATCTATATTCAGCTGATGCTTCCGGTTTAACATTCCATTTATTAAATTTTATTATACCGTCTCCATCTCTTTTGAATTCATCAAATACTACTTCAACTTTTGATTGTAATGTTAGATTTTTAACACCTTTATAAGTTGCACCTGCATTTATTTTTACTTTACCTTTATATTCAGGACCTGCTACCATATCTTTTTGTCTAGTTACAGTTGTTTGTTGAGAAGCTTCAAGTGTTAAGTCTTCAAATCCAGTATATTTAAACCCTAAATTACCAATAATATTATATGTATGATCATCTTTATCAGCTGCACCATCTTTAAATTTGATACTTGTTCCAAATCCACCAGTTAATTCTGTAGTGTCTGTTATTCTAAATTTACTATCTAAGCTAGCTTTAAATCCAAAGTTTTTCACAACAAATTTTTCTGCTGAATATGATGCTTTAAGTGTTAAATTAACTCTTTTTACATCTGCAGATATTTTTGTTGCCACTTCTGTTTTATGGTCTAATTGATATGTTACTTTTATTTCAGATTTTAATGTTTTGTAAGTTGGAAACATATACTTAGCCCAAACTTTTGAGTCTTTAGTTTTAGCTACTGCAAGTTTTCCGCTTCCATTTCCAAATACTAATTCTGTTCCAGCAGAAATTCCATAATCTTTTACTCCAACTTCACCTACAAATTTCATTGTTGGTTTGTAGTTAAAAGGCTTAAAATTCTTTATTTCTAATCCTGTTTCAACCTTAGCACTACCTGTTAATGTTGCATTTGCAAAAGAAGTCATCGCAGATATAAGAGATACAAATAATAATATTTTTTTCATTTTTACTCCTCTTTTCATATAATCATGTTATTAAGAGTATACTACCAAAATATCTAAAAATAGCGTTTCCTTAGAATTTCCTTAGATTGTTATTTAACTTAATTTTATTTTTTGTAAATATTGTAACATAATACATATGTTATATAGACCTTTATTAATTTAACCTAAAAACGCATGAAAAAACTCCAAAAATATGGTATACAAGACATTAATAAAAAAAGTGAGTTTATATTTATTGGGGGCTTTGTTATTTTATGAGGATTTAAGATTTTATCTGACAATCAAGTATCATATTGGGGTTATTAGGGTAATATATGTAAAGTAAATCATATTAAACAATTATATAAGTTTTGGTTTTTATTTTACAATAAAATCTTTTCCAGTCATAAAATTATTTGTCTTATACATCTCTTTTTGGAGTAATTAAATATTACAATATTTATAATTAAAATAATAAAAAAATTTTAAAATTATTTAACATTAATTAAATTAGAATTAGCTTAGAACAGTTTTATGCCTTAAAGTATAGTTTTTTTATAATAAAAGTTTTTTAATTATATATTTTTATGTAAATTACCAATTAAATCTATATAATAATCCGCCTTTATAAGCTGATATGTCTCTACCGAAATTTAGTATTATATTATGGCTATTTTTTATATTTATATCAGCTCCTGCACTAAAACCATGAGTTAAATAATTATCCTCACTCTTTATTACTTGTCTATCATATATTTCATACTCATTCTTGTTTTTAAGCCTCTTATTAACACTATATTCAGCATATATTTTAACTTTTGTTTCAGTTCCAAACATATATCCAAGCTTTGCACTACCGCCAACTAAAAAATTAATTGAGGGGTTCATAATTATTAGGTCATTATTCATATCTAAAGTTTTTGATCTAAAATTAACTACATATCCAGCATTTAAAGAAGGTTCTATAAAAAAGCTAGAACCTAGTAATGCTTTAATACTTGCTACTCCACTAATTCCAATATATTCTCCTGTAAATTTCTTTTCATATTCCATATGATGATAATTTACTTCATGTTGAGTAAGAAATAAAAGGTTTAAATCTGATAATTTAAAGCTTAAATTAATACCTAAAGACATGCCATTAGTTTTATCATTCATATGTTTTAAATGACTATAACCAAGTATTAAGCCTGCTCTTGCAATATTACCATATGCAGGTATTTTTTTACTTATATTAAATTTAGTTAAAACAAATATCTTATCCTTATCTCCTATGGTATATGTTCTATTTTCTACCAAAAGATTTTGTTTTTTATCTTCTAAATGGTTAATATAGTTTTCTCCACTTTTTTCTGTATTTATATTACCAAATGCATTTATTTCATAAAATAAACTATCAATTAGAAAATCTTTTTGTTTATCATTTAATTTCATCACATATTTTTTGCTGTCATGTAGTCTATTATAGTCAATAGTTTTAGAAAAACCTATAATAGATAATATAGTGAATATATATAAATATTTTTTCATAATTCCTCCTATTTAGGCCAAAATATGCCATATACTTTTTCATTTTTAATGTAATAACTCTTTTTTATTCTATTAGCTTGGTTACCACCAATACAGTAATAGCCATTTTCATCTTCAGAAAGAATAAAAGTGCAGTGCCCTGTTATTTTATCCTTATTTCTTAAAACTAAAATCGCACCATATTTAGCATTATCAATTTTATTAAAATACATCTTACCACGACTTGTATAAAAACATTGAGATGAAGGTGATTTTAAACCAGTGTCTAAGATATAGTTTACAAATGATGCACACCATGGAGTGCTTATATCAGCATTTATTCCTCCACCATATTTATGATATTTTCTTACTGCTATTTTAAGATCCTCCCCTTTATAATGCTTATTATATTCTTCAAAAACTTTTTTCATCCAATATGGATTATCTTCATTATTTTTTTGCATTTTATATGGTGTATATATTACATCTAATTGCTTTTTAGCTTTATTAAAAAATTTTCTGAAATCTTTAATTCGTGATAAATCTATACCTATATTAATATATCTATCTTTTGATATTCTATTTGTAAGTTTACCTAGATAGTATCCTTTTATTATTTTACCCATATTATATACGTTTATAATAGAGCTTATACTCGTATCAACTACAGGTATAACTTTATCAGCACATAAGTTTTTTTCATCAATTTTAGGTTTTAATAACCTTTTTATTTTCAAAACATAGTATTTATCAAGATTATAGACATTGGTTATACTTGAATAGATCATAAACGAAAAAGATGAAAAATAGTTATTTTTAGTAAATTCATATAAAATATCTATACTCTTATAATCATCAACTTTAAATATTCTATTACTTTTTCTTTGTTCTATTTTTTGTATGTTAGTTTTACTTTGCCCACTTGAAACTATACTAACTATACCACCTAAACTACAATTACAAGTAGAACCACTAAGTAGTGCTGGACTATTTCCAACTAATATATTTCCTTTTTTCTTCCAAGTTCCAAGTTTTGCAATACAAGCCTTATTTACACTACAAGTCTTAAATGGAACAATATTATTATCATATATAGTTGCAACCGGCTTATTTTCTATCATCTGTTTACTATTTGCAACTATTAACGTTGATATATCGGGTGATAGTGTGCAATTTAACTTAGCATCATGACATACAAAATTATCAGAATTTTCATTACTCTTATCTTCATAAAAACACAAATAAAAACTTGATATATTATATGAATTTCTAAGTCTCATATTGTATTCTATACTATCTTTAGTTCTAAATATCTTTTTTATTTCATTCTTATCATTTGAAAAATTTTGATTATTTGTATATTTATCATAACTTTTATCATACATTAATTCAGATATATACATAAGAGATTCTTCTTTATAGCTTACATCTGTCTTTAGTAGTGATATAACTAGATTTGTAATATTAAATTCTTTTTTTACTTTTGTAAACCACTTGTAATTATCGTATGAAAGACCATTTAGAAGTTCATCTAAAAAACTAATATAGTTTGATACAATGTTTGTATTTCTATTACTATGACCATCAATTTCTTTTTTATTTAATCTAACTATTTTAATTATTAGTTCTAATTGTAGATTATCTAAATATCTTCTTGCTCTTTTATATACTCTTTTACCATTTTTATTTAACTCAAAACTTCTTTTTACTAAATCTTCATTTTTAAACATCTGCAAAAACTTATATTCTTTTGTTTTAACATGTTCACTAAGACTTAAATCTCTTATATGAAATCTTATATCATCAATATCCATAAGAGGATTAGAGCCTATAACATCAAAATTTTCTTTTGGAATATTAAAGCCTGTTTTATCATTTATTTTGTTTATAAAATAGTTTTTTAGTTTTGAAGCAAAAAATTTTACTGTTAATTTTCTTGCAGTTGACATTTTATTATCATCTTCATATTTACAGGTAAAAAAACTTAGTAAGTTTTCAAGCTTTACAAGTGGATCTTGTGCTTTCATACATTCATCATAAATGTATTCAAATAAGTTTAATTTTTTTCGTACAATATCTCTATACCTATCAAAATCTTTTTGTTCAATTATACTTTTAGGTTCAAATTTTTCTTTTGCTCTTAATACTTCATTAAATGCTTTTCTATCTTCATCTTCAATTTTACTATTTGTAGTATCTTCAAAATATTCATCATATTTTTTATTTTCATATTCTTTTTCAAATTTTTCATTAAGTTTTTTAATAAGATTTTCATTTGTTTTTGCCATATATGAATTAGTATTTTTATCATTAGGATTTTTTGATCTTTCTTTTAGAAAATTTTCGACATGTTCTGGAATTTCTTTTTTATTTTTTGATTTTATCTGTTCTAATAACATTTTTATTAAATCGTTATTTTTAGCTAATTTTTTTAATTGTTCTAATATACCCTTATTATTTTGACCTACAAATTTATCCCCTATATCTATATCTTTTTTATCTTTTTCTTTTACTCTTGGTACAACTTTTTCATCTTTTAATTTACCAGTTAAAAAACTGATATCATACTCCTTACTATCAATAAAATAGCTTACTGGAAGACCATTTTTCACATAGTTTTTTTCTTTATTAAATAATTTTTTTACTTTTCTAACTCCAAATATATGTGCAGCAATTAAAATACCTGCAGGTGTAACCTTTATTAAGTTACTCATCTTATATTTTTCATCTTTTAAATTCTTTGCTATTTCTTCTTTAGCAATAATTTTAGCTCCGTCAGTATAAGCTATATTGCTTATATCAAAATCTTCATTTAAATATATTACCATAAGTTCTTTTAATTCTTTTATTAAAACATTTTTATGATAATTTATTACAAGTTCATCTTGTTTTATATGTCCTTCTTCTGTGTGAAGTAAAAACGATAAATTTAATAATGGATCAATTATTTTAATATTATCTGTGTTTAAAAGATATCTCCCAATTTCATTTTTTAAAATTTCACCATACTCTTCACGTCCATAAGTATAGTCATCATTTTTTAAATATTTCTTAGCTAAATCATCGTAAAATAGTTTAATTTCTTCATCTAATATTTCGTTTTCATATTTTTTAATGAGCATAATTTCACCTAATTATTATGTATTTTTATAGCTTTTAAAAGTATATTTTTCTTACTATTTATTTCAATATCACCAAATTTTGATACTTGTAATATTTTTTTAGCGTATGCATTTAATTCATCATTTACTTGAATTTTAATATTTTGACCACATACAATATTTAAATCTTTTTTAGTTTGAAGTATCATACTATTGCTATCAAATAGTAACTTTGTTTTATCTAATTCAATAGAAATGTTTTCAGTTGTAAAATTTCTTTTATTATAGTCACAAAATCTTGCACTCTCTTCATTTTCTATGCAAAATCCAATTTTTACATCATCTTCATTATTAGTGGGAAAATATACATCAACATTATCATTTATTTCAGGAGCAGGAAAAAATCCTGTATTTGTTTTAGAATAAAAAGTTGTAAAAGCTATTATCTTTTTATTACTGCTTTCATCTTTTTTACCAAGTGCATTTGAAAAATCAACTTTCATCTTAGCAATATTATTTTCTGAAACTACTTCTACTACTCTTGCATTTATATGAAGTCCTTGGACTTTACTAATATACTTATATTAAAAAAAATATTCACTAGAACACCATATTTTAGTAAAAAATATATTCTTCTTAAAATCAATTTCTGTTCTACTTACATATTTGCCATTTAATATGTCTCCTGTAATATATGTTTTATCTTTTATTAAATATATGTCTTGTCTTGATACTTCATTTTCAACATTACCACTATACATGACATTTTCAAGTTTTGAACTAATTAAATTTTGCATTCCAAACAAAATGATTCCCTCATAAGTAACATACACTATTTCATTTATATCTGCTAAAATTCTCAGTATAAATTCATAATCAGTTTCATTATATTGAACATACATTCTATTTATTTTTTTATTTAAATTCTTTGAAATATAGTAATTTAGCTTATATTCACCCATTATATCTTTTATTATTTTCTCATATGTTGTATCTGCATCTTGATATATTCTAAACATATTTTTTATATCAAGCTCATATGTAGCCGAATAAGAAATTATGCTTATATCTTCTTCATTCATATTCTCAAACAAAATAATTCTACCTTTAAATATTTTTTTATCTGTTATTATTTCTATATTTTTATTAAACATATTAAAAGGATTTTTTAATTTTAAATTTAAAATAAGTTTAGTATGTGTATTAAAATTACTTACTATATTTAAGTCTTGTACCTTATAGGCTAAAAGTTCATTATTATCTACTAATATTTTCATATTTGCACCCATATTTCTTTTTCAAGTCCTAAAAATCCTTGTTTTAAAACTAAATTTAATACACCTATACCATCATGATACATATTTTTTAAACTATAGATATACAGTTTAGGAATCTTGTAACTTATCTCATCGATTTTTAAAACTGCTTCAAAGTATTTATCTTTTTTAGAAAATATGTTTTTTATTAAAGGCATTTCATAAATATCAGCTGTTATTTCTACTTCTACCCTATTTTTATCATTTGTAAGTGTATCATCTCCTAATTGAAATAAATTTATCTTAATCTCTTTTATATTATCGTGTTTTATTTCTATATCATCTAATTTTGCATAATATTTCATAACAACTCCCAACTGTCTAAACAACTTATTTCTTTAATATCAAGAATTAAAAAATGTGTGAAAACATATTCTACTTCAATGTTAAAGTATATAAAGTTTGTAATTAATTTTTTCATTTTATTTTCATTCTCATTATTTCTTTCATAATCAAGATAAATTAAAAATTTATCATCTTTTTTATATATTATCGAATTAAAAAATATCTCTTTTAAAGCATTTTTAAATAGGTAAAAATAATCTTTTGTATATCTTAGCTTGTATCTATATTTCCTAATCACATAATCCTCATCATATTCAGCCTTATTATCTGTAATATAGCTAAACGGACTAATTAAAAAAGTAAATTCTATTTTAGATAGTATTAATATATAGTTTTTTATAATCTCTTCTGAAATAATATTATTTTCATCTATGCCAAACATGGGTAAATTTACATAAAAGTTTTGATTGTCACTTGAATTTAAAGAATTTGAACTTAAAATTAAATATGGATTGTATTCATCAAAAAAAATATTAAAATCTCTTTTTAAAAGCTGTAAATACCATAGATAAGGATAAAATTTAACACTCATACTACTACCCTTAAATAATATTCTGTTATACTTAATTTAAGAAGATTTATAGCGTGAAATAGATCATCATAACTATTAAATTTATCTATGTATAAATAAAGAGAACCATTTGTATATTTATATATCTGCTTATCATAATCCGGTATTATTAGATAAGAATTATTATTATCTTCTTTTTTTATTTCTCTTAACTTAATATTATATGACTTATCAAGAAACTTATTTATAGTATCTATACTAAAAACTTTAAATATTTTTGTTGGTATACTTTTTGAATATTTTATGTCGTATCTTAAATCAAAATTTAAAATATTATATATATCAAAAACATATAAATTATCATATCTTGAATAAACCTCTATTTTATTATCATATATACAAACATCATCAATTTTACTGCTGTTCTCATCTATTAGATAGTCTTCATTTTCACTTTTATCAAGTGTATATCTGTATACTATACTTTTATCTACTCTTGAAAGTTCTTTATTAAATAATTTTGGTTCAAAAGATACATTCCAATATATTTTTTTATTTAAATAAATATTACTATCAAGATGATACTCTAATTTCAAATCACAAAAAGCAATATCTGATATTAAACTAATATCATCTATATACTCTAAAACTTCAATTCTATACATTTTGTTTATATATCTCTTATCAATACTATACCAAACTAAATTACTATTTAAAAATGAATTATATAGACTACTTATTTTCTCATCATATCGATTATCTTTTGTAAATTTATACTTAAATCTATATACTTCATTTGAAAGTATAAATTCACCTATATATACTTTATCTTCTATATCAAGTAGGTTATAGTAATCGATATCAATATATACACTATCAAGATATTTTGAGTTTTGACTAATATTATCTTCTTCAATCATTTCCTTTAAAAAATAGTCATATTTTATCGAAATATCTTTATCTAATACGCATGTATATATACAAGGACTTGTCTTATTCACATTTAATAAATCATGTGATAATTTATTAAATCCATTTGATATTGTTTTCTCTATCTTTTTTTCAAATAAACTTGTGTGTTCTAAAAATGTTTTCTTATCAATATCCATAAATGCTCCTCTAAAATTTATGATAACTTAAATATATATCAAAATATTAAATTTGATAATTATTTTTTTATTCTTATACTTAAAATATTTTTAGTTAAATAACAAAAAAATTTCTAATAATAGTATTAAATTTATTATAATTATTTTTCTTATTTTAGTTTTATATATATTATTTTATATAAACAAAAAAAAGAACTATAACCTTTAATTTTAAGATTATAGCTCCTTTTCATACTATATTTTTACATATTTATCTATTTCTTCTTGTTCTAAAGCCCAAACTATATTGCCGCTTTGTTCTGTTTTTCTTAAATCTATAACTCTTTGATTTGCAGAACCTCTAAATTTTAGCTTTAAATCTAATAATTCTAATATAAATTTACCGTCAACTAAAACATCTACTTCATCTAATATTTTCCTTGTATACGGTAATTTTTTACACATATAATCAATAACATATTCATAAGTAAATCCTGTATAACACCATATTGTCTTATATGGTATTTCTTTTTTTACTTCTTTTACAAGTTTGTATACCCATTCTTGATTTTTAGGGTCAAGTGGTTCTCCGCCAAGCAATGTTAAGCCCATAATAAAATCTCTTTTTAGTAATTCTATTATTTCTTTGATATGTTCATTTGTAAATTCTTGTCCTGAATCAAATCTCCATATTTCTTCATTAAAACACCCTTTACAAGCATGTCTACATCCACTAACAAATAGTGAAGTTCTAATTCCAGGACCATTTGCAACATCAAATGGTTTTATTATTGCATAATTCATATTTACCTCTTATAAATGTAAAACTCTTTTTGAAATCTCCTTAGTTTTTCCTTCATTCCAGAAGTTTTCGCCTAAATATCCACAAGTTCTTCTTGTAACATTCATCTTATTATGATCTTTATTATGACATTGAGGGCATTCCCACTCTCCGTCACTGTTTATAATAATCTCTTCATCAAATGCACAAACATGACAGAAGTCTGATTTTGTATTAAATTCTGCATATTGTATATGGTCATACATAAATTTAACAACTTCTTCTATCGCATCTAAATTTTTTGTTAAGTTTGGTATTTCTACATATGAGATAGCTCCACCTGATGATATAGCTTGGAATTGAGATTCAAATAAAAATTTACTCATTGCATCAATGTCTTCTCTAACATCTACATGGTATGAATTTGTATAGTATCCTTTATCTGTAATATCTTTAATTTCACCAAATCTCTTTTTATCTATTTTTGCAAATCTATAACATAATGATTCAGCCGGTGTTCCATAAAGTCCAAATCCTATACCTGTTTCTTCTTTCCAAATATCACACATTTCACGCATCTTATTCATTATCTTAAGTGCAAATTTTTGACCTTCTTCTGTTGTGTGTGATACACCTTTAACAAGTTTTGTAGCTTCGTATATACCTATATATCCAAGTGAGATAGTTGAATATCCATTTTCTAAATATTTATCTATTTTTTCACCTTTTTTAAGTCTTGCAATTGCACCATATTGCCAGTGTATTGGACTTATATCTGATAATGTACCTTTTAATCTGTTGTGTCTTGCCATAAGACCTTCATAACATAAGTTTAATCTTTCTTCAAGTAATTCAAAGTATTTATCTTCATCTTGACCTGATAAAATTCCTATTTGAGCTAAGTTTAAGCTTACAACACCTTGATTAAATCTTCCCTCAAACTTATATTCTCCATTTTCATCTTGATATGTTGATAAAAAGCTTCTGCAACCCATAGGTGAGAATACATTTCCTTCATAATTTTCACGCATTTTCTTTGCACTAATATAGTCAGGATACATTCTCTTTGAAGAACATTTAACTGCTAATTTAGTAATATAGTCGTATTTTCCACCTTTTAATGCGTTCATTTCATCTAATACATATACAAGTTTAGGGAATGCTGGTGTAACATATACACCTTTTTCATTTTTTATACCTTCATATCTTTGTTTTAATATTTCTTCGATTATAAGGGCAACTTCATCAATATATGGATCATCTTCTCTTAGTTGTAAGAAAAGTGTAACAAATGGACTTTGACCGTTTGTTGTCATAAGTGTATTAATTTGATATTGTATAGTTTGAACTCCTGACTTAAGTTCATCATTTACTCTTTCGTCAACTATACTTTTTATTACATCTTCACTAATTTTATCACCAAATTTTTCAACTACTGACTTATAGTATTTTTCTCTACTCTTTCTTAAATATTTACCAAGATGTCTTACATCAACTGATTGACCACCATATTGGCTACTTGCTACAGCTGCTATTATTTGTGTTAATATAGTACATGCTACTTGAAAGCTCTTAGGTGATTCAATAAGTTTACCATTCATAACTGTTCCATTATCTAACATATCTTGAATATTAATTAAACAACAGTTAAATATTGGTTGTAAGAAGTAGTCCATATCATGAAAATGAAGTACTCCGTCATCATGTGCTTTTCTTAATTTTTCAGGAAGTAACACTCTTCTACTTAAGTCTTTTGAAACTTCACCTGCTATTAAATCTCTTTGTGTTGATGCAACAGATGCATTTTTGTTTGAGTTTTCTTCTCCAACTTCCTTATTTGAGTTTTGTATTAAGCTTAATATTGAATCATCAGTAGTATTAGCTTTTCTAACTAATGCTCTTGTATATCTATATATTATATACTTTTTAGCAAGCTCATACTTATTATCTTCCATTAATTTAAATTCAATGAAATCTTGTATTTCTTCAACACTCATTTTGTTTTTTTGATTTTGTTCTATTTCGCTTAATATTTCTTGAATTTTTTCATTTGAAACTCTTTCGTTTTCAGTGACTTCCATGTTTGCCTTATTTATAGCATTAATTATTTTAGTATTGTCATACTCAACTTCTCTTCCATCACGTTTAATTACAATCATGTTTATTCTCCCATTTTTTGATAATTTATACTATATATAGTATTATTTTGTTTTTAAATACACTATATATACTAATACGATTATATCACTATTTTTTTTTTTATCAATTTAAAAATACTTTTATAAAATATATTATTTAACTAAATACATATTTTACAAATTAAAAATTTAACAAAACAGAATTTGTAGTAAATATGTTAAATATATCATAAAATTTTAATATCACATTATTTAACCAGTATAAAAATATGAAAATAAATAAAAAAATGCTTGTATAACAAGCAATAAATGTATAAAAAAATGGCGTCCTCGGTTGGATTCGAACCAACGACCCTTTGGTTAACA
>CAUVEB010000010.1:0-13519 GCA_963550915.1 uncultured Leptotrichiaceae bacterium
ACGTGAAGGTGGAAGAACAGTAGCTTCAGGTGTTGTTGCTGAAATCAAAAAATAAGAAAAAAATTTAAATGGTGTATAAACACCACAAACATTTAAGGAATTGAAAACACTACTATAAGGGGCTTTTTGCCCCTTGTAGAAATAAATAGGAGGAAATATTTTGGAAAATAAATTAAGTATACAACTTCAATCTTACGACCACAAATTGTTAGATCAATCTGCAAAAAAGATTGCTGAAGTTATTAAAAAAGCTGGTTCTGAAATAGTAGGGCCTATGCCACTACCAACAAAAATCAAAAAATACACAGTATTAAGATCAGTGCATGTTAATAAAGATTCAAGAGAACAATTTGAAATGAGAATACATAGAAGATTTATTGAAATTAAAAGTTCAAGTCAACAAGTGATGACAGCTTTAAGTTCACTTAGCTTACCATCAGGTGTTGGAATTGAAATAAAACAAAATTAATTGTGTTTTAAGAACACTTTGATACAAGTTGGTATAACCAACCAATATATTAAGGAGGAAATATAAATGATATTAGGTAAAAAAATTGGTATGACACAAATTTTTGAAAACGAAAAATTAATACCTGTAACAGTAATAGAAGCAGGTCCAAACTTCGTTGTTCAATTAAAAACTGTTGAAAAAGAAGGATACAATGCTATAACATTAGCATTTGATGAAAAGAAAGAAAAACTTACAAATAAACCTGAAATGGGTGTTTTCAAGAAAGCTGGAGTTACTCCTAAGAAATTCTTAAAAGAATTTAAAGTAGAATCAACTGAAAATTACACACTAGGTCAAGAAGTTAGCGTTTCTTCATTTGAAACTATTGAATACGTAGATATTCAAGGTGTATCAAAAGGTAAGGGAACTGCTGGTGTTATGAAAAGACACAATTTTGGTGGAAATAGAGCATCACACGGGGTTTCAAGAAACCATAGACTTGGAGGGTCAAATGCAGGAGGTGCAGCATCAAACAGTAATGTACCTAAAGGAAAGAGAATGGCTGGAAGATTAGGTAATGAAAATGTTACTATACAAAATCTAAAAGTTGTTAAATATGATGAAGCTAATAACCTATTATTAGTTAAAGGTGCAGTACCAGGTGCTAAAAACGGATACTTAGTAATTAAAAAATCAGTGAAAAAATACTAGAATTTGAGAGGAGGAAAAAATGTCAGTTTTAAGCTTAAATGTATATAAACTTGATGGTTCAAGTGCAGGAACTGTTAATGTAAATGAAAATATATTTGGTATAGAACCAAATACACATGTTATGCACGAAGTTTTAACAGCAGAACTTGCTGAATTAAGACAAGGAACAGCTTCGACTAAGAGTAGAGGTGAAGTTTCTGGTGGTGGTAGAAAACCATTTAGACAAAAAGGAACAGGAAGAGCAAGACAAGGATCTACAAGAGCAGGTAATATGGTAGGTGGAGGAGTAGTTCACGGACCAAAACCAAGATTATATGATAAAAAAGTAAATAAAAAAGTTAGAAAATTAGCTTTAAGATCAGCATTAGCTAGCAGAATACAAGCAGGACAAGTTATTGTATTAGATGATTATACTTTAGAAGTACCAAAAACAAAAGCAGTTGTTGAATTTATTAAAAAAGTTGGAATTACTTCTGAAAAACAATTATATATAGTTAATGATTTCACAACTGATATGGATTACAATCTATACTTATCAGTTAGAAATATTGAAAAAACATTTGTATTAATGCCTAACGAAATTAGTGTTTACTGGTTATTAAAGAGTGAAAAAATAGTAATCACTAAAGAAGCTCTTTTAAATATAGAGGAGGTGCTAGGATAATATGACTATTTATGATATTATTAAAAAACCTGTATTAAATACAGAAAAAGCAAGAGATTTAATGAATAGTAATGAATTTGTTTTCATAGTTGATAAGAAAGCTAATAAAATACAAATAAAAGATGCAGTAGAAAAATTATTCTCTGTTAAAGTATTATCAGTTAATACATTAAATGTAAAACCTAAGAAAGCTAGATCAAGAGCAACTGAATATATTAAGTCAGGATATAAAAAGGCTATTGTTAAATTAGCAGAAGGTGAAAAGATAGCAGCATTTGAAATATAATGTGAAGTATTAGATATCGAAACGATATATAAATAACATGGCAAGTAATATATCACATATACTTTTTGAAAAATCTTTTAAAAAAGCTAGCTAAAATGCTAAATATGTGATATAATTTACTTTGTTATGAAAAAAGTCTAGATATTTTTTTGTCTAGCATTGTAAAAGGACACACGAGAGCGTGTTGTATATTATAGGTTTAAATAATTGGAAGGAGAAAGTAATATGCCTATTAGAAAAATGAAGCCAGTTACTAGTGGGACTCGGCATATGTCTATACTAGTTAACACAGAACTAGATAAAGTTAGACCTGAGAAAAGTTTAGTTGAACCATTAAATTCTGCATACGGAATTGATACATATGGTCATAGAACAGGAAGAAACAGACAAAAAGGACACAAGAGATTATACAGAATAATTGACTGGAAGAGAAATAAGATTGGAATACCTGCAAAGGTTGCAACAATCGAATATGATCCAAATAGAACAGCCAATATAGCATTACTTCACTATGTTGATGGTGAAAAGAGATATATATTAGCTCCAAATGGACTAAAAAAAGGTGACATGGTTTTAGCTGGAAATGAAGCTGAAATAAAACCTGGAAACGCTCTTAAATTAAAAGATTTACCAGTAGGTACACAAATTCATAATCTTGAATTAATACCTGGTAGAGGTGGACAACTTGCAAGATCTGCAGGAACAGCTGCAAGATTAGTTGCAAAAGAAGGAACATATTGCCACGTTGAATTACCTTCAGGAGAACTAAGACTTATACATAAAGAATGTATGGCAACAGTAGGAACAGTTGGAAATTCAGAACACTCACTAGTTTCTCTAGGTAAAGCAGGAAGAAATAGACACTTAGGTGTTAAACCACATGTAAGAGGATCAGTAATGAACCCAGTAGACCACCCACATGGTGGAGGGGAAGGAAGATCACCTATTGGTAGAAAAGCACCAGTTACACCTTGGGGTAAACCTGCACTTGGTAAGAAAACTAGAGGTAAGAAAACTTCAGATAAGTTCATAGTAAGAGGAAGAAAAAAATAAGACGTTAAATAGTTAAAAGGAGGAAAAATGGCTCGTTCATTAAAAAAAGGACCTTTTGTTGATGCTTATTTAATAAAAAAAGTTGAAGCAATGGGAGAAAAAAAGCAAGTTATTAAAACATGGTCAAGAAGATCAACTATATATCCTCAATTTATAGGACATACATTTGCAGTGTATAATGGTAAAAAACATATACCTGTATATGTAACAGATGAAATGGTTGGACATAAATTAGGTGAATTTGCACCAACAAGAACATTCTACGGACATGGAAAAGATAAAAAAGATAAGAGAAAATAATAGATAGAGAACTAGAACTCCTAGTTCTCATCAATACCGAAAGGAGAAAAAATGGCAGCAAAAGCTAAACTAAGTTACCAAAGATTAAGCCCACAAAAGGCAAGATTAGTTGCGGACATAGTAAGAGGAAAAGATGTTTTATATGCTTTAAACGTTCTTAGATTTACTAACAAAAAAGCAGCACCATTAATTGAAAAAACATTAAAATCTGCAATAGCAAATGCAGAACATAATTATGGAATGAATGTAGATAAATTATATATATCAAAAATCTTAATAGACAAAGGACCAGTTCTAAAGAGAATGAGTCCAAGAGCTATGGGAAGAGCAGATATTATTAGAAAGCCATTAGCACATATAACTGTTGAAGTTGATGAAAGAGCTGATGAAAAATAATTAAAGTATAGGAGGTAAATCTGTGGGACAAAAAGTGGATCCTAGAGGACTAAGAATTGGAATTATTAAAACTTGGAATTCAAATTGGTTTGCTCAAGGAAAAGATTACTTAAATAATTTACATGAAGATTTAAAAATTAAAGAATACATAAAGAAAAATTATTATAACGCAGGAGTTTCAAACATATATATCGAAAGAAACTCAGCAACAGAAGTAACAGTAATAGTTGAAATTGCAAAAGCAGGAGTATTAATAGGTAGAAAAGGTGAAGAAATCGAAGCCTTAAGATTAAAACTTGAAAAAATGACTGGTAAAAAAGTTCGTGCAAAAGCATTAGAAGTTAAAGTACCTAATAAGAGTGCACAACTTGTTGCAGAAAATATAGCAACATCAATTGAAAAACGTGTTGCTTATAAGAGAGCAGTTCAACAAGCAATACAAAGAGCTGAAAAAGCAGGAGTTAAAGGAATCAAAGTAATGGTTTCTGGAAGATTAAACGGAGCTGAAATTGCAAGAAGTGAATGGACACTATCAGGAAGAGTACCATTACACACATTAAGAGCAGATATTGATTATGCAACAGCAACAGCAAATACAACTTATGGTTCACTTGGAATCAAAGTATGGATATTTAATGGAGAAGTTCTTCCAACTAAAAAGGAAGGAGGAAACGAATAATGTTAATACCTAAGAGAACAAAATATAGAAAACAATTTAGAGGAAAAATTGGTGGAATAGCTACAAAAGGAAACACAGTTTCTTTTGGAGATTTTGGACTTGCTGCAAAAGAATTTGGATGGATAACATCAAGACAAATTGAAGCTTGTCGTATTACTATAAATAGAACTTTTAAAAGAGAAGGTAAAATTTGGATTAGAATATTCCCTGATAAACCTTACACAAAAAGACCTGAAGGAACAAGAATGGGTAAAGGTAAAGGGAACACTGAAGGTTGGGTTGCAGTAGTTAAAACTGGTAAAATCCTATTTGAAGTTGGTGAAGTAAGTGAAGAAAAAGCAAAAGAAGCACTTAGAAAAGCAGGACATAAATTACCTATAAAAGTTAAGTTCGTAAGAAAAGAAGTAGGTGGTGAAAACTAATGACATCTAAAGAAATAAGAGAATTATCAGTTGAAAACTTAGAAACACAAGTAAAAGAATTAAAACAAGAACTTTTTAATTTAAAACTACAAAAAACATTAGGACAATTACAAGATACAGCAAAAATTAGAACAATAAAAAGAGATATTGCAAGAATAAAGACAATATTAACTGAAATGAAATAGGAGGTTTCGTTGTGGAAAGAAACGAAAGAAAAGTCAGAGAAGGTGTAGTTGTTTCTGATAAAATGGACAAAACAGTAGTTGTTGTAGAAGAAACAATGAAACTGCATAAATTATATAAAAAAAGAGTTAAAGTTTCAAAAAGATACAAAGCACACGATGAATTAAACGAGTGTAAAGTTGGAGACAAAGTAAGAATAATGGAAACTAGACCTTTAAGTAAGGATAAAAACTGGAGAGTAGTAGAAATATTAGAAAAAGCAAAATAGTAGTATAATGAGAGGAGGAACTGTAGTGGTTCAACAACAAACAATACTAAACGTTGCAGATAATACTGGTGCTAAGAAAATAATGGTTATAAGAGTACTTGGTGGATCAAGAAAAAGATTCGGAAGACTTGGAGATATAGTTGTTGCATCAGTTAAAGAAGCTATACCTAACGGAAATGTTAAAAAAGGTGATGTAGTTAAAGCCGTTATAGTAAGAACAAGAAAAGAAACAAGAAGACAAGACGGTTCATATATAAAATTTGACGATAATGCAGCAGTTATCTTAAATGCAGCATTAGAAATTAAGGGAACAAGAATATTTGGTCCTGTTGCAAGAGAATTAAGAGCTAAGAACTTTATGAAGATAGTATCATTAGCTCCAGAAGTACTTTAGGAAGGAGGCTTAGAGCGTGATTAAGTCAAAAATAAAGTCTGTACCAAATAAATTACATGTTAAAACTGGAGATACAGTTGTTGTAATATCAGGTAGATCAAATAAAGAATTAAGAAGTGAAAAATCTGGTCAAACTGGAGATAAAGGTAAAATTGGAAAAGTTTTAAAAGTATTTCCTAAGACTGGGAAAATAATAGTTGAAGGTGTTAACATCAAGAAAAAACACGTAAAACCTACTCAAGCAAACACACAAGGTGAGATTGTTGAAAGAGAAATGCCAATTTTCTCATCAAAAGTTATGTTATGGGATGCAGATTCAAAGAAGCCAACTAGAATAAAACACGAAATAAAAGATGGTAAAAAAATAAGAGTATCAGTAGTATCTGGTAAAGAAATATAAGAGAGGAGGATACTAAGTGGCAGAAAAATATATTCCAAGATTACAAAAGAAATATAAAGAAGAAATAATAGAAAATCTTATGAAAGAACTTAAAATAACTAATATTATGCAAGTTCCTAAGATTGAAAAAATAGTAGTAAATATGGGAATTGGAGAAGCTGTAAATAATTCTAAATTAATTGAAACAGCATTAAAAGAATTAGGACAAATAACAGGACAAAAACCAGTTCCAAGAGCAGCTAGAAAATCAGAAGCTGGATTTAAATTAAGAGAAGGTCAAAAAATTGGAGTTAGCGTTACTTTAAGAAAAGAAAGAATGTACGAATTTTTAGACAGACTTGTAAGTATAGCTTTACCAAGAGTTAGAGATTTTGAAGGTGTTTCATCAAAAGCTTTTGACGGACGTGGAAATTATACTTTAGGAATAAAAGAACAAATAGTATTCCCTGAAATTGAAATTGATAAGGTTGATAAAGTTTTAGGTTTAGGAGTAACTATTGTAACATCAGCTAAAACTGATGAAGAAGGAAGAGCATTATTAAGAGCATTTGGAATGCCATTTGCAAAATAATAGGAGGTGCAAAATAGATGGCTAAGGTAGCTATGGTTCAAAGAAACTTAAAAAGAGAAAGAATAATAGATAAATATGCTGCAAAAAGAGCAGAATTAAAAGCTCGTGCTAAAAAAGGTGATAGAGAAGCAATCTTAGAATTACAAAAATTACCTAGAAACGCATCACCAACTAGACATAGAAATAGATGCCAAGTTAACGGTAGACCAAGAGGGTATATGAGAGAATTTGGAATATCAAGAGTTATGTTCAGACAATTAGCTGGTGAAGGAGCAATACCTGGAGTTACTAAATCAAGTTGGTAATATTTGAGAGGAGGACAAAATGAATTTAACAGATCCTATTGCAGATATGCTTACAAGAATAAGAAATGCAAATGCAGCTAAACATAGTACAGTTGCAGTACCATTTTCAAATATAAAAGAAAGCATTGCAAACATATTAAAAAATGAAGGATATATAGTAGATTACGAAATAAAAGAAGAAGGGGCTAAAAAAGATATAGTTGTTTCTATTAAATATGTTGATGGCGAAGCAGTTATCAAAGGTTTAAAGAGAATATCAAAGCCTGGAAGAAGAGTATATAGTTCAGTTGAAAACTTACCAAAAGTATTAGGTGGATTAGGAATAGCAATTGTTTCAACACCTAAAGGAGTTTTAACAGACAAAGAATGCAGAAAGCACAGTGTTGGTGGAGAAGTTCTTTGCTACGCATGGTAATCACTGTGGAAATTAACGCTTAGGAGGAAAAATGTCAAGAGTTGGAAAAAAAGTTATATCAATACCTGCTGGTGTTGAAATAACAAAAGAAGGAAATGTATATACAGTAAAAGGACCTAAAGGGACTTTAACTAGAGAATTTTCTGATTTAATTAGCATAAATATTAACGGAAATGAAATAACTTGTGAAAGACCAGATGATTTACCATTTACAAGATCATTACACGGTACAACAAGAGCAAACTTAAACAATATGATAGTTGGAGTAAGCACTGGATTTTCTAAAAAGTTAGAATTAGTAGGGGTTGGATATAGAGTACAAGCAAATGGTAAAGGACTTACTTTAGCATTAGGATATTCTCATCCAGTTGAAATAGAAGCTATTGAAGGAATAAATTTTGTTGTTGAGGGAAATACTAAAATAACAGTATCTGGAATAGATAGACAATTAGTTGGACAAATTGCAGCTAATATAAGAGCAAAAAGACCTCCTGAACCTTATAAAGGAAAAGGTGTTAAGTATGCTGATGAAACAATTATAAGAAAAGAAGGTAAGAAAGGATAGGAGGTAGTTTAAATGTACAAAAGAATAGATAGAAATAGTTTAAGAGTAAAAAAACATGCTAGAATTAGAAACAAAGTAAACGGAACTGCTGAAAGACCTAGACTTTCTGTTTACAGAAGTTTAAATAATATTTTTGCTCAAATAATAGATGATGTTAATGGAGTTACTTTGGTATCTGCATCAACAATAGAAAAAAATGGAAAAGTTGAATTAGGAGCAAATATAGAAGCTGCTAAAATTATTGGTGAAAGAATCGCTAAAAAAGCGTTAGAAAAAGGAATAGAAACTGTTGTATTTGATAGAAGTGGATATATTTACACAGGAAGAATAAAAGCTTTAGCTGACGCTGCAAGAGAAGCAGGGTTAAAATTCTAAGGATAAGGAGGATTTATTTTGGCTAAGGAAGTTAAGACTAATGAATACAAAGAAAGTCTTTTAAGAATAAGTAGAGTTTCTAAAACAGTTAAAGGGGGAAGAAGAATTTCATTCTCAGTACTTGCTGCAGTAGGAGACGGACAAGGGAAAGTTGGTATAGGATTAGGTAAAGCTAATGGTGTACCAGACGCAATAAAAAAAGCAATAGCAACAGCTAAAAAGAATATGATACATGTTTCATTAAAAGGTGGAACTATACCACACGAACAAATTGGTAAATTTAATTCAACATCTGTGTTATTAAAACCAGCAACAGAAGGTACTGGAGTTATCGCAGGGTCTGCAACAAGAGAACTTCTTGAATTAGTAGGTATAACAGATGTACTAACAAAAATCAGAGGATCAAGAAATAAAGATAATATAGCTCGTGCAACATTAGACGGATTATCAAAAATAAGATCAATTGATGAAATTGCTAGACTTAGAGGAAAAACAATAGATGAAATAATTAGATAGGCTAGGAGGAAAAATTAATGTCTAAAGTAAGAATAACACTTGTAAAAGGAATTAATGGAAGAAAGCCTAATCATATAACAACTGTAAAATCACTAGGATTAAAGAAAATTAATAGTAGTGTAGAACATAATTTAACAGACGATATAAAAGGGAAAATAAAATTAGTTTCTTATTTACTTAAAGTAGAGGAGGTTTAATATCAAATGAATATTAACGAATTAAGACCTGCCGAAGGATCAAAAAAAGTTAAAAAGAGAATAGGAAGAGGACACGGTACTGGTTGGGGTAAAACAGCTGGTAAAGGTCACAATGGTCAAAAACAAAGAGCAGGAGCTTCAATTTCAGCTGGATTTGAAGGTGGACAAATGCCACTTATTAGAAGAATTCCTAAAAGAGGATTCTCAAATTCTGCTTTCAAAAAAGATATGATAGTTTTAAACCTTAGAGATATAGTTGATAAATTTGAAAATGGAGAAACAGTAACTCTTGAAACATTAGTTGAAAGAGGAGTACTAAAAAATCCAAGATTCATTGTTAAATATACAGAAGATGGTTTAAGAGATAGAGAATACACAAGTCTTTTAAAAATAATTGGAGATTATGAAGTAGACAAGGCATTAAACTTTGTTGTTGAAAAAATGTCAGCTACAGCTCAAGCAAATATTGAAAAAGCTGGTGGAAAAGTAGAAATTAAAGCTATTAAATCATATGCTAACATAGCATCAAATAATAAAAAAGAAGACTAGGAATAAGTAAGTTTTTTGCTTACTTTTTCTATATAAGGAGTGATTAGTTTGACGTTATCTGAAGCAATTATGAATAGATTAAATTCTATTATAAAAGTTAGAGAACTAAGAAGAAGAGTTATATTCACTCTTGTAATGTTTATGATTGCCAGAATTGGTATACATATAACTGTACCTGGAATTAATATGGCACTTTTCAAACAATTTACTAATAATCCATTGGCTCAATTTTTAGACTTATTTTCAGGTGGAGCAATACAAAGAGCATCAATATTTTCTCTTGGTATAGCACCATACATTAACGCTTCAATCGTGTTTCAATTATTAGGAGTTCTATATCCTAAAATAGAAGAAATGCAAAGAGAAGGTGGAAAACAAAGAGAAAAAGTAACACAATGGACTAGATACCTTGCAATTATAATTGCATTAGGTCAATCAATATTTAGTGTAATTTTATTACAATCTCAAAGAATAGTATTAGAACCTGGTATTACATTTGCTATTACAACAGTAGCACTTATGACAGGTGGATCTGCTTTTCTTATGTGGTTATCTGAAAGAATTTCTATAAAAGGAATTGGAAACGGTACATCAATGCTTATCTTCTTAAACATTGTTGCAAACTTACCACAAGTTTCTTACCGTTTATATAAGAGCCTACATACATCAACAAAAGGACAGATCTTACTTACAAGTTCAATAATACTATTTGTAGGACTAATATTGATATTAGTTATAATACAATTAGGTGAAAGAAGAATACCTATACAATATGTTGGTAAGACAAGTAGAGGTTTTGGTCAAAATCAAAGTTCAGTTGGTAAAAAGACATATTTACCTATAAAAATAAGTACAGCAGGAGTTATGCCTATAATTTTTGCATCAATGCTTATGGTAATACCAACTTCAATTATAACTTTAATCAAAGACCCTGCAAAACAAGCATATTGGAATAAATTATTAGGACAAACAGGATGGGTATATCTATTGTTAACAGTATTATTAATAATAGCATTTTCATTCTTTTATACAGCAATTGTATTTGATCCTGATAAGATTGCAGAAAGCTTAAAACAAAGTGGAGGAACATTACCTTTAAAAAGAGCGGGTAAAGAAACAGCTGATTATTTAGAAAACGTTGTTACTCTTATAACATACGGAACAGCAGTATTTTTATCTATACTTGGTATATTACCTAACTTATGGTTTGGATATGTACTTAGTTTACCTGTTATGCTTGGAGGTACAAGTTTAATCATCTTAGTTGGAGTAGCAGTTGATTTAATTCAACAAATTGATTCACATTTAGCTGTGAAGAAATATAAGAGCTTTATAACTGGACGTAGAACTAGAAGTTAATAGATAGTTGCAGACAATGAGTTTGCAACTTTTTTATACTAATAAAAATAAATAATAGTATAATATTTATATAGAGTTTTATGAAAGGAATGTATCAAAAATGAAAGATAAGTATAATCTTAGTAGAGAACAAAATGTATTTCTTGCTAAAAAAGTGTTAGCTTCATCTATTTATAATGCTACAAAGCTAGAAGGATTAAATACGACATATTTTCAAACAGAAAAAATAATAAATGGTTTCAATGATAGCAATGTATCACTTGATGATTTAAGAGTAATTTTAAATTTAAAGTCAGCATGGAAATATATACTTAATAATTTAGATAAAGCCATAGATTTAGATTTTATATGTAGTGTCAATAAAAGAGTTTCTACCAATGAAAATGATGAAAAACCTATTATCGAAGAAATAGAAAATAAATTATCTGAGATAAATAAAATAGAGAATATTACAGAAAGAGCATTAACTTATTACTTATGGGCAATAAAAAGTCAACTATTTTGGGACGGGAATAAAAGAACAAGCAACTTGGTAGCTAACGCAATATTAATATCAAATGGTAAGGGTATATTAAACATAGAAGAAAAAGATTTAGAAGAATATGGTATTAAATTATCTGAATATTATTTGAGTGATGATAATAAGGAAATGTTACATTTCTTGTATAATAAAGCTATAGAAGGACTTGAAATATATTAGGGTGATAATTATAGAAAAAGTTGCAGACAATGAGTTTGCAACTTTTTTATTTATTTAGTTAATTTAATCTAGGAATAAAAAACAATATAATGTATAATAAAAATATATTGGTATATGAAAGGCTAGATAAAAATGAATGAAAGATATGAATTAAATAAAAATTTAGCACAAATGCTAAAAGGTGGAGTTATAATGGATGTTTCAACTCCAGAACAAGCAAGAATAGCACAAAGAGCAGGAGCGGCAGCAGTTATGGCACTTGAAAGAATACCTGCTGATATACGTGCAGCAGGTGGAGTTTCACGTATGAGTGACCCAGCTATGATAAAAAGCATACAAGAGGCAGTAACTATTCCTGTAATGGCTAAGGCAAGAATAGGACATTTTGTAGAAGCACAAATATTAGAAGCAATTGAAATAGACTATATTGATGAGAGTGAAGTTTTATCACCGGCAGACGATAAATTACATATAAATAAAAGAAAATTCTCTGTTCCATTTGTATGTGGGGCAAAAGACTTAGGAGAAGCTCTTAGAAGAATAAATGAAGGTGCTTCAATGATAAGAACAAAAGGAGAACCTGGAACTGGTGATATAGTACAAGCTGTAAGACATATGAGAAAAATGAATGAAGATATAAGAAGAATTAAATCAATGACAGAAGATGAACTATATAACGTAGCAAAAGAATTACAAGTACCATACGATTTAGTCTTATACGTTCATGAAAATGGTAAATTACCTGTTGTTAATTTTGCTGCAGGAGGAGTTGCCACACCGGCAGATGCAGCCCTTATGATGCAATTAGGAGCAGAAGGAGTGTTTGTAGGTTCAGGTATATTTAAATCAGGAGATCCTGAAAAAAGAGCAAAAGCAATAGTACAAGCAGTTACAAACTATAATAACCCTAAAATACTAGCTAGCATATCTGAAAATTTAGGTGAAGCTATGGTTGGTATAAATGAAAATGAAATCAAAATTTTAATGGCTGAAAGAGGGAAATAATGGTAGTTGGAGTTCTAGCTTTACAAGGAGCTTTTTTAGAACACGAAAAGATGCTTGAAAAATTAAATGTAGATTTTATTGAAATACGTAAAAAAGAAGATTTAAAGACATATATAGACGGATTAATATTACCAGGTGGAGAAAGTACTACAATAGGTAAATTATTAAAAGATTTGGATATATACGAAGATTTAAAACTAATGATACAACAAGGTCTACCAACTTTTGGAACTTGTGCAGGTATGATACTACTTGCTAAAAAGTTATATAATGATGATACAGTTCATTTAGGTTTAATGGATATTGAAGTTAAAAGAAATGCTTATGGTAGACAATTAGGAAGTTTTGTAGTAAATCAAGATTTTCAAAATATGGGAATTATACCCATGGTATTTATTAGAGCTCCATATATACAAAGTGTAAAAGAAAATGTAGAAGTACTTTGTGTAGTTAATGATAACATTGTTGGTGCAAGACAAGATAATATGCTTGTAACATCATTTCACCCAGAATTAACAAGTAGTACAAAAGTTCACAAATATTTTATAAATATGATAAAGGAGAAAAATGGAATTAAATGCTAGAATTATTACAAATAAAGGGGATATTAATATAAAGTTAATGCCTGAGATAGCACCTATTACAGTTGCTAATTTTGTAAGTTTAATTAGAAAAAACTTTTATGATAATATAATATTTCATAGAGTAATAGAAGACTTTATGATACAAACAGGAGATCCAACAGGTACTGGTAT
>CAUVEB010000011.1:0-13199 GCA_963550915.1 uncultured Leptotrichiaceae bacterium
AAAAGAAATGAAAAAAATTTATTTATAAAAAAATTAAAAGCATTAGGACTTATGATGATATCTTTCTTTATAATCCTTACATCAATAATGAGAGCAAACTTAGAAGTAAATAAAGAACTTATGGTTAATACTGCTATATTATACTTATACAACATATTAGAACATATATTTGGTAATATGATATATGTATTTGCTTTTGGTTTAGCAGTGTATGCAAAAAGAATGTTTTTTGATGAAAGAATAAAGATAAGAAGAGTAATCTTTTTTGTTTTCTCATTTGTTGTAATATCAAGTTACATGACTATAAGAATACTGCCGGATATGGAATATAGTACAACTATAGATGCAGGTCAAAAAATACTTGAGTTTGGATTTGAGAAAAAAGGAGCAGGTCTTATTGGAGCTATAACATCAATACCTTTTTATTCATTAATAAAAAATGAAATATTTAATTATTCACACTTAGCACTAGTATTCTTACTTGTTGCTCTTTACTTTAAAAATATAATAACTAAATTTTATGTAACTGTTAAATCAGCTGTTGATTACTATAACAGTGATGAGTATAAGGATAGAGTTAGAATATTAAATGCAAAAAAAGAATTTGAATTAAGAGAAGAAAAAAGACTTGAGAAGATAAAAGAAGAGCAAGCACAAAATGTCTTTATAACTTTATCAAAAGAAAAACTTGATAAAGAAATTGCTAAAAAACCTAAGACTTCAATATTTTCAAAAACAGAATATTATGATGAAGATGAACTTGAACAAAAACAAAAACAGTGGATTGAATATGTAAATCAAAGGAAATCATTTTTTAAAGAACAAGAAAATATAAAAGAAGATTTAGAAAAAAATACATTAGAAGATAATAGTATATCAAATACATATGAAGAAAAAAATGAACTAATAAAAAATACTAAAGTAGAAGAAACAGTAGAAAACACTAACATTAATGAAAATGTTACAGTAAATAATATAGAAAATATTGATAATAATCAAAATATTATGTCAGCAGAAGATAGAAAAGCTCTTCAAAAATCAATAGATGAAGTATTCATATACAAGAAAATGGACGAAACTAAAAAGAGTGCAATGTTAAAACAAATAAATGAAAATATTGCAAAACTTGAAAGAGTACTAAAAGAATATGGAGTTGAAGCTAAGGTAGTAGACTATGTTACAGGGCCTACAATTACTAGATATGAGATAAAAATACCTACAGGTGTAAGAGTAAATAAGGTAACACAACTATCAGATGAAATATCAATGTATCTTTCAGCTGAAAGTATAAGGTTTGAAGCTCCTATACCAGGTAAGGATACTATAGGTATTGAAACACCAAACAAAATAAAAGAACCAGTATATTTTTCAAACCTATTACACAGTAAAGAGCTTGAAAAAGGAGAACTTAGTGTTATCCTAGGTAAAGACATAATAGGTAAAGACAGAATAATTGATATTGCAAAAATGCCACATTTACTTATTGCAGGACAAACAGGTTCAGGTAAGAGTGTTGCTATAAACACAATATTATCAACATTAATTTCAAAGAAAACAGAACAAGAAGTTAAATTTATACTTGTTGACCCTAAAATGGTTGAGCTTATGCCATATAACGGTATACCGCATCTGTTAGTGCCAGTAATAATTGATCCAACACAAGCTGCTATAGCACTTAAATGGACTGTAAACGAAATGGAAGAAAGATATAAAAAACTTGCAAGCTTAGGTGTTAGAAATATTAAGACATATAACGAATTTATGAGATCAGATAAGATGCCATATATAGTTGTAATAATTGATGAGTTAGCAGACCTTATGATGGTATCAGCTAATAGTGTTGAAATATCAATTGCACGTATAGCACAAAAAGCAAGAGCTGTTGGAATACACCTTATAGTTGCAACACAAAGACCTTCAACAGATGTAATAACAGGTATGATAAAAGCAAATCTACCTAGTAGAATTTCATTTGCACTTAGATCACAAATAGATTCAAGAACTATATTAGATCAAATAGGTGCTGAAAAATTACTTGGTATGGGAGATATGCTACTTCTTGAAAGTGGAAAATCAAAATTAGATAGAATACAAGGTGCATATATTAGTGATGATGAGGTTATAAACCTAACAACTGTACTAAAGAAAAATAGACCTGCAAATTACAATATGCAAATATTAGAGCCTCCATTAGAAGATAATAATAATATCGATCCATATTATGAAAGAGCTGTTAATCTTGTAAAACAATATGATGACAGAATATCAATATCAATGTTACAAAGAGAACTACAAATAGGATTTAATAGAGCATCAAGAATATGTAAAGATTTAAAAGATAATGGAATAATAGATGATAATAATCAATTAATAATTAATGATTAGAGAGGAAATGCAATGTATTTAATGACTTATTTATCAAATTTAAAGAAAAAAATATTAAAATCACGTGTAGTGAAAGAAGTAGGTATAGACCTTGGAACTGCCAATACTGTTGTATATGTTAGAGGAGAAGGTATAGTAATAGATGAACCTACATATATAGCAAGAAATAATGTTACTGAAACAGTTGAAAGTATAGGTGATGGTGCAAAAGCTATAATGGGTAGAACACCAACACATATTGATGTAATAAGACCACTTAAAAATGGGGTTATATCAAACTATGAAATAACAGAACAAATGTTAACAGAATTTTTAAATAAAATAAATGAAGAACATAACAGTACTGCAAAAGTAATTATTTGTGTTCCAAGTGGAGTTACACAAGTTGAAAAAAGAGCTGTTGTAAATGCTGTTAAAGATGCCGGAGTAAATGAAGTATATCTTGTTGAAGAACCAATAGCTGCTGCAATAGGTTCTGGTATAGATATGTTTGAGGCAAAAGGGCATTTAATAGTTGATATAGGAGGAGGAACAACTGAAATAGCCTTTATAGTTTCAGGGGGATCATCTCTATCAAAATCAATTAAGGTAGCAGGCGATCATATGAACGAAGATATCATAGAGTTTGTACGTGAAAGATATAGTCTATTAATAGGAGAAAAAACAGCAGAAGCTTTAAAAATAGCTGCTACATCTGCAAAAGATAGAAGTATATCATATGAAATAAGAGGTCGTGAATTAATATCAGGATTACCTAAGAATATAATAATAACAGGTGAAATTGTAGAAAATGCAATACTTAGAAATGTTAAAAGAATAATTGATAATGTTAAATTAACTCTTGAAGATATAGCACCTGAAATATCAGCAGACATATATGAAACAGGTATATTCTTATCTGGTGGAGGAGCAAACATTAGAATATTAAAAGAATTAATGGAAAAAGAATTTAAATTAAAAGTAACAGTTGCAAAAGATCCTGTTTACTCTGTTATAAACGGTATAGCTAAAATATATGAAGATTTTGATAAATATTCAAATGTAATAGTATCACCAAACATGGAGTATTAAAATGGAAGATATATTAAATGAGATAGAAGCTATAATATTTTTATCTGAAAAAAAACTACATATTGAAGAGTTAGTAAATTTCTATAATCTACCAAAAGAGGAGATACTAGAATATATTAAAATACTAAGACAAAAAAAAGAAAACACAGGACTTAATATAGTTTTAAAAGAAGATATAGTATATATTAGCTCAAATCCTAACTATGGAGAGACTATAAATAGATTTTTTAGTCCTGAAGTTAGAATAAAAAAATTATCAAAGTCAAGTATGGAAACTTTAACAATAATAGCGTATAAAGGACCAATTACTAAGACAGAAATAGAAGATATAAAGGGTATTAGTGTTGATAATAGTATACAAGCACTAATTGAAAAAAAACTTATTCATTCTGTTGGTAGAAAAAAAGCACTTGGAAGTCCAAAGCTATATGAAGTAACAGATGAATTTTATGGATATGCAGGTTTTTCTGATAAAGAAGAACTTTATTCATTAGATAAAGCACAGTGGCTTAGAACACTTGACAATACTAATGATTTAGGAGAAAAAGAAAATAATGAGAATTAATAAATATATTGCTTTATCTGGATTTTGCTCAAGAAGAGCAGCAGATAAGCTAATTTTAGAACAAAGAGTATGGATAAATAACAAAGTGGCACAAATGGGAGATGAAGTGTCAGATGATGATATAGTTAAACTTGATGGGGAAAGAATAAGACTTAAGAAAAATCAATACGAGTACTATATTTTAAATAAGCCTAAAAGAGTTATATGTTCAAATGATGACAAGTTTGGTAGAGTTACTGCAGTATCTCTTATTAAATCAAATAAAAGGCTATTTACATATGGTAGACTTGATTATTTAACTCAAGGATTGATAATAATAAGTAATGACGGTGATTTATATAACCATATAATGCATCCAAGTCAAAGACTATATAAAAGCTATATTGCAACTATAGATAAAGAAATTACAGAAGAACATATGCAGGCCATGAAACATGGTGTAGTAATAGATGGATATAAGACAGCACCTGCTAAAGTTAAAAAATTAAGTAGAACAGAAGTTCGTGTTGCAATATTTGAAGGTAAAAATAGACAAATCAGAAAAATGTTTGAAGTATTAGGATATAGTGTTAAAAATCTAATAAGAGTTAAAGTTGGAGAACTAGTTTTAGGTTCTCTTGAAGTTGGTAAATATAGAGCACTTACAAAAGAAGAAGTTGAGTATTTAAAGAGCCTATGATATATTTAGTAGATTTTGATATAACTGTAACTAAAAAAGATACACTTGAAACTCTTATGAGAAAATATAATCCAGAAGCTATAAGTATAATAAAGCAAAAATATAGAAATAAAGAGATATCAATGTATGACTATGTAGAACAAGCCCTATTATCTCTTAATATAACAAAAGAAGAATATTTTAATTATTTAGCACAAAATGTTGAAATAGATGAAAGCTTTATAACATTTTTTAAAAGAAATAAAGTTAAAATTGTTAGCTTTGGAACAAATTTAAATGTAATATCTGTGTTATCAAAATATGATATTAATCTAAAAGAAGATGATGTCATAGCACATAATATTGAGATAAATAACAGAAAAATACAGATAATTAGTGATATAGTTAATAAAAAAGCCATAGTAGAAAAATTAAAAGAAAATGAGGAAGTAATATTTGTAGGTGATGGTCCAGCAGATTATGAGGCTATGCGTGTAGCTGATTATGTTTATGCAAGAAGTGGAACAAGAGCAGTTAAATATTTAAGTGAAAACAATATTAGCTTTAGTTCATTTAATGATTTTTATGAAATAGAAGAATTGGAAAAGAAACGAAAGGAATAAAAATGCTTGATAGAGAAGAAGTAATTAAAATTGCTAAACTATCTAAACTTGAATTTACAGATAAAGAGATAGATGAGTATAAAACAACATTAAATAGTATTTTTGAGCATATAAGCACACTAAATGAAGTTGATGTTGAAGGTGTAGAACCTTTATATAACGTACTTGATATACAAGATAGAACTAGAGAAGATAAAGTTTTAAATCTTACAAATAAACAAGATTTTTTAGAAAATTCAAGTGAAAAAGATGAAAACTTTATTATAGTGCCTAAAATAGTAGCAAGCGAGTAGAATATAAGGAGAAGAAAAAACAAATGAAATTGTATGAATACACAGCGACAATGCTAAGTGATAAGATAAAAAAAGGGGAATTAAGTTCAAAAGAGCTTGTATTATCACTATCAGATAGAATAAAAGAAGTTGATGATAAAATAGGTGCATACGTTAGTTATGATACTAAAAAAGCATTAGAGCAAGCTGAAAAATTAGATAATATGCAAGATAAAAAAGGTGTTCTTTTTGGAATACCTGTTGCATTAAAAGATAATATTGTATCTTATGGAGATATTACAAGTGCAGCATCAAAAATACTTAAAACTTATGTAGGGACTTATGATGCAACTGTTGTATCAAGAATGAAAAGAGCTGGAATTATACCTTTTGGTAAAGCTAATATGGACGAGTTTGCAATGGGTTCATCAAATGAAAATTCAAGTGTAAAACAAGTATCAAATCCTTTTGATTTAGATAGAATACCTGGAGGATCAAGTGGAGGGTCAGCTGCTATGGTTGCAGCAGGCGAAGCATTTATTGCTCTAGGATCAGATACAGGTGGAAGTGTAAGACAACCTGCAGCTCTTTGTGGTCTTGTTGGTTTAAAACCTACATATGGAAGAGTATCAAGATATGGTCTTATGGCTTTTGGGTCATCATTAGACCAAATAGGAATATTAGCTAAAAAAAGCGTTGATGTTGCAGCTATGCTTGAAGTTATAGCAGGATATGATGAAATGGATGCAACAACTTCAGAAATGCCAGTTCCTGAATATACAAAATTAATAAATAAAGACATTAAAGATTTAGTAATAGGACTACCTAAAGAATATTTTACACAAGATTTAGATAAAGATATTAAACAAAATATAGAAAAAGCTATAGAAGAATTAAAAAAATTAGGTGTTAAATTTAAAGAAATAAGTTTACCACATACAAAATATGCAATAGCCTCTTACTATATAATATCATCAGCAGAAGCAGCAAGTAATCTATCAAGATATGACGGTGTTAGATATGGTGTTAGAGCTTCAAATGAAAGTGTTGAAGATATGTATGTTAAAACACGTACTCAAGGTTTTGGTTCTGAGGTTAAAAGAAGAATAATGATAGGTAACTATGTATTATGCTCAGGATTTTATGATGCATATTACAAAAAAGCATCACAAGTTAGAAGACTTATAAAACAAGATTTTGAAAACGCATTAAAAGAAGTTGATATTATCTTAACACCAACATCTCCAGTTTTAGCATTTAAAAAAGGAGAAAAAATAAAAGATCCAGTAACTATGTATTTATCAGACATATACACAGTATCAATTAATCTTGCAGGATTACCAGCATTATCTGTACCTTCAGGATTAATAAATGGACTTCCTGTTGGTATGCAATTAATATCAAACTATTTTAGAGAAGATTTATTATTAAATGTTGCAAATATCTATGAAGGTGTTAGAGAAGAAATAGAATATCCGCAAATTTAATTAGTTTTGAAAAGAAAGAGTGGGAAATAATAAATGAATTATGAAACAGTCATAGGACTTGAAGTACACGTACAACTAAAGACTAAATCTAAAATATGGTGTAGTGCATCAGCAAGTTATGATGAAATGGAACCAAATACTTGTATAAGTCCAACTTGTATAGGAGAACCAGGGGCACTTCCAAAATTAAATGATGAAGTATTAAACTATGCAATAAAAGCAGCACTTGCTCTAAATTGTGAAATAAATAAAATAAGTTATTTTGATAGAAAAAACTATTTTTATCCAGATTCTCCAAAAAATTATCAAATAACACAATTTTTTAGACCTTATGCACAAAATGGAAGCTTAGAAGTAAAACTTCCTAATGGAAGCACAAGTAATATTGAGATTGAAAGAATACAAATAGAAGAAGATACAGCAAAGAGTATACATATATCAAAAGAAAGTTTACTTAATTTTAATAGAGCATCTATGCCTTTACTTGAGATTATTACAAAACCTGTAATAAAAAATTCAAATGAAGCTTATGCTTATTTAACAACATTAAAAGAAAGAATAAAATATACTAAGATTAGTGATGTTAGTATGGAACTTGGTTCACTTAGATGTGATGCTAATGTATCGGTTAGAAAAAAAGGAGATACAAAACTAGGTACTAGAACAGAAACTAAGAACTTAAACTCATTTAAAGCAGTTGTAAAAGCCATAGAATATGAAACAAGTAGACAAATAGATTTACTTGAAAAAGGAGAAAGAGTAGTTCAAGAAACTAGACTTTGGGACGAAGAAAATGGAATTACAAGACCTATGCGTTCAAAAGAAGAGGCTATGGACTATAGATATTTTCCAGAACCTGATTTACCTGCAGTTGTAATATCTGATGAAAGACTTTTAAAAATGAAAGAAGATATGCCTGAATTTGCAGATGAAAAATTAAATAGATTTATAAAAGAGTATGGTATAGCACAACTTGAGGCAAAACCACTTGTTAGTGATTTGGCACTTGCTGATTATTTTGAAAATTTAGTTAAGCTTACAAATTCACCAAAACAAGCTTGTAGTTGGGTATTAACAGAAATTTTAAGAGTTTTAAAAGAAAAAAATATTAGTATTGAGCAGTTTAATATATCTGAAAATAATATGGCACAGCTTATATCACTAATAAATACAAATGTAATAAGCTCAAAAATCGCAAAAGAAGTATTTGCTAAAATGCTTGATAGCACATTAACAGCAGAAGAAATAGTTAAAAGAGATAATTTAGTACAAGTAGTAGATAATGACTATATTAATGAATTAGTTGATAAAATACTATCTGAAAATCCACAATCTGTAGAAGATTTAAAAGCTGGAAAAGATAGAGCAATTAAACATTTAATGGGACAAGCTATGAAATTATCTAAAGGAAAAGCTAATCCTAAACTTGTTACAAATTTAATCTTAGAAAAATGTAAATAGATAACTATTTAAATATTAATTGGAGTAAAAATGTTAAAAATAATATTACTTGCATTTATATTTTTTATATTCCTTATGATAATATCAAAAAAAATTACAATATTAACAGGATATTTACTTACTGTATTAGCATTATTTTCATCTTTCTTTTTTTTGGTAATATATCTACAAGGATATAACGGAATGACAGCAAGGCAAAAATTAGACAACTCAAGATATGGTATAGAAAATATAAAGGCTAAAAGAGGAGAAATTATAACAAGTGATAATCATAAATTAGCATTTGATATTGATAAATATAGAATAATAATTGATCCAACTAATATACCAGAAGATAGAGTTGAAAAAGTTATACAAATATTAAGTAGTACACTAGAATATAGCGAGAAAGACTTAAGAGAAGAGATATACAAGAAAAGAGCAGATAATAAGAAATATTTAGATTTAAAAATAGAAATAACTTATGATAAAGAAAAAGAATTAAAAGAAAATTTAAAAAAATTAAAGATAATAAACAGTTGGATATTTTTTGAACAATTTTCTAAAAGATATGTAAGTTCTGATAACGCTTTTGAAAGTATAATAGGCTTTTTAAATAAGGAAAATGAACCTGTATATGGTATTGAAAAAAGTTATGATGAATATTTAAAAGGTAAAGATGGAAAAGCTAAAATTTATAGATCAGCTATTGCAGCCTTAAAAAAATATACTTTACCTTCACTTATTGACTATGAGATAATAGAAACTCCTATGTCTGGAAATAATGTTCATTTAACTATTGATAGTGTAATGCAATTTGAACTAAATACAGTTTTAAAAAATACTTTTGAAAAATTTGATGCAGAATCTGTAATGGGTGTAATTATTGAAACACAAACAGGAAAAGTAATTGCAATGGATTCATATCCAAAAGCAAAAGAGAAATCAGAAATAAAAAATAGAGTTATAACAGATTTATTTGAACCTGGTTCTATATTTAAACCTATAACTGTATCATCAGCAATTGAAGAAAAACATATTACTAAAAATACAATAATAAGTTCTGAAGGAAGTATTAAGGTAAAAAATAGAATAATACATGATCATGATAAAACTACAGTAGGAAGTTTACCTGTTTCAAAAATTATTGCACATTCAGGTAACGTTGCTATGGTTAAAATAGGTCAAATGATGTCAACAGATGTATTTTATGAATACTTAAAAGCTTATGGTTTAGGTAAAAAAACTAATGTTGATACTGTATATGAAACTGCCGGTAGATTATTTGAACTAAAAGATTTTAGTGAAGTTAGAAAATCAAATGTTTCTTTTGGACAAGGTATTTCAATGAATCAGCTTCAAATGATAATGGCATTAAATACTACAATAAACGGTGGTAAATTATTAAAACCTTATATGGTATCACATATTACTGATAGTGAGAATAATATTGTATTTGAAAACAAAGCAGTAGTTGAAAAAAATGTGATAAGTGAAAAAACATCAGAACAGATAAGAGATATGTTAGAAGAAGTTGTAACTCAAGGAACAGGAAGACAAGTTACAATTGATGGGTATAGAATTGGTGGTAAGACAGGTACAGCACAAAAAGCAGGTCCAAGAGGATATGAACGTGGAAAATATTTTTCATCATTTTTTGCATTTATACCTGCAGATAAACCACAATATTCAATACTTATAACAGTTAATGAACCAAAAGGTGCATATTATGGAGCATCAGTTGCATTGCCATCTGTAAAAATAGTTCTTGAAAGACTTATAAAATACAAAGGAATGATGCCTACAGTAGATATACAAAAACCTGATATGCCAATACAAAATGAATTATCAAATAAAAAAGTTCCAAAAGACTTACAATATGTTAAAAAGCAATTTGAAATAGGATATATGCCAGATTTAACTGGGCTTAGTATAAAATCACTTTTAAGTATATATCCGTATTCTGAATATCCAAACCTAAAAATTACAGGTACAGGTATAATAAAATCGCAAAATGTAGCAGTAGGAGCTAAAATTAATAAAGATGTTAAAATAGTATTAGAATGTAAATAAAAAACTAGCAAATGCTAGTTTTTTTATATTAAAATATATCTATAAAATCAATGAAAAAGTATAAACCATTTCTTTTATTTCCATTAGAGTAAATAATATATTTTTCTTCAAGCTTTTTAATTATAGTTCTAGCTGTTGAAAAACTGATATTTAAATCTTCAGACATTTTTTTAGCAGTAAATACCGGTGATTTAAAAATAAATTCAAGATACTTATTTTTTACTATTTCCTGTCTTTCTATATTTTTATAAAGTTCATTTACTTTATCAATTTTATCAATACTTTTACCAGCTTGATTAATAATGCAATCTAAAAAGAAATCAATAAATTCAAACCATTTATTATTTCTTACACCGTTTAAATATGAATAATACTTTAGTTTTTTACTTTCTATTTCTTCGTTGATATAAAAAATAGTATCATCGATTAGACCACGATTATATAAATAAAGTATTATTAAAATACGACCAACTCTACCATTTCCGTCAATAAAAGGGTGTATAGTCTCAAATTGTGCGTGTATTATAGCTATTTTTATTAAATCATCTATATCACTATCTGAATTAATATATTCTTCCAAATTACTCATATACTCATCGATATACTGAGGTTCTGGTGGTATGTATTGAGCTGTATTTATATTATTCGAAGAACCTATCCAGTTTTGAATTTTTCTATAATTTCCAATACTTGAATTATGACCTCTACCACTTTTTAGCATTTCTTTATGCACTGCTTGAATAAGTCTAGTGCAAATAGGCAAGTCTCTAAGTAGGGTTTTACCTTTGCTTAATGCACTAATATAATTTAGAACTTCTGTTGTATCATCATTTTTTTTGTTTGTTATCTCTGCCTCTAAAACAGTATTTAAAGTTGACTGAGTACCTTCAATTTTTGTTGAACTTATTGCTTCTTTACGATTAAACATAAAAAAAAGAAAATTATTGAATTTATTATATTTTAATTTTGCGTTAAATTCTGTAATAAGCTTATTAGCTTTTATAACTTTTTTATTAAGCCTTAATAGGTCATGAACATCTAAATCTAAAGGTAATTTAGCAGGTTTAAAAGCTTTCATATTTATCACCTCAAATTAATTATAAATCATATTATTAAAATTTTCAAGCAAAAACTGAAATAAAGATATTTGTATAAATAAAAAGTCCAAAATCCATTTTAATAGTACCTAAATCTAATAAAGCTTTTAACGCCTTATTATTTTTAACACCATTGTTTGTTAAAGCTAAATCAATTGCATTATCTAATTTTAATTTTGCTAGATTAGATTCGTACTCTTCCGATTTTACTTTATTTAAGTCTTGTAGTTCTTTTATTTTTGAATTTAATTCATCATTATCTTTTGTTAATTTACCTAGGTCTTTCAATTGATTATCACGTTCAGATAATTGTGCTTTAAGTTCATTTTTTTCATCAACTACTTCTTTAAATCTTGCATAAGGAATTACTTTCCCTAATTCTCCATCAGCTAATTTTTCTGCTAAACTTTCTTCAATTCCTAATGCTTGTAATTCTTCTTTTATCATTGTTTCTCCTTTCATTTTTTAAGTTGTATGACAACTATTTGTAAACAAAAAAAGCGTTCTTTAACGCCTACGCTATAAAAGGCAATTATAAAATAAATTTATTTAACTAACAAAAAAAAACAACCTTTTACAGTTACTCTAATCTAATATCTCTATTTTTTCTATTTCGGATTGCCCTATCATAAAAATTTCAACGTCTAGACTATTTTCTTCTTCTTCACTTTCAGCTTCAAAATACTCAAATGCCAATAAATTTTTATAATAATTTCCATTTGTTAATGTTAAATTTATATGATGTCCCTCAGCATTTATCATTTCTTCTATTGCAATCATATTATTTTTCCTTTCTCGGCACTATATGTATTCCTGTTTTAGAATAATGAATTGAAAATCTTTTAGTTTCATATATTTCAGTTTTATTTTTACTAATATACATTCCTATATATTCATCAATTTCTATTATTTCTACTTTATTTCAATTTTCATCAGGCTTAAATTTCAATTCTCCGTTTCCTGCATATTTATTAACTAATTCTTGTATATCTATTGTATCAAATACATAAGAGCCACCTTGATAGTTATTATGACCTAATATATGCTTTCCTTGTTTACCTTGATGAACAGTTAATTTAGCTTTTGTTTTTATATAATATCTTGTTTTTAAATCTATATATTTTCTACTATCATTATACTTCGTATTAATGTATTCGTCAAATGAAAATGAAAAATTACTTACTAATAGTTTCTTGTATTTATCATATAATAGATACTTTTCTAAATTATTAAGTGATATGCAAAGTTTATATACAGTTTTTAAAGGTAGGTAACTACCTTTTTATTTTGTTCATTTTGTCACCTACTTGTCACCTATTTGTCACCTATGTAAAGAATTTTTAACAAATTCAAACAAATTTAAAAAATGTAAATAAATAAAAAACCCTTTAAAATAAATAATTTCAAAGGGCTTTTGTTTTTCTTTGGTATGATTTTCTTATCTCTTAGAGAATTGTGGGCTTCTTCTAGCTTTCTTCTTACCATATTTCTTTCTTTCAACCATTCTTGAATCTCTTGTTAAGAATCC